>DAIQPD010000241.1:0-5864 GCA_036787535.1 Chryseolinea sp.
TCTTACAAATGTTAATGCCAATGCTTTGATACTGCGTGAAGACTATTTGAAGAAAGTTGCCGCGCTTGCAGATTTATTCAGACCGTATGGTATAAAAGTGTACCTCACCGCTCGCTTTAGCGCACCAATAGAAATGGGTGGATTGAAAACAGCGGATCCACTAAATGAAGATGTTAAAAAATGGTGGAATGAAAAGACAGCAGAAATTTATAAAGTCATTCCTGACTTTGGAGGTTTTTTGGTTAAAGCAAATTCAGAAGGACAACCTGGTCCGCAAAACTATGGCCGATCGCATGCCGATGGTGCAAACATGCTGGCCGATGCAGTAAAACCGTTTGGCGGCATTGTGATGTGGCGCGCTTTTGTATACGACAATGAAGTTCCGGATGATCGTGCCAAGCAAGCATACAATGAATTCAAAATCCTTGACGGAACATTTCGCGATAACGTTTTGATTCAAGTAAAAAATGGTGCGATTGATTTTCAACCTCGTGAACCCTTTCATCCCTTATTTGGTGCTATGCCCAAGACTCCAATCATGATGGAGTTTCAGGTGACACAAGAATACCTTGGCTTCGCTACTCATCTTGTTTTTCTTCCTTCGTTATTCAAAGAATGTTTGGAAAGCAATACGCATACGAGTGAAAATGCTACTGTGGCAAGAGTCGTTGATGGTTCTGTTGATCATCACAAACTTACAGGTATGGCGGGCGTAGCAAACATCGGTAATGATCGAAACTGGTGCGGACATCCTTTTGGTCAGTCCAATTGGTATGGCTTAGGAAGATTAGCGTGGAACCATGAACTTACCCCCGAACAAATTTCAGAGGAATGGATTCGTCTTACCTTTTCGAATGATAAGAATGTGATTGCTCCGCTGCAAAACATGATGCTGAGTTCACACCAGGCAGTTGTAAATTATATGACGCCATTGGGGCTTCATCACATGATGGGATACAGTCACCACTACGGACCGGGACCATGGATCAACAAAGGGCGTGCAGATTGGACATCCGTTTATTATCACAAAGCAGACAGTGCAGGTATAGGATTTAATCGCACCATAACCGGAAGTAATGCACTGGCTCAATATTCAAAACCTGTGAACGAACAATGGACATCGCTTGAGACTTGCCCCGATATGTATCTGTTGTGGTTTCATCATTTACCCTGGACTCATAAAATGAAATCGGGAAACATATTGTGGGATGAAATCGCTTTATCATATCAGACGGGTGTTAACTCCGTTCGCTCGATGCAAAAAAACTGGAGCACTGTAAAAGATAAAGTTGACACAGAACGATATAATATGGTAAAAGACTTTCTGAGCATTCAGGAAAAAGAAGCAGCATGGTGGCGTGATGCTTGTCTATCCTATTTCCAATCTTACTCTCACTTACCTATACCAGCAGGTGTTGAAAAACCACCCCATACACTAGAATACTATGAGGAATTATCATTTCCTTATGCTCCAGGTATTCGACCGAAGTGGTAGTCATACTAAACCTGAAATATCTTGGTAAGAAAACATCAGGGCATCTCTAAAAACCTCGGCTTATCTTTCCCAAGCGGAGAAGGGAAGATATGAGGCTAATAAGAAAAGTGTTTTTAGAGATGCCCGTTAAGCTACTTTTTTCCTTCTATTGATGAGGGAAATAAGTTTGCCAATGCTAAGGCCTTGAACCATGATGGAGAAAACAACTATATAATAGGTAGCCGATAAAAAAAGATTTTGATTCAGATGTGGATCAATAGTTAATGCAAGTGCTACTGAAACTCCGCCACGCAAACCACCCCATACCATTACGGCCATGGTCTTTGCATCGAACCGTCCAATATTCGGAATAATCTTCATCGGTATCCAGATTGACAGGTACCGACTTAGTAATACGATTGCGATACTTGAACATCCCATGATCCAGTATTGATGAATATCAGGAATCAGTAATAGTTCAAGACCAATGATCAGGAATAACATCGCACTTAGAATTTCATCTATCATTTCCCAGAATTTATCCAGGTAATCTTTGTCAGTAGAAGACATGGCAGTTTTCTTACCATAGTTACCTATCACCAATCCTGCAGCAGCCATGGTGAGTGGCCCGGAAATATGCAGGTAGCGTGTGACAAGGTAGCCACCCATCACAATGGCAACTGTGATCAGTACCGTTACCTGATAGTCATTTATTCTTTTTATTCCCTGTGAACCAATGTAGCCCAATAACAATCCGACTACTACTCCTCCAATCGTCTCTTGGACAAATAGGCCTGCAATATTTTGGAAGGTTATATCTACTTCATTGCCCTGTGCCAGTTGTAACAGAATAGCAAACAACATAACGGACACACCATCATTGAAGAGAGACTCACCAGCAATCTTGACTTCAACAGGCTTACTTATTCCAGACTTTTTCAAAATAGCGATTACTGCCAGTGGATCGGTAGGTGAAATAAGGGCACCAAATACAAGGCATTGAATAAAGGGCACTTCTATCTGGAGCTGAAGCAATAAAGCAAACATCATCCCGCCTACCAGAAAAGTGGAGAGTATGACACCCAATGTTGAGAGTATAAGAATGGGCATTCGTTGTTTGTGCAGATCCTGCATACTGACGTGAATGGCTCCGGCAAACAATAAAAAGTTGAGCATGAAACCCATGAGCACAACCGGGAAATCAAAACTGGCCATGATACCAGAAGAATATTCAGAGAAGACAGGATACGTTTTGCCAATGATCACCAAACTAATAGAGGTGATGATCGCCAACAGCATGATGCCAATTGCTGGAGGAAGCTTCAGGTATCGGCTATTGATAAAAGAAAATAGTGCGGAGAGAACAATGAGGATCGAAAATGTAAAGTATAAATCCATAGATCGTGCAAACGAATTTTCAAGATACTAAAATCATGGATTATTAATGGCTCATCCTGGATGGCTACTCGCCTACTTGCAATTCATTCCTTCGTGCTACCTTTATTTACTTTGTTTCTAATTCGTTCATTTTGATTGCGCAAGGTAAAGCATCACAGATTAAAGGTATTCTTCCCTCCTTTTATGGCGTGGCTCTTTCCCTTCCACACAAATGTACCAGAGGTATTTTCAGGAAGATTTATTTCGGCTTTCAGGCTTCCCTTTCTCAGTTTGTATGCAACTGAAATTTTTCCATTAGGGTGCGGTATTTCGCCACTGATCTCGACAAGAGAACCCAAGTGAGGTGTGATCTTAATTTTTGAAAAACCGGATGCATCACTGTCGATACCGAGTATCGTGCGATAGAATTCAATGTTCGGACTTGACCCCCATGCGTGACAGTCAGATCGCGCTGTACTTACATCAGAATCTTCTGCCCATGTTGAGAGACCCATGGCCATATTTTCGCGCCACTTATCTAACCACTTCAGATAGTCATCGCCAAGTCCGGATTTGATAAGCGCCTGATGTAAATAATACTTATAGTATATGGATGCTTGTGCCAGCGTTGTATCAGCCAACATTTTGTTAGCAAGAGCCGTTGCTTTTTCATTTGTGATTACGCCTGAAAGTATCGCCAATGAATTAACATGTTGAGAGAAAGTATCTTTCTGTTCTGTATCTGCATACAGATTTTTAGTTGAATCCCAATACTTCTGTTGTATGGTTTGTTTCAGTTGCTCTGCTCTGGCTGTATATAGTTTGGCAAAGTCTTTTAATCCCAGATTGCTTTCCATTTCACTTGCCTGTTGATACACCCAAAGGAGTTGCATATCCAGAATCGCAGATTCACCCTTGCTACCTTTTGGTGCCATTCCAAAATTCCAGCCCTTGTGCTGAACCCAATCAGTGAAAACCCAGTATGGAACATTTTTTAGTGATCCATCACTTTGTTGATAACGTTCAAAAAAAGATAGCACTTGTCTGGCACCCGGTAATTTATCTTTAATGAAAAGACTATCTGGTCGGTACCTATAGTAATCGTGAAGCATGGCAACCCACCAAAGTGAAAAAGTAGGAATCTCCTGATTCAAATCTGTAGGATATCGGCTCTGAGTAATACCTTCAGCCAAGCGTGAATGGTCCATAAGTGTTAAACCATTTCGGGCAAGTCGATCATCACCAGCGTTGTAATACGAAACCAGCATTTGAATTCTGGCATCACCAATGTATTGCAACTGTTCATAGTACGGACAATCCATATAGGTTTCGAAAGCACACAGACGAGCGGTACGCCAACCAACATCGAGGATCTTATTCAGCTCTGGGTTTTGATTTTGGAGCCTGGCATTCTGCACTAAAGGATAGCCGGTAAACGTGCCGTAAATATTTTCCAATACTAACGGTTCTGCTTTTGTATTCACAACTAATTGGAGGTATCGGTAGGTTCTCCACCAAAGTGGCGTATACTCCTGATTGCTACTTCCATTGGAGATAAGACTATCCGTTTTCCCAATAAATATCTTGCCTTCAATCTCATTGCGATTACCTTTCGGTAGTTCAGGTATCCAGTTGCCGCTGATGTTTTCATCCTTTCGAATGTAAAGACCTTCAGCATAACTCATCGAAAGGCTTGCACTTTCGCCACCGCTAAAGATCAGCGTTGGATAAGCATTAATTAAGTATCCCTGATCCAGCAAGATGGTCGCTTTTGTATTTGCAGGAATGGTGACGCTTGTCTTCTTTGCAGGAAAACCAACGGGAATTTGAACACCTTCTGATTTTCGCATGGTCAATAATCTTTGCATCGTCATTTCCATTTGTGGAATGGAAGATGGGACGAGCATCCAACCCGTGGAGTTGATTGCTGCATTCTTTGGAAGACCTACTGAAATAACGCGAGCTTTGCTCCATTGGCTATCATCATACTTTTGCTTTTCCCATCCGCTTATGTACTTATGCATATCAACCTGTTCACCTGGCCCTGCAACGTAATATCCTGTGGCTCTAACTCTTAAGGGCTGATAGCTCTCATCTTTTATTGCTCTCCAACTATCATTCGTATTGGCAATTTCTTCTGAGTCTGTATTGCCTTGCAGGATGAATCCGGTCGCATAACTAATCTGAGCTTCCGGTTTACTTTTGCCGTCATTCCATACAACCGCGGCAATGATGTTATCACCTGAATTGAGGTATGAAGCAATATCAACGGTTTCGAAATTCCAGAAGTAGAGATCGCCTCTGGCTGGCCCTTGTGATACCTGTTTTCCATTCACGAAAAACTTATATCGGTTGTCAGCAGAAATGTGAATGACAAAGGAGGAAGGTTTATCGTTTAACGTGATGGTTTTTCTGAATTTGAATACACCATATTCTTTCAGCGTTTGATCTGATACCGCCCCCCATCCTAAAGGTCTGCCTGGTCCGGTTATCCATTGGGCTTTCCAGGCCTTCTGAAGAAGTTGTGGATTAATAGTTTGTGCAACTAATGATTGGTTTACCAAAAGTATTGTACCTATGAAAGTGGCTCGGAGGATTCGGATACTTATTTTCATTGGGTAAAGAAGGTTATCAATTGTTTAGGAAAAGATAGGTAATTTCTGTTTCCGGTTCTTTTCATTAGAAGGTATTGTGAAATTGCTCCTAGTTTTGAAACCTTTGGCCACCATTTTATCAAAATGTATCGACAGATCATCCCATGTTCCCGAAGTCAAAAGAAGTATAGATGATAACTATACGAGTATAGAAATCATCAATTTGATTTATGAATTAATGTGGTGTAATCTTGGGGAAGGCTTCGGGCAAATGGTATTTGTTTGTATGAAATTCGAAACAGAAAAGTGAGAATAGAAAACGAATAAATATGGGTAACTGCATGATAAATAGCATCAAAACGGTTGACCATGGTCATTGTACCAATACATTCCCAGGGTTTATCATTACAAACAATTTA
>DAIQPD010000242.1:0-5843 GCA_036787535.1 Chryseolinea sp.
GCACCCGGATACTGAGTTGCCACAATAATCTGAGGAAACACTACCTCAGGAAAATTTTCCTTTGGTAAAGTCAAATAGGTAACAATACCTGCAATACAGATGAGGAATACCCCAACGTAAATCGCAATCTTATTATCAATGGCCCAACTGGTGGGTCCAAATTCTTTGTTTGAGTCTTGCATATTTTATAGAGTTAATAGTCTTGAATAGTGAATCTTGTCTGATGAGTCTTTGAGTAGTTTGAATACTAAAGACTCAGGACTAACGACTCAATACTCTACCCATCATTAAAGTTTGATAAAGTCGCCATCGTTCAGTCCTTGATAACCAACCGTGATTACCTTTTCACCAGCAGCAACGCCTGATTTAATTTGAGCGAGGTTATCAAAAACACCAGCAATCTCTACAACACGTTTACGTGCTACTGTGTTTTTGCCATCCTGGCCAGATACATAAACAATTTTTTCTCCGTTAACGCTCTGTACGATATTAACCGGCACAACAATGGCCGATGGGTCTGTAAGAAATATCACTTTTATCACTGCGGTCATGTTCGGTCTCAATTCAGCAAGTGATGGAAGATCAACTTCAATCGGAAAGGTACGTGTTAACAGATCGATATTCTTTCCGACAAACGTTACGCTTGCTTTGATCTCTTTTCCAGCATCGTCAACTAATACTACTACCTTATCACCTTTCTTAATCGTATTGGCATACGCTTCAGATATATGTGCTGTGATTTTTAAATCAGAAGTATTGATCACTCTGAAAGCCGGCATACCCGGAGAAATGCTTTCACCATTTTTTGCTGTTACCGCATCGATCGTTCCACTGATGGGAGACTTAATGCGTGTGTTTTCGTTCTGTTCTTGCAATCCTGCAAGCTGACGGTCAAGACTTTCTTTGGTTGATTTGGCCTGAAGGTATTGCACTTCTGTTCCAATTTTCTGATCCCACAAATTCTTTTGGCGATTATACACTGTATTCGCAAGTTCTAATTGTGATTTCATACCTTCAATGCCACGAAGAATAATCGAGTTATCAATTTGTGCCAACACTTGTCCTTTGGAAACGGCTTGTCCTTCTTTTACAAAAACCTGAGTAACTACACCCGGGGTTTTTGCACTTACCAGGATATTATCTTCCGCTTCAATGGCTCCTTGTGTTTGAACATAGTGATCGAACTTCTGTGGAGCAAGTTGAATCACAGCAACCTCTTTTGATTTTACTTTAATCTTAGAAGAATCTACTGGCATTTCTTTTTCCAACGCAGCGATTTCTTTTGCTAACTCAGTTTGCTTTGCTTTTAATTTTTCAAGCTTAGCACTTTTATCAGTGTCGCAAGCAACAAGTATTGCAGCGATAGTCAGAATTGATAGGTAATTGTATAGTGTTGATTTCATTTTGAATTTATTTTCAGGTTATTGGTCATATTAATTTTGTGGTGAAGCAAGGGTGTTGATCTTGCCGTATGCACGAATCAAATCCACTCTTGATACAATAGCATCGTACATGGCACTGTAATAATTAATCTGTGCTTCACGTAAAGCACTTTCAGCATCTACGACTTCTAAATTTGTTCCGACACCTTGTTCATATTTAATTTTAGTTACACGCGCTACATTTTCGGCCAATGTTGTATTACGTCTCTGTGCGTCCAATGTCTTTAAGGCATTCTCATAGGTAATAGTACCTCTTGATATTTCAAGATCGATACTATTTTTTAATGACTTAAATCCATTCTCGGTTTTCAAAAGCGTAAGCTTGGATTGTTGAAGTTTATAATTTCGTTGTAAACCGCTAAAAATCGGAACGTTTAATGAAACACCAAACGATGTTGCCGGATACCACTTGTCAGGACCTACTCCACCAGCATCAGCTATGTTACTATTTGTTGTGAATAGTCCACCAATATTATTGGATTGAGTTCCATAGCCCAAATTGGCAAAAGCCGACAGACTAGGTATCGATGCTGACACTTTATTCTTCACATCAAGTTCCTGCAAGTCTCTATTGGACTCCAGAATACTATAATCAATCCGTGTAGTATAATTCCAATCTTCTGTGAGGTATGCAATATCCCTATCAAGTTTAAATGAGTTGAGGTCACTGGCAATGATGATGGGCTTCTCCATTGGATAATTCATTTGGAATTTCAATAATTGTAGCGCTATCTCCTGAATGCCTATGAATTTATCACGTTCAATGATCAGGTTGTTCAACGTAACTTCTGTACGATCAACATCGATTGCCTCAGCAAATCCATTCTCATTTAAAGCTTTTGTTGATTTGAACAAAGAATCAACTCGCGCAATGTTACTTTCAAAAAGCTTTATGCGTTCCGTATTAATAACCGCAGCGAAATAAGCTTTTGTTACGCCTTCAATGATTTGTTCTTTTGTTTGTTGAGTAGTCTTTGTGGCAAGATCACGATATGTTCTTGATGCCTTTAAACCCAACAGATAAGAGTTATTGAAAAGTATCTGATTTATTGAAAGGGCAGCCGTCCCATTACTGGGTAATTGAAAAAAGTTTTGTGCGCCAACTACATCCCCAGGTTGAATTCCGGGCACACTGCCTAAATCTCCACCAATAGAAAATCCATCGGGATCGTATGCAGTATAGAACCGCTGAAGCTTAGCATTGTGCATCAAGGTTACCGATCCATCAATCTGAGGCAAGCCAATACCTCTCGTTTCTTTCACTAAAGCATCAGAAATTTTTTCATCAATCAAAGAGTTTTGAATATTGATGGCGTTTTCAAGGGCATAGTTAATAGATTGTTCTAAGGTAAATGAGCCAGAAGGCACATCAGTCGTTTGGGCATTTACCCATAAGGGTACGAGTAAGGTTACAAGGAGGGTTTTATATAAACGTTTCATATTTGGGATTTGGTAATTATGCATGTTGTTCTTTCTGTTTTTGATATAATTTCTTTCCTTTATCGGTGCAGAGTCCATAAACAAAGTGATCGAAGATTTGTGACTGTACTTCCGCCAGACTAAATGTGCTTTGAGGAAATACACTTTGGTCGAAGCCCATTGATATAAGTTCAATGCGAATGGCAGCGAGAACATCAGGGTTTACATCTTCACGATAATACCCCTCCTCTATTCCCTGTTTTATATTTCTCACCACCGACTCGCGTATGTATTTGTTCTTATGATTCAACCAGACTTCCCATGCCTTGGGATGAAATTTTTGAAGATCAAACAAAACGGATGGATTGGTTTCAGACATGTCCTTTCTCAAGCACTGAGAAATCTGCGCAAGCTCATCAATCGCATTAACCGAATTCTCTGTAATCGCCTCGTACTGTTTTCTGTTTTCTTCAATGTGAGCTGACAACACTACTGTAATCAAATCCTCTTTGTCGGCAAAGTGTTGGTAAAGTGTCTTCTTCGAAACGGTGAGGTGGCGCGCTATGTCATCCATCGAAATACTCCTCAGTCCATACTTCATAAAGAGCTCAACCGCTCCATTTAAAATCTTCTCTTTGGTTCCTGTTTCTTCCATATCGGTTGCAAAACTACGGAAACTATTAACATCACAAAAGTTTCCACAGTTTCTGCGAACGTCAATTCCAGCTAAATGTTCGCGTTTTTAAGAAAAAAGTTTGTTATTTTTTCGTGAAGTGCAGCATCAATCGTTTGAAACCCCTGAATTCTTATCTGAAGTGCGTTCATCCCAACTACACCATTTATCTTTCATTTTCTGCTTAAATGCTTCCCGCTCCTGTGGACTTAAAGACGATACCTTCTCAACAAAACGCCTCTTCCATTGCGCGCCAAATCCGTTACCATTATGATGGTTGTGCGATTTGCCGCCAAATCCGGAGAAAAAAATCTTACTCAACAAAATCAACCCTAATGTTTGCCAGAAGGTAATAATCGGTCCATTAAATAATGTTGGCACCAGCCAGTTCCAAAGCCACATGGTACCGAACCCAAAAGCGATAATGGCCAGGATTCCAAGCAACACCATCTTTATAATCATCACACCCTTTTTCATATCTCTGCTATTTTAAATTTCGTTGTATAATCGTTGTAATTTTTTCCGAAGCGCAAGAATTGCATATCGTTTCCTTGAGAGTAAGGTATTGATGGATACGCCAGTCTCTTCCGATATTTCACGAAAGCCTCGCTCTTCCATTTCGTTCTGAATGAAGATCTCGCGCTGATCAGCGGGCAATTCATCCAACGCTTCCATGATGGCGTCCCAAAGTACTTCTTTGAAAAGCACATCTTCCGGTGTGTTACCTAAGTCGGGAAGAATTTCCTGAAGAGTTAGCGGTGCATCATCATCTGAACCAGAGCTTGAACCAAAATCGGTTCGCTGAGGTCGTGCTGCATCTCTTCTGTATCGATCGATAATTTTATTTCGGGCCACCTGAAATAACCAGGATGTAACCCGATCGAGCGATTCAATCGATTCAAAACCAGCAACAAACTGATAGAAGACATCCTGCAGTATATCCTCGGCCTCCTCTACGGATGAAACGCGGTTACGGATAAAACTCAGTAACCTACCTTTCTCTCGCAGGAATGTTTCCTCTTTTATTTGCATTGCCAGTTCCATTTCCTTACGCTTAACTATGGGATAGTCGCTGATTGCGCAAGGAATATTGTAGGGTTTTAAAAATTTATTGCGAAGATAGTGGCAAACGATTCAATTGCTAAAACTTCATGCCTGGTCTTTGAAACACAAAACTTCGCGTTTTGGGTAGTTACTTTGATCAATTGTTTTTCTACTCTCCATCATTTTCTGTTTCATTTATAATTTTGTCTGCTGCGGTTAATTTTTGCTTCGTTCCTTCGATTTTTCTTTTTAGTAAATAAGGAGAACCAACAATTGTGAAAAAACTGAATATGCTTAACGGAATAGTCAATAACAAAGTCCATTTAACCCAACTATGCTTCCAAAATAGTAGGTAAAGTACTACTGTTATACTCGTTCTTATAAACCAAAGCATTAGTTTTTTTCTTCTATAACCAGGATCAAGTATTGTGTTCTTAGAAATAGTTTCTAGCTCATTTTTAAAATTTTCATTGAGTGTATCGTTATTTTCCATAAGTCTATTTTACGGGGTTCCAAATTTGGCTACCTGGCTTTTTGTTGGTTATTATTTCTAGTACCGAAAAGAGAAATTCATTTTCGTTTTTTCCACTTTCGTCAGCCATTTTTTTAAAGGCTGTAGTTGAAATCGGAAAGAGTGATGTTAAATCAATTTTCCACTGTTCCGATTCTTTGTAAAAATGAAAATATAAAGGTGCTTTATTTCCATTAGCAATAAACTGTCCCTTGGCAAATGAGTTATCAATTGTAACATCACCAATGGAGTTATTGGCAACACTATTCTTGCCAACCATTCCGTTTTTAATTGCATAAACCAGTAAAGCCTCACCGTCAAACGATAACACATCTTCCCTTGGTGTTCTGTGTCTTATCGAAAATACCATTAGCTTGTCAAGTATAGACAGTGTCTCAACTTCTGTCGAGTCCGCGGTTTTTACAAGTTCTAAAATGTCACTGTAGTATTTTATTGTTCTGCTGTCAACATACTTTACTGCTTCTTCTCCTTTATCATTAAGTATGGCTGATTTATAGCTGTCAAAAGATTTTCGAACTAATTTCTCCTCACTTTTTTGAGCATAGGTCAAACCTGTCAAAGTCAAAAGTAAAATCAATGCTATTAATTTCTGTTTCATACTATTGTTATCGTTTTAAGTTGATAATACTAATAACTTTATTGAACCCCGAAATGGATTATCCTTTTTGCATAGCGCTGCTCTTTTTATCGCTTAGTCAATTTTAGTACGTCAATGTAAAACTGTTTTATTTGA
>DAIQPD010000243.1:0-5831 GCA_036787535.1 Chryseolinea sp.
GAATAACCAGGCAAATTTTTTACCGTAGGATATTCAAGCTCGGTCATGATTCCGAAACCAGCCACATGGTTATCGTTACCCGTAAGCAACGATGCGCGGGTAGGCGAACATGTAGGAAGTACATGGAAATTGGAAAAGCGGAGTGCTTCCTTTGATAGTTGGCTTAATGTAGGCGTTGATAAACCACTCCCAAAGGGCTCAATGTCGCTAAAGCCCATATCGTCTGCTACGATTATTAAAATGTTAGGCTGCACCATTTTCATTTCCGCTGTCTGCCTTTGATTGCAGGCAGAAGCTAAGGCCATCAGGAAAATCAGGTTATAATACTTTTTCAATTTCATTGTGTCTTTTAGTTTATCCTCTATCCATTAATTTACCCGAATGGAGTAGTCTATATTTTTTGCTTCAATTGCCATTTTCTGAACCGGCATATTTAACATTGTGGTTGAGCCATGATTGGTTCCGTTGCTGAATTTTCCATAGTTGAGCTTACCGTCTACCTTGTCTGCTCCCAGCAAGCTTGAGAATTCTTTGTACGTGTATAGGTACGTTTTGGGATCTACCAGAATAAGTAAACGATCGCCCTTTACCACCACGTCATAACCAATCGCTTCGATCAGCCCGTTCTTTTCTGTTACTTTTGCTTTGCTGATAAAATCAAGCAATTCGCCTTTCGACATGAATGCATATTTGAGTGAAAGTGCCAGTGCCTTTTCAATATAATCCAGTTTGTCCTCAGCAGCATTTTTCTGCATCGCGCCACGCACTCCGGGCTTTTTCTTTACCGTTGTTTCAGCATCAATTATTTTAGTCTCTAGTTTTCCGTCAGTCGAAAAACTAAATAAAGTAAGTGTGGTTAGCTTTAATTGGCTGTCAATAAAAACATCCGAATTTCTTTTCCATGTATACTGTTTCAATTTTTGGTTATTCGCTTCTTCAGCTTTTGAGATGCTTAAGGATAGCGCATCCTTATCAATCTGTGCATAAGCGCTTGATAATACGATTAAAGAAAGGAGCACTGTGCAGATTTTAGTTTTCATGGTTGTCATTTAAGATTGATTGTTATTAATTCGAAGTATGTGTTAAGTGATTTAAAGCTTCATTCTCCAATTCCAGACAGAGTTGTTTAAATTCAGTTTGCTGTTCCTGGCTTATCGTATATCGATCTATGGATTGCCGGCATATCGAATAATCCTCACATAGGGATTTAAAGTTTGCGTTATGCGTAAACAATTGAATTATTTGCAACCGGTAGGCAGGAAATCGAGCTATCATTTGGTCAAGTTCTTTACACATTACCTATTTAGGATGGTTCATTTTTTTCGAAATTAAATTCAGAAAGGATTATAATTTCAGTTACTTGGGGTTAATTAACTGTTAAATGCAGACGCCCTCTACAATAAGTGAACAGGATATAACAGCGCAATTGCAGCGCGTTCTGTCTTTCCCGGCCTTTACAAATTCAGTCTTGTTATCAGCCTTTCTGAAATTTGTGGTCGATGAAAAACTGGCTGGTAGAGAAAAAGAGTTGAAGGAGTATACAATAGGGATCAAGGTGCTTTCGAAAAAAATGACCTATGATCCGCAAACAGATGCTACTGTTCGTATTCATGCTGGTCGACTGAGGCGCACTTTAAATGAATACTATGATGGCCCCGGAATTAGCGATCCGATTTTTATTTCAATTCCAAAGGGAGCTTATATACCGATGTTTGATTATAAAAAATTAAACCCGGTTATACCTAACGCTGCATTAGAAACACCGGCACTGCAGCACAAACCCACCATTGCTGTATTGCCCTTTCGGGTACTCAATGAAGAAAATGTACATCCCACTTTTGCTGACAGTTTGGGAGATCATATTAGTACCGAACTCACCTCCTTTAGCGAACTCTTGGTTGTCTCCTATTTTTCTACCAGTAAGCTAAGTTCAGAAATTACTGATTTCAAAGAAGCCGGGCGCATGCTTGGCGCTAAGTATATATTAACCGGAAGTGTTCAGTCTGATAGCACTCATCTGAGAATTCGGGTGCAGCTTATCCAAACCGAATCACAACAACAAATCTGGACGAATTCGTATGAACATGAAAAGACCGCTTCAAGTCTTTTTAAAATTCAAGATGACGTGGTAAGGCACGTTGTAAATCAGATTGGTGGATACTATGGAATTATTTTTCGGGAAGCCGCTAAAATACCACCTGCCGCCCGTGTTGAAGATTTAAAAATCTATGATGCCATTTTCTGGTATTACCACATGGTGAATAATCAAACGGAAGAAGTTTTTCTGAAAGCAAAAGCAGCGATGGAATATTCTGTTAAACTAGATCCAGCGTATGCTCTTGGTTGGGCCATCTTAGGCGAAACGTATGTTGCTGGATTTTTCAAGGGATATCAAAGCAACATTGACCAACCTCTTGAAAATGCAGTTCAATGTGCCAAGACCTCGTTACGGATTGATCCGCTATGTCAACACGCTTACCAAACGCTGGGCCTGGCACACTTATTTTTACATCAACGAGAGGCCTGTTTAAAAGTAGCCGAACAATGGATGAAGTTGAAACCAAAAGCAGCCGGCATTGCGGGCGGTATTGGGTTTTGTCTCATCTGTGCCGGAGAATATGAACGCGGTTTTAAATTACTTGACGACTCCATTCAACTGAATCCTTACTATCAATGGTGGCTTAATGGAGGATTAAGTTTCTATTATTTTCAAAAGAAAGAATATGAGGATGCTTTATACTGGGCAGAAAAAATGAACATGCCCGATGTGCCCTGGGAATTATTGATGAAGGCCGCTTCATTAGCTGAAATGAATAACCTTGCGGAGGCAAATGAGCATATCATTAAAATGAAACAACGCTTTCCGGAACTGATGGATTCTATCAAACCCTACCTGGGTGCATTTCTGCAATCGGAACAACTTGTGGACAGCCTGTACAGTGCCATTCTGAAAACTACGTGATTAAATTGGCATTGATCATAACCCTTCATTCTCTTTAACCTAATTGCCCGTTCCTGTAGCGTTAGAAGGCTTCGCTTTATTAAGGTATTGTTTGATACGAAAACGAAAGATGTTATCGCTTGAATAGAAATTTTCGGCTATAGCATTTTTTGATTGCTGATTCGTGAATACAAATTCAAATCTCAGGTTGTAATTGAGGCGATAGCCCAATCCGGCCCGCAAGCGAAAACGGTTTGCAAATCGTTCCTCTACATCCTCATCCAAAACAAAAAACCATTCAGCATCTAATATAGCATACCACAGTTTGTCACCCGAAAACATAGTCGGTTTATTCAAAGCAATTACCGATTCGGCCCGTGTACGGAAGCGATTACTTTTATACCAATCCCCTGCCTCCACGTCTTTAAAATGACGCTGCTCAAAACGCACAAACAGCCTGGTTTGAATTCTCCTCTCCTCTGTAAAATGAAACCGCACACCGATGGTAGGTCGAAGTTCAAGTGACTCCAGTGTATCATTTTGAAAAGTATACGAGCCAAGGAAAGATGCCGATAGGTCTATATTTCGAGTTATGGCTGCTTCGGGAGTAATTTGAAAATCAAATGCGCGCCATCGTGGGCTACGCAATGAAGTGCTGTAGGTAAATGCACTTTCAAGATTGTACATATTTGCAAATGGGTAGTTGAGCATATACTCAAACCACATTTGTTCATCGGTCTTTTGTGCTTTCGATGGTACGCAATAAAAAAAGAAGCAGAATATGAAGCTTATACAATACTTATTTACGAATACAGGATTCCGCATGGAATAAAAAATAGGTATGGCCAAACTTACTAATCCAGATAAGGATCAAATAATCAAGAAGGTAAGTTAACGGTTAATTAACTGTTCTTTTAATTTCTTAAAGGTTTATTGGTGTAGTATCGTATTTGCAATCAAAACAGGATTGTGAGAGCAAATGCGATACTGAATTTTAGTAACACAACATTTTAAGTTTTCATTTTATGAGCATGAATAGAATATTCGTTTTCATCACCTTATCAGATAATGGAATTGACACAATAAAATCAAATCCGGATTTACCTAAGAAAGAAATGAGTTTTGTTAATCAATGGAAAGAAGAAGGTATTCTGGAGAGTTTTTTCATTTCGGGTTCAAAGAAGGATGCTGTTCTGATTTTCAAAAGCATAGAAGAGACGAAGACAAAAGAACTGATAGAAACCTTGCCCTACTTTCCCTATATGGCAAAAATTGAATACCACGATTTTATGAAACAATTTTAGTATTATCTGCAAGAAAGGAAAATGAATTAAAATTGTGTTACTGTTTCATTTTTATCCCTAAACTTTTTGTTCTGGTATTAAAAAGAAGATCCGCAGTTACCTGCGGATCCTACCGTTACATCACATGCTCACTACTTGCTTCGTTCCCAGGATAATCCATTGCAATCACCTGAATCTTCGTACCCGTTACAGAAGCGTTAGCCACAGTAATCGAATACTTCCAGTCCAGCGCCTGACCATCAAACGTAGCCACGCCACTTTCGTGAAGCACATCATTCGGTAAACGAATGGCAACTTTTACAGCAGCAACCTTAAAATCATCCGAAGCTTGGATCGCAATGATGTCATTCACCTTTCCAGTATACCCATCGGTCTTGATCTGATCGATGGAGGGAGGTTTAAGGAAATCACCCAATGCGATGGCAAAGGCATTCGACTCTCTCTTTTTAGCGGACTGCTGATACTCTGCTCGTATAGCAGGGTTCTTCATCGCCTCTTTTGCATAGGCTGCACCACGTTTGAAACGTGCTTGTTGCGCTTTCTCTTTAATAGAGAATTCACTCGTTCTTTCTTTTGGCATGGAGGCCATCACGGTGCGGCTTCCCCTTCTGCGGAGTACGGCATTGCCAAGCTTGCCACTCATACCATTCACCAGGGCATTCAAACTAATCTTGCTCATAATTTTAATTTTTAAATTGTTAATGTTCATGTTTCCCAATCTTCTTCACCTACTCTAAACCTACCTTAACCCTTCTGTAACCTTACTCCATTACCTTGGCGCCTAAGGATGATGTTGTAAGAACAAGTGTGATGTGGGAAGGAAAGAATCGAAGAAGTGATCAGTTAATCATTGTATCGAAAATGCGATAAGAATGTTTTATCCGGATGCGATTTTTACAAAGTATTTATTTGAGTTTCCGTACAACTCAATCGGTATCGTATCGTTTGAGTTCAATTTTTATGGAAAGGTAAAAACCAACAAAAGTGAAGATCAGTTTTAGAGTTGTCTCATTAGGCTTTAAAAATTACCGTTTAGCGAAAGAATGTGTTTATTACAATTTTGTTATGGTTCCAATTTTTCGTGAACGAATCAAAAAAATCAACGTGCCTGAAATGGTAGCATGTTTCCTTACTAGCGCAACTGTCTCACTTGTACTAAAACAATTTTAAGCGTCCGCTAAAACCCCGGCTGGGGCGGAAGTTATTTCCGTCCCCCTCCATCAAACTAAATAAGATGGATAATCTTTGACTCGAATTTATTTCCAGAAGCTTACCTCTGTTAGATAACTTTTTACCGTTAGCCATGAGCGAAAAATACAAAGTCCGGGATCAGGACAAACCTTACTTTATCACCTTTGCAGTAGAAAGCTGGGTGGATGTTTTTACACAACAAGCCTATAAAGATATTATTCTGGATTCGTTACGCTTCTGTCAGAAAGAAAAGAGCTTGATTGTTTATGCCTGGTGTTTAATGACGAATCACATTCATTTGATTGTGGGTAGAGATGGAGAAGAGACGATTGATAGTATCATCCGTAATTTTAAGAAATATACCTCTGTGCATATCTTCAAAGCTATTTAAAGTA
>DAIQPD010000044.1:0-26871 GCA_036787535.1 Chryseolinea sp.
TATTTGCTCTGCGATAGCTATGCACTCCATGCTGTTCAAAGAAATCCTCTATAATAGAAGCTACTTCATCTTCTTCCTTACTAAAGGAAGGAGTAGCGATTAGTCGCTGAAGAAGATTCAATGCTAACGCAGGGAGTTTTTCTTTTGTCATGCCGAGTTTAAAGTTCCGAGTTTCGAGCACTCGAAATTTTTTATAAAGTTATGAGTGTTCCTTCTGTTTCCTGTCCTGTATTTTTTACCAGATCACCAGCTTCACCAATCAACACCTCTTTCACTCCTGCCTGGATTGCAGCGTACGCATTTTCAAGTTTCGGGAGAATACCATCCGCAAAAACCTGTTTGGTTAATAGTTCTGTATACAATTCCTTAGGGAGATGACGAATAACTGAATCCAGATTATTTACATCCTTTAACACACCCTTCTTTTCAAAACAAAAAATCAATCTTACATCAAAATGTTTACTTAGTGCTACTGCCAATACAGATGAAATTGTATCGGCATTTGTGTTTAGCATTCTTCCATCAGCATGGGTAAGGGGAGCAAAAACAGGCGTAATGTTTTGGTTCAGTAACACGGCAAGTAAATCGGCATTTACATTTTCAGGTTTTACGTCACCAACATAACCATAGTCAACATCTTTAACAGGACGCTTCGTTGCCTTTATCATATTTCCGTCTGCTCCTGTAACACCCAAGGCATTACAATTCATTTGTTGAAGTTGAGCTACGATCTGTTTGTTTACCAATCCACCATAGACCATTGTTACAAGATCAAGTGTAGCAGCGTCCGTAATTCTCCGTCCATTTAAATAGTTCGACTCAATACCTAATTGCTCACCAATCTTTGTCGCTATTTTTCCACCACCATGAATTAAAATTTTCATTTCGCTGATGGAAGAAAAGTTCTTCACGAACAAATCCAGTTGCGTTGGATTGTCCAGTACATTACCGCCTATCTTGATGATGAATAACTTATTCATTGTTCGGTTATCTGTTAATCGTTAAAGGTCAGTTGCGACACCGTATTACTTAGTACCTGATAAAATTTCACTGAGTACAGCTTGAGCAGCCCAAACACGGTTCGAGGCTTGTTGCGTTACAATGCTATTCGGTCCATCCAATATTTCGTCACTTAATTCTACATTTCTCCGCACAGGTAAGCAATGCATTACCTTTGCGTTGTTGGTGAGTTGAAGTTTTTTATTGGTTAGCATCCACTGAGGATCGTTACAATAAATTCTTCCATAATCAACATAGGTACTCCAGTTCTTCACGTACACAAAGTCAGCATCCTTCAATGCTTCACTTTGATTTTGGGTGATGGTTGCTCCCTTTGTAAAGCGTTCATCCAATTCATAATCCTCAGGATGGGTGATTACAAAGTCAGCTTGATCCCATGCATTTATCCAATGAGCAAAACTATTGGCAACACATTGTGGTAAAGCTTTTACATGAGGTGCCCATGTTAAAACTATCTTAGGTTTTCTCTTTTCTTTGAATGTTTCAGTAATCGTGATAACATCGGTAAGACTTTGTAGCGGATGAACCGTGGCACTCTCCAAACTGACCACCGGAATACCTGCATACTTTATAAACTGATTGATGTACAGCTCGCTGTAATCGTCTACCTTATTTTGCAATGAAGGAAATGTACGAATACCCAGTACATCAAAGTATTTTCCGAGGATTGGTGCCGCGTCTTTAACGTGCTCAACAGTGTTTCCACTCATGATGGCCTCATCTTCAAACTCCAATGCCCAGCCATCCTGGCCAACGTTGAAAACAATAACTTCCATTCCCAGATTCTGTGCTGCAAGTTGCGTACTCAATCGCGTACGCATACTTGGATTCAAGAAGAGTAAACCAAGACGTTTGTTCGAACCAAGTCCTTTATCCAAATATGGATTTGCCTTATAGGCCAATGCCATCTTGACTAGCTTGTAAATGTCTGAAACACCGGGGGGGACGGAAATAAAATCTTTCATGTGTTAATAATTGTTTTTAATGGACACATGGAATTACCAAGCATTGTTACAATATGAGCGGTAATGTATCGGGATGGCAATTTCATTTTAATTCTTCTTTCAATGCGGTTAAGAAAATATCGATTTCACTCTTTTGCAAAGCGAGTGAAGGTAAAAGTCGTATTGTATTTGGCTTTGCCTCACCTGTAAATATTTTATGCTTTATTAAAAGATCATTGCGTACAGTTTTCTTGTCTTCCGAAAGATCAAAGCCAATCATTAAACCACGACCACGAATATCAAGCAGCGCTGAGATTTTCTTTAATTCTTCAATACAATATAATCCAAGTGTTTCAGCATTTTTAAGAAGCTTCTCTTCTTCCATCACCTCAAGTACTGCAAGGCATGCAACAGCAGCAAGGTAATTACCTCCGAAAGTTGTGCCTAGCATGCCGCTCCAGGGTTTGATATCACCCTGAATTAAAACACCACCTACCGGGAAACCATTTCCCATACCTTTGGCCATCGTGATCAGATCCGGTTTAATACCAGCATGCTGATGCGCAAAGAATTTTCCTGTTCGTCCATAACCCGATTGAATCTCATCAAGTATCAACAACGAACCATTTGCCTTACATTTCTTTTCCAGAAATTTTAAGAATGAATCATCCGGTAACTGAATTCCTCCAACACCCTGAATACCTTCAATGATAACAGCTGCAACATCCTTATTCAATACTGAACTAAGAGCAGCCTCATCATTCATTGGCACAAAAACAATCTCATGACCAGCATTGAATGGCGCTACAATCTTTGGATTATCAGTAGCCGCCACCGCACCTGATGTTCGACCATGAAATGCTTTTTTAAATGCAATAACTTTTTTGCGGCCTGTTACAAATGATGCAAGTTTTAACGCATTCTCATTTGCCTCTGCTCCCGAATTACATAGGAAGAGTTGGTAGTCTGGATAGCCCGAAAATGCTCCAAGTCTCTCTGCTAGTTTTTCTTGTAAAGGATTTTGTACACTATTTGAATAGAATGCAATCTTGCTCAATTGCTCCGACAAAGACTTTACATAGTGTGGATGCGAATGACCGATTGAGATCACGG
This sequence comes from Chryseolinea sp., assembly GCA_036787535.1. Taxonomy (GTDB): domain Bacteria; phylum Bacteroidota; class Bacteroidia; order Cytophagales; family Cyclobacteriaceae; genus Chryseolinea. The sequence goes on from DAIQPD010000044.1 coordinate 3,078, forward strand.
CATGACCTCCATAGAGATCAAGGTATTTTTGACCGCTCTCATCCCAAAGCCATGAGCCTTGAGCTTTTTCAGGAGTGATATTGAATAACGGATATACGTCAAATAACTTCATGTTCGAAAATTAAATCCATCTCTTTACCGGATCTGGATGTTAGAATACAATACTCTTTAATTTCAATCCAGCAGTCTCTTCAAGACCAAACATCAAGTTCATATTTTGAACTGCCTGACCGGAAGCACCTTTCAAAAGATTATCAATCGCTGAATGAACAACCAGCTTATCTCCTTGCTTCTCTAATGCAACCAATGCTTTATTGGTATTCACTACTTGCTTTAAATCAATCATATCATGTGAAAGAATAGTAAAGGGATGTCCTTCATAAAAGTCATGATACAGTTTTTCAACCTCAACAAGCGATGGCTTTACGGTAATGCAAGAACTCACATAAATGCCTCTCGTAAAATCACCGCGCCATGGTATGAAGTTAATTGATTTCGCATACCCGCTTTGCAATTGTTCAATCGTCTTCGTGATCTCTTTAATATGTTGATGTGTTAATGTCTTATATGCTGAAATATTATTTGCTCGCCAGGTGAAGTGCGTAGTGTCTTGTAATTTCTGACCAGCACCTGTTGAGCCTGTAATACCTGTTGTGTACACATCCCCTAACCAACCTACTTTTGCCAACGGTGCTAAGCCAAGTTGAATAGCAGTAGCAAAACATCCTGGGTTAGCAATGTTTGATGCGTTCTTAATGGCTTCGCGATTTACCTCCGGAAGACCATAAACAAACTCTCTCCCTTCAACTTGTTCTCCCAATCTAAAATCCTGACTTAAGTCGATGATCTTAACAGAAGCGTTAATTGAATTTTCAGTTAAAAACTTTTTGCTTTCGCCATGTCCGAGACAAAGAAAAATTACATCAACATTTTGGTTGATGGAGTCTGTGAAGGTAAGTGAAGTGTCACCCATTAAATCAGGATGGGAAGTATGCAGGGGATTACCTGCATTACTTCTACTATGAACAAACACAAGTTCTGCTTGCGGATGGTTTAGCAACAATCGAATTGTTTCGCCTCCGGTGTAACCTGCACCACCAATAATTCCTACTTGTATTTTTTTCATTGCACTTCTCTCCAAAAATTAAACTTTCTCATTCTCTGATTTCACCTGATGATAAATCATGGCCTGATTACCAAAAATTTTGGTGAAGCCTCTTACATCATCACCTGTCCAACCTAAATTCATTTCTCCATACTTACCAAATTTCGATGACATCAAATCATTTGCTGATTGAATACCTAATACCTGATATCTGTATGGATACAATTGAATATGTACTGTACCCGTAACTTGCTGTTGAGAGTTCGTTAAGAAGGCTTCGATATCGCGCATAATCGGATCAAGGTATTGACCTTCATGCAACCAGTTACCATAAAATTGCGCCAGCTGATCTTTCCAGCTAAGCTGCCATTTGGTAAGCACGTGTTTCTCTAATGCATGATGTGCTTTGAGAACAAGTATGGGTGCTGCTGCTTCAAAACCAACGCGACCTTTTATTCCAATAATCGTATCGCCCACATGTATGTCACGACCAATTCCATATGGGCCTGCGATGGTTTGAAGGTATTGAATCGCTTCCGTTGGATGAGCAAATGCTTTTCCATTTATCTTTCTCAACTCACCTTTATCAAAATCCAATACAACTTCCTCGTTTCCAGTTTTAGTTAATTGTGTTGGCCACGCTTCTTCCGGTAGCATACCTAACGAACTCAATGTTTCCTTTCCACCAACGGATGTTCCCCACAGTCCTTTATTGATTGAGTACATCGCCTTTTCGAAATTCATCTGTACGCCTTTCAACTTGAGGTAGGAAATTTCTTCTTCTCGAGAGAGTTTCAATTCACGAATGGGTGTGATGATCTCGATACCGGGTACCAAAATATTCAGCACCATGTCAAACCGAACCTGATCGTTACCGGCACCTGTACTTCCGTGCGCGACTGCATCCGCTTTAATTGCCTTTGCATAATTTGCCACAGCCAAAGCTTGTGACATGCGCTCTGCACTTACACTTAGTGGATAGGTATTATTCTTTAGTATGTTTCCGTAGATGAGAAAGCGAATTACTGTTTCATAATAATTCTTTGTTTCATCAACTGTTTTGTGTGATGCTACCCCAAGATTTTTTGCACGAGCTTCAATGGCTTTCAATTCAGTGTCATCAAAGCCACCCGTGTTTACCGTAATGGTGTGAACTTCATAATTTTTGTCTTCACCCAAATATTTTACGCAATACGATGTATCTAATCCACCACTAAATGCTAATACTACTTTCTTTTTCATTGTATCGTTTACCAGAAAAATATGCTTAGAAATGATTTTGGTTTATTTGATGGATCTCCATCACTATTTTTTTTTCTACTTGTTTTCAATAGTACGTATTGCTTAAAGCGAACCCAACGCTCAAACAATTTGAAGTTACCTTTAAACTGGCGGTGTTTATGTAAATGCAATTCACCTTCTGGCTCTACAATTAGTTGTGCTTTTGATTTAGCTTCCTCAATCTTCTTCGCTGCTTCAACAGGATCGAAGAGCATGGCAGTACACATGCAATTCTTGCGCTCCTTACTAGTCAGAATATCAAAATTCACACAGCTCCGACATCCTTTCCAGAACTCCTCATCTGTGGTTAACTCCGAATAGGTAACGGGCTCGTAACCAAGATCTGAATTAATCTTCATTACTGCCAAACCAGTGGTCAGTCCAAAGATTTTAGATTCAGGATATTTTTCACGAGACAAGGCAAATACCTTTTGTTTGATCTGAGTAGCAACTCCTGTTTTTCGAAAGGGAGGTGATACGATCAACCCCGAATTGGCCACATACTTGCCGTGCTCCCAGGCCTCGATGTAACAGAAGCCTACCCAAACACCCTCTTCCGTGGTGGCAATTACAGCCTTGCCTTCATCCATTTTCTTTTCGATGTATTCAGGCGAGCGTTTGGCAATACCGGTGCCACGTGCTTTGGCAGACTCCTCCATCTCTTGAATGATGGTGTTTGCGTATTTTTTATCATCAGGCGTGGCGCGCCTTACAATGAGTTTAATATTTTCCACTTTACTAACTGCTTTAAAATAATTGAATTAAGACCCATGGCGCGAAACGCACCATAAACGCCACATCCTGGACATGCCGTTTGTTTGACTAACATTTTAAAAATGAAAGACTCAGATACGCACAAAGCGTAGGGGTCGGGGTCGCCTGGTCACCGTGCAGGCAGCAGATAAGAACGATAGAGTTCTTTTAGGTAGGAAAGCAGATTGAACTGCTCGGAGGATGGTGATCAATGTTTTCAATTTCTTTCTTTGTTGTTTAAATGAGAACGTCAGATGAAAATCATTCAGTTTGTTTTTATGTTTCTGCAAAATTAAACGATAAAGTTAGGTAAATGATAACGTTGATGGCAAGAACTTTAAAAAAAGTTTTACTAACGAAGGTTAGTACATAGACATATCTCCAACTCATTCAGGCAGCAAGATCAATCATTGCCTTTTCAATATTATCAAATTGAAATTTATAACCTGCTTCAAGCAGTCTTTTTGGAATAACTCTCCTGCTTTTGAGGATTAATTCTGTTTCGGTTCCAATGAGCAATGCTCCAAATTCCAAAAGCCATTTCGGCTGAGGGAGTCCAAACGAAATTCCGATGGCTGATCGAAGTGCTTTCATTATTTGACTATTTACGACTGGCTTTGGCGCGGTAACATTGTACTCACCTTCTGCATCCGGATTGTCTATCAGAAACTGTATGATGTTGACAAAATCTTTATCATGGAGCCAACTAAAGTATTGATCTCCCGATCCATGCTTTCCACCTAACCCAAACTTTGCCAGCATCTTTAACGGTTTTAATGGTCCTCCAATTTTTCCAAGAACGATACCCGTTCGTATCAGAATCTTCCGGGTTTGGCTTGTCTCAAATCTGTTAAAGGTATTCTCCCACTTCTGACAAACATCAACTGAAAAACCAGTACCTATTTCGCCTGTATATTCATCCATTTCTTTATCGATCGAATGACGATAAATGGTGGCTGATGCAGCATTGATCCAAAGCTTAGGTGGGTTCCTGGATTGCTGAATGGCATGACCTAATATGTTGGTTGCATCTAAACGTGTTGAGTAAATCAGTTTTTTATTTTTCTCCGTATAACGACAGTCTACCGACTTGCCATTTAAGTTGATCAGTACATCTGCATCTTCTAAAGTGTTTACCCAAGATCCAAATGTCTTTCCATCCCAGTTTGCATATTGAATGGCTTCGCTTGTTCGCGATTCTCCTCTCGTTAAAATAATTATCTGAGCATTCTTTCCACGAAAGTGATCAACGAGACAATTTCCTAAGAATCCAGTACCACCAGCAATAACAATCTTTTTCATCTGCACGAATTATAAAATGATTAACAAAACAAGAAATCTATAGATGACCCAGGTCAACGAAATAAACCTCGGTAATCCAAGTATCTTAACCCTTCTAATATGTTCAAAGAACATGAGCGCAACTACAATCATAAAGTAACTCATATAAAAAATACCTGAGTGGATAAATCCTTTCAGAAGAAATGCAGGACTTAACAATAGAGCACCACTTAAGGATACTGTCATTACATTACCGAGATAATGAATCCACCTATCTCTTCGAACTAATCCAACTATTATTCCCTGAAAAATAATTTGGCCGCCACAGATTAAAAATTCTCTTACGAAGTTAGATTCAGGAACAAGGGATACAAGAAGTCTTGAGTAAAACGCTAAAACTGTAGAAGTAATTGACCAAAGAAAGATGATGTAGGCCCATCGATACTTGTAACTCATATCGGGTGTGCACTTATTATCACCTTCAAAGATTTTCCCCGGTGCAATCACTTTTCTATTGTAGGATATAAAAAAATACAATCGGCTCATTAAAACACGAACGAAATCAAGATTGAATAGCGATTTAAACATTGGAAAATTGTAACCAATAACATGGACTAAACCCTCTGCTCCATACTTAACTGAATTATCACTTTTATTAATCACGGCAATTTCATTCCGCGCTCTATTCCAGTTGATGTTTGGGATATTCGTATTGACTACTTCGGTAAATGCCTCTCGGTCATTGGCATCAAGCATTCCAGTCTTTACAAAAGCCTTCGTATACAAGTTGCACATAGGGCATTCATCATCGTAAATAATGGTGTGATCCGTAAGTGTTTTCATAACATTGTTATTAAGCAACTACTTCTTTTGCTCTTCTGCGAAGTTTGAAGAATACAAACAGATTAAAGAAATGCATGGCTCCAAGAATCAGGATGATCGCACCTAACTTGATACTCAGTTTTTCAATTACTACTTGAATGCTGTTAATCTCCCCAAAGATTTGAAGTGTGTAAACAGCATACCCGATATTGATCAGGTAGAATCCAACAACAAGCAGTTTGTTTACACTGTCTGCGAGAAGTTCATTTCCATGAAAAATGTCTACCAAAAAAACACGTCCATTTGTAAACAGTGTTTTTGCTACCCAAACAGTGAGTGCGATGGTAACTGGCATGTAGAGCGCGTAGCTTAAGATTGTGTAGTTCATAATTTTAAATTTTAGTTAAAGTTTATTTTTTGATGTTTTAGTAATTTCAATAAATATTGAAAGTTATGTTCAAAAAAATATCACAACTTCATAAGCAGTTTGTAAAACCAGGTTTGATCTGACTTTGTGAATTTTTCTATCACTCCATCAATCTTACTGGAGAATTCAAAAAGTTCTGTTGTTACCTTCTTAAATTCAGCAACTGCTTTCTTATCATCACCTGAGACACTTTGAACGTCCTCAAGAACCTTAATGATGGGTTCAATCTCTCTCCTCCTCCGCTCACGCGAAACCTGTTTTGCCAAATCCCAGACATCTTTCCCTGTTGAGAAGTACTCCTTTCTCTCCCCTACCTTATGTTCTTTTTTTACAATACCCCAATCCATTAGCGCACGCAAATTCATATTTACATTTCCGCGAGACATTTGAAGTTCATCCATAATATCTTCAGCCGACAAGGGTTCAGTAGCAAGCAATAACAAAGCATGGATCTGAGCCATAGCCTTATTTATACCCCAATTGGAGCCTAAAGTGCCCCAGGCGTGTATGAACTTTTGCTTTGCTTCATTGTATTCCATGGCTCAAACCTACTTTAATTTTTCATACTTTCAAATATTTCTGAAAGTATTTTAACAAAAGAATTTATTCATCTGTTAACAATGGCCAATTCATTTTCAAGACCTTTTAGTCTATAATCACTGACTTCGCATTTATAAACTCCTTTATTCCAGCCTCAGCGAGCTCCCGGCCGTATCCGGATTTTTTGATACCTCCGATTGGCCATCGAGGATCTGAACGAACAAGCGAATTCACAAACACAGCCCCCGCTTCTATTTCTTTCGCAAGTACAGCGGCTCTATTTAAATCATTTGTCCAGAGGGAAGCAGATAGACCATAGCGACTTGTATTCGCTAATGCGATGGCTTCACTTTCATTCTTTACTGTAATGATAGAAGCTAAAGGTCCGAACGTCTCTTCTTCGAAAGCAACCATTCCTGGTTTTACATTATCGAGTAGAGCAGGTTGATAATTACATCCATTACGCTCACCTCCCAGTATTCTCCGCGCTCCGGATTGGATTGAACTCCCCATTTGCTTTTCCAGCGTTTCGGCCAAATCGAGCCGAGCCATTGGGCCTACTGTGATTTTTTCATCCAGAGGATTTCCCTGGATAAGTGCGGAAATATTTTTCTGAAGATGATTTAAAAATTCTTCTTTCACTTTTTCTACCACAATAAAACGCTTGGCCGCAATACAAACCTGACCTGCATTTCGCATCCGCGATTGAATAGCAATTATTGCTGCTCTTTCTAAATCGGCATCGTCTAAGACAATGAAGGCATCACTTCCGCCAAGCTCAAGCACACTTTTCTTAATATGCTTTCCCGCGACCGCTGCCACCTGTGCTCCTGCCTTCTCGCTTCCTGTTAAGGTAACGCCTTGAACAATATCCTGACGAATGATACCTTCTACTTTATCAACATCAATAATGAAAGATTGAAAAACACCCTCTGGAAAACCTGCTTCATGAAATATTTTTTCAATTAAGAGCGAAGTCTGACAAACGTTGGGAGCATGTTTCAGCATGACAACATTACCTGCCATAATATTGGGAACTGCAAAACGAAATACCTGCCAGAAAGGAAAATTCCAGGGCATGATGGAGAATACCGCTCCAGTAGGTTGATAGGTAATGTATGTTCTTTTCGATTCCGTTTGAATAGGCGTGTCCGATAAAAATGCTTCACTGTGCTGTGCAAAGTATTCGCATGCCTCAGCACATTTTTCTATCTCACCTCTTGATTCATTAATGATCTTGCCCATCTCGAGTGTGATGACACGGGCATACTCTTCTTTATTTTGTCGAAGAAGTTGTGCCACCTTATTCATCAGTGCCGCACGGTTGGAGAAACTTTCTTTGCGCCAGATCTTGTAAGCGCTTGACGCAAGGTTTAGCTTCTTTTGAATTTCATCATCACTGTGTAATTGAAACTCTGCAATAACAGATTGATCGTACGGATTGATTGACTTGAACATATTGCTATATAATGATTTATACACCCTTAACCACACTATCAATGTATCGCAAATACCAATTGATAGTGGATACCTGATATAAACCCCAGATCAGATAATAAAATTCCAATGCATTGGAGATGAAACCTTATTCGGTTGAGGCATTGAAATAGAAAAGTATTAGCTAAAAGCAATGTTGGTCTACTCTTCATCCAACAGATTTTTCTAACGAGAGCAACGCAATTACCATATAAATACAAAAGCCTGATCTCCCTCTTTAAGGTAAATCAGGCTTTCATAGTGAAATCAAAGATATGAACTCGATCAGTAGATTCTTAATTCACTTTTATTAATTCTACTTCAAATACAACTGCCGAGTTTGGAGGGATTTGATCACCACCACCTTGTTCACCCCAGCCCAATTCGGATGGAATATAAAGTATCCACTTATCTCCCTCATGCATCAATTGCAATGCTTCAGTCCATCCGGCAACAACTTCGTTTAATTTAAAAGTAGCAGGCTCACCACGCTCCAAAGAGCTGTCGAACACAGTTCCGTCTGGTAACTTACCTGTATAATGTACGGTAACACTAGCTTCTGCAGAGGCAGGAGCTTTCCCTGTGCCTGCAGTTATTACTTTGTATTGAAGCCCGCTTGCTGTTACTTTCACGCCTTCTTTGGTTTTATTTTCAGCCAAAAATTTTGAGCTCTTTTCCTTCCCTTCGATTATTTTTTTCTCGGCAGCAGCTTGCATATACTCTTGTACTATCATAGAACATTGTTGTTGTTCAATCTTTAATGTCTTACCCAGAAAAACATCTTTCATTGCAGCATTGATAGCATCAACATTAAGTGAGTCGCCACCTTGTGATTTTAGATTCATTGCCACCAGCACGCCTAAACCATAACTGGCTTTCTTATGCTTGTCGTTTAAATCTATCTCTTTTGGATTTTTAAGTTGGTACAGTTGATTCTTCAAACTGGTCACTTCTGCTTCCAACTCTTTCTTTGATTGGGCAAAAACAGATGTACCCATACATACGATGATCAATACAATATAACCTTTCATGTTGTGTTTTAATCTTTGATGAAGCCGCAAAGAAAGTGAAATATTTGATAATCAGAACGGTCAAAAAGGCATCACCAATCCACTTCACTCAAATCGAGAATTAACCAAAAATATTGGACAGCCCGTCAATCAAATGATTTAATCCACACATTGGTATTTTCGTATATTGACCGCTTAAATACGCTTTCAACCTGAATCTTTTTTAGAATGATTGAGACCAAAAAAGAGCCTGCTTTATGGCAAGCCCTATTTCCAATTGGAGTCCTGGTACTCCTTCTCTTTACGAATGTGTCGTTTTTCGGGTCTGATGCCACACTTGGTTCTAATCAAGTAGCAATGGTGATTGCATCTGGCGTTGCCGCCATTATTTCTTTTAACCTCGGTTTTAGCTGGAAAGAAATTGAACATAGCATTGTAAAAAGCATTAGCTCTGCTATGGGCGCCATTTTAATATTAATGGTGATTGGCGCCCTTTCTGGAACTTGGCTAATCAGTGGCATTGTACCAGCGATGATCTATTATGGATTAAAAATTCTAAACCCAACTATTTTTCTTTTTGCTGCTTGCATCGTGAGTTGTATTGTATCGCTGGCAACCGGGAGTTCATGGAGTACGATAGCAACCGTGGGTATTGCTTTATTAGGTATTGGAAAAACATTGGGTATTTCAGAACCTGTAATAGCGGGTGCTATTATTTCAGGAGCATATTTTGGTGATAAAATGTCACCGCTTTCGGATACTACTAATCTCGCACCTGCGATGGCTGGAACAGATCTGTTTACACACATTAAGTACATGATGTACACCACCATTCCAACATTAATCATAACCCTAGTTATTTTTTTTATTTGGGGTTTTACGCTTAACTCTACAGTAGAATCAAGCGAAACAGAAGCCGTTATGAAAGCCATTGATAGTGCATTTAATCTTAATCCATTACTCTTTGTTGTGCCCATTGCGGTATTAGTGATGATTATTAAGAAGATGCCTGCCTTACCTGCTTTGCTTATTGGATCATTGTTAGGCGGAGTGGCAACGATCATTTTTCAACCCCAGATAGTCAATCAGATTTCTTCTATTGATGGCAATTTTCTGAAATCCTCTTTTATAGCGGTAATGAAAGCAATGGCTATTAACACTTCTATCCAAACTGATAATGCCATGATTAGTGAGCTACTCTCTTCAAAAGGTATGTACGGCATGATGAACACAATTTGGTTGATACTATGTGCCATGATGTTTGGAGGAGTAATGGAATCGTGTGGCCTTTTACGGGTAATTGCCGAAAGGATTATCCAATTTGCACACTCTACAGGATCATTGGTATTATCAACTACAGTCACCTGCATTTTCTTCAACCTTACAGCATCCGATCAATACATGGCCATTGCGGTTCCTGGAAGGATGTATTCTGATACCTATCGAAAACGAGGCTATAAACCAGAATTACTTAGCCGTACATTGGAAGATTCAGGGACTGTGACTTCTGTTCTGATTCCATGGAACACATGTGGAGCAACACAATCGCAAGTGCTGGGAGTTGCAACCGTAGCGTATGCACCTTATGCCTTCTTTTGCATTATTAGTCCAATTATGACAGTACTTCAGGCTTATATGAACTATAAAATTCGGAGATTTAAAGATGATGAGGTTCAGCCTTAATATAGGTAGGCCAGAGTTTTAAGTTATAAACCTTCAACGGTGTTGGTTTTTTCCCTTAACTTGAGGCATCTTCGGATGCATATTTTTTAAACTGAGCTTTTAACTATTTTTTTTGATGCACTCAGCCACGCAACATGATGACGCTCGTCAGACTAACATTACCAGTGATCAACTGAATGGTCTTCCATTAAAAGCATTTACAGGAAAAATCACGGTTATTACGGATGGCTCGAAGCTTGCAAAAATGCTGACTGAAATTGAAAAGCATGAAGTTGTTGGCTTTGATACAGAAACTCGACCTAGTTTCAAAAAGGGTCAATCATTTAAAGTCGCTCTAATTCAATTAGCCATTCCCGATAAGGTATTTTTAATCCGTCTCCACGACACCGGGCTTGCTGATGAATTGATCTCACTCTTCCAAAATCCAAATATTCTAAAGGCTGGAGTTGCCATCAGAGATGATATTAAATTTCTTCAGAAACTTAAATCATTTGAACCGGCAGGGTTTATTGAGTTGGCCACTCTATCAAAAGCTTCAGGATTGCAAGTTGAAAGTGTAAAAAAATTAGCCGGGCTTTTATTGGGATTCCGCATTTCTAAAAGTGCCCAAACGTCAAACTGGGAAGCAGCTACCTTAACTGAAAAGCAACTCGAATATGCCGCAACAGACGCATGGGTATGTTTGGAGATTTACAAAAAACTGAGCTTGCAGTAATTACAACTTATCAATAAGGTATCGATTCATAATTATCTTCTCTGTCTGATCAGAGAAATATAAATTTATATATGTTTGAAAATAATAGAAACGTTGTCGATTAAAATACTAGCTACTTCTTTGACTTTGCAATTTATTTCTTTCGTCCTGAAGCTCGCGTGAAAGCTTGGTTTGCTTCTCCATGGCTTTGTGCTTATATTCTTGAAAATCATTCTGAGTAGAATCCAATGCATCAGTTTTTTGCTTTAAGTTAAAGGCCATCAATTTTAATCTTCCAATTAAAATAACGACAAATAAAATCAGTCCAGCTGCAATTGAAATGGCAATGGTGATGAATACGGATTTCAGAACATCGATACCTATGAATGTAACATGCGTACCTGCATGAGTCATCTCTGCCAGTGATTCATCCTTTTCTTTAATGGTTGCTGTGGTTTGTTGAAGTGTTCCGTTAAGCTTCTTCAGGCTGTCATTCAGGTTTACTATAGTAGATTGCTTTGCGCGAAGAGAATCCTGCGAAATTTTCCATACGCCATCTAAAACTGATTCTTTAATTACTTTATAGTCTTTAAAAGTCTGAGCTTTTGATTTCATGTAGATATATCGCTCTTTAAGTGTCGAAGGAATTTCGACAACATCATCATTAGTATTTTGAGCGAACAGACAAGGGGAAGCCAGAAGACAAATTAACAGGACAAGTACATTCTTCATAATTGAATTGTAAGGTTGCGTTGTATCGCAACTTACAATCAAATGTCACCAAGCTCCAATGCAAATATTTGGATACCTTATTAACCCGATTAAAAGTAAGGTAGGTCGATTAAAGTATTACTATGGTAAGAAAAGTTATTCCATAACTTTTACGGTCGGCCAAAGATCATTTGCCTTCTTAATCAAACCAGCACGGTCCTTACTCCACAACTTCTTCACATTTAAGTTGTAATTCAAATACAGCTTGTCATCAACAATGGTCCAGGCATCCGGATCGGTTGGTGCTTTATGATTATCTGAAACTCCGTATGCACAATATCCTCCGAATTGCGGAGTATATTTTTCAGGAGATATTTTGAAGGCATCACGATTCTGTTCGCTTGAAAAATACCAATCAGCATCATGCCAATGAAAAGAAATTTTCGGATCACCCATTACTGGTTTACCAACTGTAAAGTATGCAACAGGATCGTAGCCTCCAATTGCGCCATTAGAAGTGCTGAAAACTTCTGCCTTTTGTGCAATACCTGATAAACTAGCAAGCGCTAAGAAAAATAAGATTACAATTTTGTTCATGGTCATCTGTTTAAGATGAACGAAAGTACAAATCGATTCATACACTAAGTGTCATTCAAAAGACATTGATGAATTGTTTACTAAATTTCCGGGATGAAGATTGGTTTGATTTCTGATACGCACAGCTACCTTGATCGAAAAGTTTTTGAATATTTCAAAGATGTTGATGAAGTGTGGCATGCAGGCGATATCGGAGACAGTAGCGTGATTGAAGACCTCAAAAAAATTAAACCCTTTCGCGCTGTGTTTGGGAACATCGACAGCAAAGAAATTCAACATGCCTTTCCGGAAGATTTATGGTTCACCATCGAAGGTGTTACGATTTGGATGACTCACATTGGTGGCGCTCCACCAAATTATAATCCTCGTATCAAAAAAAAATTAAAAGAGAAAACCCCGGATGCTTTTATCTGCGGACACTCGCACATATTGCGTATCAAACGCGATCCGAATTTTAACAACATGCTTTATATCAATCCGGGTGCGGCAGGCAACCACGGGTTTCATCATATCAAAACCGTGGTGCGTTTTGATCTCAACAAAGGCAAAATAGAAAATATGGAAGTGATTGAATTAGGAAAGAGAGGAGCAATAGCGCAAAGTGAACTATAAATCAAAAGCGATACTTCAATGACAAACCATTTCCCTTGAATTGGATTGTTGCTTGAGCACCTTCATTTTGCAAATGCTGCTTGTATTGTTTCTCACCTTTTGTCCATAATATAATTCCAGGGATTGTCATTCCTATTCCGCCTGCTATCATCAAAATACCCAGACCTGCTTTTGGATCGCCTTCTGTTTGTGTATTACCATTTGTTGTTGTGGAGCTGTAATATTTCTCATCAGCACTACTGAAAACTGCAATACCTCCAATTAAAAGACCACCACCCAGAATCGTCAATGTCCTTCCGGTGTTTCTTTTCTTTAAACCAGGAGGGTTTCCGATTTCGTAATTCTTCAAATGATTATTCTTTAGAAAAACAGGGCTCACCTCTGAAGTGGTGTTACTTGCAACTTCCATCGAAACAGTTTGCGCAAAAACGAATCTACTGACAATGGTCAGCGCAATTACAACAACGATTCTTCTCATAAATTGGGAAACTTCTATTTAATTCTAAACGTATTGATTTAACATAACCGGCATTACCAGCATCAATATGTCTTCAGCCTTGTCTTTATCTACGGGAAGAATAACACCGGCTTTGTTCGGTGCAGACATGGTAAGTTTAATTTTGTCAGAATCCAGATTCGTTAACATTTCGATGAGGAACTTAGCATTGAATCCAATCTCGATGTCTTCACCATCATGCTCGCAAGAGAGACGCTCATTTGCTTCGTTTGAAAAATCAAGATCTTCAGCAGAAATCTGCAGCTCACTTCCTGTAATTTTCAAACGTACCTGATGCGTAGTTTTGTTGGCATAGATTGAAATACGTTTCATTGCGCCCAACAAATCATTGCGCTCAATCGTCATCGTAATGTTATTCACAGCAGGAATTACATTATCATAGTCAGGGAAACGTTCATCGATCAACCGACAAATCATTTTAATATTGCCAAACTTAAAGAAGGCATTCGACATGTTGAAGTTTACACTTACCTCCGAATTTTCTGCAGGTAAAGTTGCCTTTAATAGATTCAATGCTTTGCGCGGAATAATAATGGTATTGCCGTTTTCAGACTTTACATCTGTTCTTCTGTAACGAACCAAACGATGTCCGTCTGTTGCAACAAAGGTTGTATTCTTATCTCCCAGATTTACATATACACCTGTCATGGCCGGACGAAGCTCGTCACTGCTGGTAGCGAAAATGGTATTGTTAATAGCACGTGAAAGAACTTCAGTAGAAATCTCCGCAGAGAAGTCATTTGAAACAGAAGGCACCTTCGGAAAATCAGTTGCATTTTCACCTGATAATTTATAGCGACCATTATCTGAAATGATTTCGATGCTATAGGTAGACTCATCAATTGAAAACGTTACGGGCTGTTCAGGAAGGTTCTTTAATGTATCTAAAAGAATGCGAGCAGGTACAGCAATACTACCTTTCTCTTTCGATTCAACCTGAAGTTCAGTGATAATCGATGTTTGAAGATCGGATGCTGTAACAGTAAGGCTTCCTTTGTCAAGTTCAAATAAAAAGTTCTCTAAGATTGGAACAACTGGGTTTGTGGTGATAACACCGTTAATATTGGATAGCTGTTTTAGCAGGTAAGCCGAGTTGACGATAAACTTCATGAAAGTAGTGGTTTTGATTCTTTAAAAGCGGGTGTAAAGTTAGAAAGAAAACCGAATAATAAAACCAAGGTTCAGACCCCCTGAAAGGGAACTTATCTTCTGAAATGTTCCGCTAATACCAAACATTTTTTTCTCAAACGAACTTGCTGTCAGGTAAATACAAATGTTAAGGTTTGAAAAATTGCTTTGGCCGAAACAGCTCTCTTATCTTTTCAACGGCAAAAACCGAACGGTCTTTTCCGTTTATTAAACCCGGGAATTGGTTGCGCATTTTATCAAAAGGATAAAGCTCAAGACTGTACGATCTGCTGGCAATATCCGTCACATTTATCTTCATAATCGGATTGCCTGTAAAAAGACTATCAGAATCCGCTGATGCAGAAAGGTATTCATCCACGGTAAGCAATGAAACCTGATCTAAAAAATCATTTAGCTTGGTTGTATCGGTTTGCGGCAGTCCTTTTACACCAAAAAATTGCTTGTCCATCACTACTGTAAAATTATCCTGATCCTTTTCAGGAAACAAAGCATCAAGCTGTTGGAAGTTTCGCCAATTAAAAGCGAACACCAATCTATTGCGCCAATCCTTTTCAGGTAATTCAAAAATTCCGGAAACATAAACGCGGTAGCCAGGTATGATGACCTGATGACTTTGACCGTCATCCTCTGCTTTAAAAATAGCTTTTGTTTTTTGAGCATTACCTCCGGCATAAAAGCCATACACTTTACTTCCAGTGGTAAACAGATTTACCTTAACACCATCTCGCGTAAGCGCAGCATTCGTTGAATCCTGAAGTGAGTTTGCAATGGGCTGTTTCGGTTCTGCTCTTTGAAGCGTTGCAAAAAGCACATCAATCATGCTGGCTTCTGCTTCAAACTCCTCGTTCACCTTCCAACGTGATCCATTGAATTTCAAATCTACCTTTCCATTTATCGATTCAAGTGTAATCTGATCGATCGTCTTTAAATCAAAATTATTAAACAGGTTTTTATCCACTGCATATTGATGGTCGTTTTGACCAAACCAATAGACTCCTCCTGTAACCAGGAGTAAACCCACTAAAATAATCGCTAATCGTCTGTTCTTTTTTTCCTGCATATCAGTATTGAGCAAACTTTCTTTTACGCCAGTAGGCTCGCGCCACACCATACATTACTAACAATAGAATTGGAAGTGCCACATTAATAATCTGCCATTTCAATTTTTCAGCATTTACTTTCTCTTTATTCAACGGACGAATTTTTATCTCTTTATTACGGGCTTGTATTAAGCCACCTTCATCGGTTAGATAGGCCAATGCATTCATTAAAAATTCGCGATTGGCAAAAGTGTAGTTTGTAAACGGATCGAAACCAAGTGGCTGCGCTTTTCGCGTCCGAGGATTGACATCGTTACGAATAATGTCTCCGTCACCAAGAACAATTAATTTTGTTTCCTTTCCGTCACCAATAGATGAGGATTGATCTGCACCTTCTGGTAAAAATCTGTTTTTAAAAAGTGATGAAAATTTCCCTTCCAGCAAATATCCAACAGGAATAGAGGATAAGGTATAATCCTGCGGCTTTAATTCTTTTCGCAATTGATTGACGTTTACACTTACCGGAGCGGTGACTTTACGGGTAAATTCAGAAGTCATCATTAAAGGTGTTTTCTTTACCCCTTCTGCTTTTACAGTATCGATGCTGCTGATAAATTTTGTACTGATGGCATCCAGATTTCTGGTGATGGGGTGATCTGCATAATGATTGATGAGTGGGAAGAACGGCCATTCAATTAATTGCATGTTGGGTTTCCCTTGTGTTTGCCCTGTAACAATCGGATAAAATGAAGAACTCCGATCCTGAATCAAATCGGGATTGATACGAACACCATATTTAAAAAGTAAGTCATCGATGTTGAGATCATACGGCAACACGAAATAATCTTCTTGTGAAGCGCTGTCCATACTCGCATTCATTTTATCAATCAGGAACAATACCTTACCTCCTTGCATAATGTATTGATCAAGATTATACTTATCCGATTGAGAAAAAGTCTGAGTAGGCTTGGCAATAATCAATGCATCTTGCGCCTTTAAACTTTCGCGATCCTGAAGGTTAATTTTTGAAACCGCATATAGCTCCTGAAGATCCTGTTGAAAAGCAGCAATACTCAACGACTCTAATTCTCCGTGGCCTGAAACAAAACCGATTTGTTTTTGATCGGTGCTGGTGAGTTTATAAATGGCATTGGCCAATTCGTATTCAATACCTTCAACGGATTGATTAATTTCGGATGCTTTGTTTCCCTTCAATAACATTACGCCAGTCTCTAAACCACCATATGAAACAATTACGCCCGGAAACACAATTTGCTCAATGCGTTTACCATCTTTCTGACCGATTACATTCATGGGCTGAATACCACGATTCGCTAAATCAGTCATAAACTCGGATTGTGCCTTTTGGCTCATCGCCAGATTAGGATCCGTTACTACATACCTTACTTTGTTATTGGAATAAATTCTGAACTCTTCAAGTGTTTCGGTAATGGATTTTTGGAATCTTTTAAAGTCCGGATTCAGATCGCCTTCCAAATAAATTTCAACATAAACATCATCATCAACATTCTGAAGAATGGATTTGGTTTGATCTTTTAAACTATACCGTCTCTCTTCTGTAAGATCTATTCTGAAAAAATAATGTGATACGACCAGATTGATCATGAGAACCATCACCAAACCATTGGCAAATACCAACACATCACCCAACATTCTGCTTTTCCAGTTTACCATTGTCTGCTGCTGAGGTTTAGTTTGGTAATGGAAAGCATCAGAAAAATAACGCTCAGAAAATAAAGCACATCACGCGAATCAATCAGTCCTTTGCTGAGTGAATCGTAATGATAGGTAATGCCCAGTTGTTTAACAGTTAATGCATTCGCAGAAAAGAAATCCAGCGAAGCCAGCGAATCAAAACCCATGAAGAAAATAAAACACATAAACGCTGCGCATACAAAGGCAACAATCTGATTCGGTGTAATGCTGGAAGCAAAAATTCCTACTGCACAAAATACAGCGGCCAGCAAAATCAAACCAATATAAGAACCAATCACACCTGATGTATCGATATTACCTATAGGGTTTCCTAAACTGTAAATTGAAAAATAATACACTACGGTTGGAAGTAATGCGAAAAGCACAAGGAAGAATCCGGCAAGAAATTTTCCGAGAATAATATCCCAATCGCTTAATGGTTTGGTCAGGAGCATTTCCATAGTTCCTGATTTTCTTTCTTCGGCAAAACTGCGCATCGTAATGGCAGGCACTAAAAAAATAAAAACAAAAGGCGCGAATGAAAAGAGTGGATACATATCGGCATAGCCCGAACCAAGAATAGAGGTATCCGGAAATACCCAGGCCAATAAACCAATACTCACAAGAAAAACGCCTATAACCACATACGCGATAAGCGAGTTAAGGAAGCTTTTAAATTCTTTTGAAAGTATCTGGAGCATTTCTGGTTTACCTGATTACGATTGGTTCTCAATAGGTGTTGGCATTACAGTAAGATCTCTAAAAATATTTTCCAATGAAGACTCCTCCTGTTTTAATCCGATCAATGATACATTTTTATCGGCAGCAAACCGAAACAAATCCGGACGGATATCAATGCCTGAATCCGCGATCACCGAAAATTTTCCAGGGGCTATTTGATGCACATTCGTAACGCCTTGAAGCAAACTCAATTGATCGGTTGTAACATTACCTTCAAATTCCACCACGACTGATACACTTGTATTGCTTCGTTGTAAAAGATTTTGAAGTGAATCATCTGCAACAATTTTACCTTTATTGATTACGACTACACGATCGCAAAGCGCTTGCACCTCTTGCATAATGTGTGTAGAGAAAATGACTGTCTTGTTTGTACTTACCTCTTTAATCAGCTTTCTGATTTCGATCAATTGATTGGGATCTAAACCAGAGGTAGGCTCATCTAAAATCAATACCTTCGGATCATGCAGTAAGGCTTGCGCTAATCCGATGCGCTGCCTGTATCCCTTTGAAAGCGATTCTATTTTCTTGTTCTGTTCACGGGTTAGTCCACAACGTTCAATCATCTCGCCCACGCGCGATTTCAATACCTTTCCTTTCAGATTATATAATCCACCAATAAATTCAAGGTATTCATGCACATACAAATCAAGGTAAAGCGGATTGTGCTCGGGTAAATAGCCAGTCGCTTTCTTTACTTCCATCGGGTTGTCTACAACATTGTATCCTGCCACAATTACATTTCCAGAGGTTGGAGGCAGAAAGCAAGTTGACATTTTCATAGTAGTTGATTTCCCAGCACCGTTCGGCCCCAGAAAACCGACAATCTCCCCTTCCTGAACATCAAACGATATATCATCAACCGCTTTTTGCTGGTCATACAGTTTCGTTACATGTTGAATTTGAAGGGACATAGTAAAGTTGAAGGCGCAAGATTAAAGTTTAAAGTTTAAAGTTCAAGGTTCTGAGTTCAAAGTTTCAAGTTTAAAGTTTCGAGTTTTAGTTTATTCAAGAATTGTCCTTTTGGGTGGTTCTTAAGTTATGTCGGGCAAAGACCTGTAGCTTGTAGCCTGACGCGTGCAGCCAGAATTTACGCACAAGAGTTACCAACGAAAAACACGGCTTATTAATTGCCGTTGACTTAACCAATGTTTTTTAGAACTTTACAAATTCAAATGATTTTAATATGAGGTCTACACTGATAGCACTATTCGTTTTTATTACCACCGCATCTTTCGCTCAGGATGGTTATAACATCAAGTTTAAAGTTCAAGGATTAAAAGATACAACCGTCTATCTGGCACATTATTATAGCGAGAGTACCTATTTGAAGGACACGGCCAGGGTTAACAGCAAGGGTGAATTCACATTCGATGGTAAAAAAGCACTACCTCAAGGCGTCTATATGCTTGTGCTCAAAAACGTCCCTCTTTTTGAATTTGTGATTAGCCAAACTCAACGTTTCAGCTTCGAAACCAAAACAGAAGACTATATCAAGAACATGAAGGTAACGGGTGATCTTGATAATAAACTCTTTTTCGAGGATATGATTTTCAATATGGATCGCCATTTGGAAGCTGAGCCGCTTATGAAAATCATCAAAGACAGCACATTATCTGACGATAAAAAGAAAGAAGCACGCGAAAGTTTTTCAAAAATAAACGACAAGGTAACAGCACATCAGAAAGAGGTAATTGCCAAACATCCCACCACATTAACAGCACGGATTTTCAAAACCAGTCTTCCTGTTAATATTCCTGATGCACCAAAGAAAGCAGATGGTACAATCGATTCTACCTTTCAGCTTAAATGGTATCGCGAACATTTCTTCGACAATTTTGATCTGGCAGATGATGCCCTTATCCGAATGCGTAAATCAATTTATGCTGAGAAGATAAACGAATATCTTGATAAGTTATATGCACCACAAGCAGATACAATCACAAAAGCAATTAATAAGGTAATCGCGCTAGCAAAGAAGAATCAGGAGACCTATAAGTATTCTGTTTTCACTATTATGAGAAAATATCAGGAACCAGAAATTATGGGGCTTGATGAAGTATATGTTAACCTGTATGATAAATATGTAGCGACCGGTGAAATGGATTACTGGATGAATGCTACCTATAAGAAGAATGTAGCCGAGTATGCGAACCGGTTGCGTAAAAGTCTTGTGGGTAAGACTGGCGCAAATTTGATTATGCAAGACCTTACACTTAAGCCACGATCGATGTATGATATCAAATCGAAATATACCATCCTCTTTATTTTCGATCCCGATTGTGGTCATTGCAGAAAAGAAACACCAGTTTTAGTTGATTTCTATAACAAAAGCAAAACAAAACTAGATGTAGAAGTATTTGCTGTTAGCGCAGATACATCACTTGTTAAGATGAAAGATTTTATCAAGGAATTTAAAATGCCATGGATCACTGTAAATGGTCCACGCACTTATGTGGGCAACTATCAGGAACTGTATGATGCCGTTACCACACCAGCGCTCTACATTCTTGATCGTAAACACAAGATCATCGGCAAGAAAGTCCCTGTTGAAAAGCTGGATGACTTTTTAACACAATATGAGAAGTTTGAGAAGGCAAAATCTTCAACAAAGCTTTAGATGACTTGAGGTTTCGTATCAGGCCTTAATCCTAAAATTTTACTCGATTCAGTTGACCATGCTCAATAATTTAAGAGCCATCTGTAACTTTTTTGATTTTTTTAAGTCTTATATGCAACTATTCACCCCATTAGGAGTATCTAATGTGTAGTGAAATTAAAACCCAACATTAAATATTACAGTTATGGCATTCTTTGACACCCTCCTCGGCAAGAAAAAACAAATCGTGAAGGCAAAATGCCCGATTACCAAAGAACAAATTGACACTGGATATGGATATTTACTCACCACATCCGATGTTGTCGCCTCCAAAAAGTATTGGGATATGGTGATGACCGAACCGGAAACCATTTCTTACTCTGTTTCTCACTTCAAAAATCTTTCAAGCGGCACACAAATGCGCAACATGATCTTTGAAAAATATAGTGGTATTGAAACGCCATGGATGATTTCAGACTCCTGTATTAATCTCTTTGAAAATATAGACAAGCAAACGGCCCGCGATAACGCGAAAAAGTGGTGGGCAGCAGAAGGTAAGTTCTCTCCTGATAATAATGGCCCGGCCGAAAAGACTTTAGAAGCCGATCAATTTAAAAATTTAAAAGACTATGCCGTTCTGGAAGCAGGACGATCACGCGTAGTACTCCATTAATTTTTTCACAGGTTTAGGTTTAGGTAAAAGGCCTCACAAGTTTTCGTGGGGCTTTTTAATTATAGCAATCTGAATTAATTATTTCTTGCAATGGTAAACTCCACCAATTGAATGAGGGATTGCTTATAGGATGAATCCGGAAAATCTTTCATCAGCAAAAGCGCATCCTGATGGTATCGGTTCATTGCTTCCTGAGCATATTCAATTCCTCCCGATTTTTTCACAAAGGCAATTACCTCTTTTACCTTTTTTGGTTTGCCACTTTCGTTTTTAATGATGCTGATGATCCTTCGCTTCTCCAGCCAGGTTGCTTTTGACAAAGCGTAAATCAGTGGAAGCGTCATCTTCTTTTCTTTAATGTCAATTCCAACGGGTTTGCCGATCTCGTCATCGCCAAAATCAAACAGGTCATCTTTTATTTGGAATGCCATCCCGATGTTCTCTCCAAATTTGTGCATGGTTTTTACAACCTCCTCGGTTGCGCCTGAAGAGCTGGCGCCAACAGCACAGCATGAAGCAATAAGAGAAGCCGTTTTTTGCCGGATAATGTCGTAATAAATTTCTTCGTTGATATCCAGGCGCCTTGCTTTGTCTATTTGCAATAGCTCTCCCTCGCTCATTTCGCGCACCGCATTGGTAACGATACTCAATAAGTTAAAATCCTTATTTTCAACAGAGAGCATCAATCCGCGGGAGAGCAAAAAATCGCCAACTAAAACCGCTATCTTATTTTTCCATAGCGCATTAACGGAAAAAAATCCCCTTCGGTAATCGGCTTCATCTACCACATCATCGTGGACCAGTGTAGCTGTGTGAAGTAATTCTATAAGTGACGCACCCCGATAGGTCGAATCGTTAATTTGTCCGCAGGTTCCGGCACTTAGAAAGACAAACATGGGGCGCATTTGTTTGCCCTTTCGCTTCACAATGTAGCCCATGATCTTATCCAACAACAATACCTTTGTTTTCATGGAGGCTCGAAACTTCTGTTCGAACTCTTCCATCTCCCGGGCCACCGGGGTTTTAATATCTTCAAGACGTAAAGGCATGCAGCGCAAGTATACACATTGATCATTAGATTTAATGTTGCTTTTGAAAATTATGATCACTATTCATAAACCTTGAGAATAAGAAAACAAGTCAATGCCGTTTAGTACTCATGGTTATTTTGTTACTTTAGGTTTGTCAAGTTGCTATGCAACCCTTGATTTACACCAATTACCTTAGCAAACCTCATCTGAATATGACCCATGAGAAGAATAAGCATCCTCCGACTTACGTGCCCACCGAAAACCTTATACTTGAGCTGATCTCATATAACAAGGAGCATCACGATAAGTACTGCAATAAAAATCCAGATGATTTATTAAAAGAAATTAAGCCGGACCGTGTAAACTGGATAAATCTGGATGGCTTAAGTAATCAGGACATAATCGAAAAATTACAAGCCCATTTCAAACTTCATACTTTACTGATTGAAGATGTATTGGACGATCAGAGACCAAAATCAGAGGAGTATGACGACTATTTATTCGTTACCCTTAAAATGCTGTACCGCATTGATGATAGCGGGATCGACTATGAGCAAATCAGCTTCGTTCTTGGTAAAAATTACCTGATTTCGTTTCAGGAAAAAGAAGGCGACTTCTTCGATGGATTTCGGGATAGGATAAAACTCGATCTTGGGAAGGTAAGAAAGAAACAAGCCGATTACCTACTCTATAGACTGATCGACATCATTATTGAAAATTACTATACTGTACTTGATAGAATCGGTGATATTGTTGAAGAGATTGAAGAAAACGTATATGAAAACCCAACGAATAAAACATTCAACAGAATTCAGAAATTAAAAAAGGAACTGATCTATTTGCGTAAAGCCGTTTATCCATTACGCGATGCACTAAGCCGGATAGTAAAAGGTGAATCCGAATTTATTGAAGAAGAAAACCTTCGCTACTATTCCGATGTTTATGACCATGTAATACATTTACTTGATTCACTTGATACCTATAAAGATTTAACTTCCAGCTTACTTGATATTCACATTAATGCGATGAATACAAGGATGAATGAGGTCATGAAAGTGCTCACCGTTTTTTCCACCATCTTTATGCCACTCACTTTTATTGTTGGGGTGTATGGAATGAATTTCGATTATATGCCTGAACTGCGTTGGCATTGGGGATATTTTGGGGTAATGGGTTTTATGGCTTTTATAGTAATGTGCATGCTGTACTACTTCAAAAAGAAAAAATGGTTTTAAACAGGCATTAGAATTTGAAAATTGATTTTATATTTAAAGATTATCCAAACTAACAAGCCCTATGCTCCTTCAGATTACGTTGCTTCTCGCTGGCTTTGCCA
>DAIQPD010000244.1:0-5817 GCA_036787535.1 Chryseolinea sp.
ATTCCTCACCAACCAATCTAACATCGCCTTTCCCTAACCCAAGGAGCGATTGTCATTTGTTTTAATCTTACCATCATGTCTTCCCATGTTGGGGAGATGATAGCGATTAGAATTTTTCTACTCCCTTTACATTCATTTTTAGTGAATTTACCTTGTCAACAGGACCTGTTATGAATAAGGTCTTATTATCCTGACCAGCAAAAACATTGTTGGTTGCGCCTCCACCAGTAAATATCGTAACTAACTCATTACCATTTTTATCAAAGACATTCACGCCCAAACCATTACTTATATAGATATTCCTTTTTTCATCCATTGACATACCATCACCTCCCATGTCGATAAATTTTTTCAAATTAGTAAGCGTTCCATCTGCATTAATGTCAAACACCCAGGTACCACCCATATTATCACCAGCCCATTTGTTCACATAAAGTTTCTTACCATCAGGTGTTCCCACAACACCATTCGGCCATGCGTCAGCATCCCAATCACCTTGTGTAGTTACCCTAACCAGTTCTGTAGCACCTGGGGCGAGATAGTAAACGTGACCACCTTTACCTTCTTCCGCTTGTTCAGAATGAGTTGGGGGCCAACCTTGTTTGCGTGGATCTTCATCATCCCAATAACCACGTGGGAATATTGGATCGGTGATATACATTCCACCCGTAACTGGATTGATCCATACATCATTTGGTCCGTTTAACATTTTTCCATTGTAATTATCGACCAATACAGTGTGACTACCATCCGGTGCTATCTTCCATACTTCACCATACATGTCAGCACACGTGATCAGGTTTCCCTCCTTGTCAAAAGCCATTCCGTTAGATCTTCCAGTTTCAGATAAAAAGGGTGTAATGTCACCACTAACTGCATTCCACTTGAAAATCTTATCATTGGGTTGATCTGTAAAAAACACATTTCCATTTTTATCTACCGCTGGACCTTCTGTAAAGGAATATCCGCTTCCCAGATTTACGAGCTGGGCATCAGCTTCAATCAAACCTTTTGTCTCTGGGTCATCCGAGCATGAAGAAAATCCAAGGGAACATAATACGATCCCAAGCGAGAGAAGTAATTCATTTTTTTTCATCGTTGTTTTATTTAAAATTTATAGATAAGGGTTAGCATTTTTTTTAATTGAAAATTGATCTGCACTCAACCTGAGGTTCTCCAATTTTAGTGGAAGAGTAGGATGTATTCCTTTTGGTTGCTCACTTAAGATAAGGGCATGATTTTTAAGTGTTAATTTTACAGTTATCATACTTCGAAAGTAAATCCAGTGCTTTCTTTAAACTTCCAATAATCTCCAACGATGAATTTTGCACACGTTTGTAATGGGCAGAAAACCTAATAAATTAAACCAAAGAACTTTTACGTAAAGTACGCTGGCAACAAAAAATTAGGAAAATTGGACAGGTAATCAATTAAGAGTCAGGGATGGAAGTAATCTGAAATAGTATAATCTGGTCTGACTCAATTTCATTTGGTCAGACCAAACTCTGGGAAACAAGCACTATAAATTATTCTTGCCTTGTCTATTTTATTTCTCGGATATACAACGATTTGATTTGAACAACTGTAGGATTGTGCATGTGGCAAAGTTGAAAACCAATCTTTCCTTCTTTGAAACCAGCATCATGTACTATGTCTATTGTTTTCACACCATTAAGCCAAGCTTGTATGTGATGTCCTTTTACAATGATGTAGTAATGGTTCCAATCATTTTTCTTAGCAATCTTTTCAGCGTGCCCATCCGGAAATTTCTGAACCATGTTTCCTCTTCGTTCTTCCCACAACGAACCCCAATATCCTTTTCCCATATCAACCTGATAACCGGGAGCATCATCATAATTGGTTGGGTTTATACGTACGCATACGCCCGAATTTGCATTTTCATCACCCACCATTTTTATCAACACATTCAATTCAAAATCCCCATACGATTTTTTTGTGTAACCGTAATGATGTTCTGCCTCATTACCTATTGTGCCCTTTAATACGCTATTACTTAATTGCCAAAAATTATTTTCCATATTCCAATCATCCGCGGAAGCAAGAAGATTTACCCATCCCTTACCCACCGGTTTATCATGAACTGGTTTAGCTTCCTTAGGCAATGTAGTCTGCAATGTTGTATCCTGTTGAGCTGCAGCGTGCAGATAAACTATTGAGAACAATAGTATAAGGGTCGGTTTCCTTATTAGGAATATCCCACCGTAGGGAAAATTTAAAATATGTTTCATTTATTTAATATCAACCTCATTTTGCCCAAGCCTCCCCTTCTGTTGAACGTCTCCATTTAAAATAAGCATCCAGTACTTTCAATGATTCTCCACTTGGAACTGACCCTGTATGTGCGGTTTGATTGAAATGCATAACCACTGGATTCTTGTCACTGAATGCTGGCCACTGTTGAACTCCTTTACCGTTTGGATCACCATACTTGGTAAAGTTTGTCCAATATGTAATCATTGCATCTGATATCTCAAGATCAGTTTTTGTCGTCTCCGATTTTGTTGCATCAACATGCCCGAACACATAGGCTACTTCCATACCATGGCCAGATCCATAACCATACTTTGGAGAATCTTTTGGATGATCAGGGTGCTGATCAAAGTAATAATAGAAAGCCTTTGACTTTCCTACCTTCGATTGAAGCCTTGCCCAACTCCAGTTTTGCCAGCCAAATGCAGCATCACGCATCAGGTCTCGCGCAGTCTTGGGTACTGCACTCGAATCAACAGGATAAGCCTTCAGGAGTTCTTCAGCAAATTTACCATAGCGCTTATTGACATTGTCAATGTATTCCTTCGGAGTTTTTGGTGGTGAGAAACTCGCGCCTTCATCTGAATTATATCCTACAAGAATGGGTGTATCATTAAATTTTCCCGCGTCATAAAGTTTGTATTGATCATCGGGAATTACCCATCCATCAATGATCGGCCAGGCAAGTCCCCGTAATGCCGGAAGTTTGTCAGCATCAATTTTACGAAGATCTGCGATGGACGTTACTCCTGCACTTCTAGCATAAGCCTCTCCGTTGAGTTCTGCTTCGCCAAGTTTTTTCATATTCTCACCAGGATACGCAGTGGTCCTTGAAGGACCAAACGAACCACCACTTTGTGAAATAGCACCCTGAAATAATCCTTTGGCTTGTGGTGATGCGCACAACATACTCACAGCAATACCTCCGGCTGACTCTCCAAAAATTGTTACCTTATTGGGATCGCCACCAAATGCGGCAATGTTTTTCTTCACCCATTGTAATGCTGCAATCATATCCATCAATCCATAGTTTCCGGAAATATGATTGGAGTTCTCAGCACTTAATTCCGGATGTGCCATGAAACCAAGTTGACCGACACGATAGGCAATGCTTACAAGCACTACACCTTTCTGCGCCAATTTCTCTCCACTGTAAACAGTCTCCGATGTCGCTCCGTAGTTAAAGCCTCCGCCATAAATCCATACGAGAACAGGAATTTTATCACTCGAAGATTTCGCAGGTGACCATACATTTAAATACAAACAGTCCTCACTTTTTCCTGATGGTGGATTACCACCTTGCATTGGCCCGGGAGCAAACTTATTTGCTTCACGCACGCCATCCCATTTCGCTGCGGGTTGTGGAGCCCACCATCTTAAATCACCAATAGGTGGAGCTGCGAATGGAATGCCTTTGTAAACCGTTAGTCCATCTTCAGATGTTCCCTGAACTATACCCTCCTCAACTTTGACTTGTCCAGGTTGGTGTTGAGCTATAGTCCAGCTATTCACTACCAGAGATGTGATTAATAATAACAATACGCTTTTCTTCATAACATCTTATTTAATACTCCTTGCTCCGGAAATAAATCTCGTTCACTAAATGTGATTTAATTTTTTATGATTGACTAAAAGGAAATCGTTTCCAATTTCTGAATTTGTTACTCCAAATTAATTGGTAATTCATGAGAAGACATTCTCCTCTCTATGTTAAGAGGCCAGTCAGGAGGGTGGAAACTTACCCATTACACCATTACTTTACCCGCGTCAGCTTCATTTCGCCTCTTTCATTCTTAACTAAAATTTCATCATCACTAGTAAGCTCTCCTGTACTGCTAATCGTTATTTCATTTAAAGATATAGTGTACGATAACTTTTTACCATCCACTTTTCCATTCTCCAATTTGGTTTCACCGAACTGAGTCTTCCATGTACCCATCAATACATTCCCGTCAACTTTAAACGTATAGGTAACTTCAAACGTGCCATTTGGTGTTTCTCTGGAACCCTTCCATGTACCATCAATAGGATTCACTTGAGCAAATGCGGTCAGGCCTCCCATGAGGAATACGATTATTAATAGAGGTTTCATACAGATAAATTTTAAGTGTTTAATTAAATAATAAAAATAGTAATGCTATGTCTTACCAGGTCAATTGTATCAACGATACACCTTGCCTGGGTAAATCAAATTTCAACAGTGCCTTTCCATCATTTACATCTTTCCATTCTGGAGAAGTATACATTTGAAGTTGTCCTGCACGTTCAAGTTCTTTGTATTGCTGCTCAGTAACATTTTGTGGTTTGCCCATTGCTTTCCATTTTTCAAATGAATTACTAAACTGATCATCTACGCGATAATGATGAACTAGTACTTTTTTATTCCCAATGCTATTGATGATTAATTCAACGGGTGAAGAACGACCGGCAATATTATCATCGTGATAATTCCATACCATAATAGAGATTGAATTTGAACTCTTACAGGCTATAGCATTAATATCATTCTTCTCACGCACACCATTAGCAATAATATCATTGGCGCTTAATCCGTTATCCGACTTTACAAAAATGCGTTGTCCACTCATCATACCGAACATGCGGAAGACATTCAACACAGGCTTGTCTACACCATGTGTAGCTAAATCACGAAAACCAGCAAACCATTCCTGGTCTTCAAACTCAAAAGACCAGCTTACCGCTCCTTTTAAATTTACCTGATGCTGATCCATCAATTCATAGATCCTTGCAAAAGAAGCAGCCGTGTAACTGGAGTACATTGTTCCATTGCGGTAAGCATACTTAGGTTCTCTCTTTTCGGAACAAGCTGCACATCCTTCCGGATCACATTCACCAATTATGATGGGAATATTTTTTAGTTCAGGAAATGAATTGACTGCCTCGAATGCTCTGTGAATATCTTTTAGCTGCACGCCCATATTCATGCGCACATGACTGTCAACCAGTTCGGGTGAACCTTTCGCGTGGAAGCCGATGTATTGTAATGGTGTTCCGATCTTTCCGGTAGCGTAATTCTTTCCGCGAAGACAATGCTCAATAAAGTCTGTTAAGTATTTATAAGCTTTATCACTTCTAGGACTAGTCGTATGCGGTCCACCAATTATACATTCCGGACAAGCCTTTTTCAATCCATTGGCAGCATAGTCATACATCTTGCAATACTCTTCGAACGTACCCGACCAATACGGTATATCCGGTTCATTCCAAACTTCCCACAACCAGGTTGTCACTTCATCTTTTCCATAGCGTTCAACAGAATGCTTCACCCATTGATATACTAACTCTCTCCATTTATTGTAATCTTTTGGAGGATAGGTCCAACCTGTCCATATGTTGCCGCCTTTACTCCAGGTATGTTCGTAAGGTTCTGGTTTTGAAGAAAGATCTTTCGGCATGAACCCGATTTCCATCAGCGGCTTCATTCCCCTTTGTATATAGGTATCAACAATACTATCAACAACTACCCAGTTATAAATGGGTTTACCTCTCTTGTTTTCTTTATAGGCATCGGTGTAACCCCATTTA
>DAIQPD010000245.1:0-5800 GCA_036787535.1 Chryseolinea sp.
TGGCGTAACATCCGTGACTGACCCCAATAATCTCTCTACCTATTATGAGTATGATAATCTTAATAGACTCAAGATCATCAAGGATTCAGATAAAAATGTTGTAAAGACCTATACCTACAACTACCAACTTAAATAGCAGGAATATGAAACGTTGCATGATATTTTTTCTATCCCAGTTTGGTCTTAAAAGATTTTATATTAAATCTTTAATACTATTTATATTTCTGAACACTCAGTTAAGTTTAGCACAAAGCGTTATGCATGTTAATGGTGCCTATTGTGTTGGATCAACTAATACTTTTGTGTTTACTGGAAGTAGTTGCTCTGTAACCTGGGGAGTTGGAGGAGGATCCTATACGATAATTAGTCAGAATTCCAGCTCAATTCAGGTTAAGTGGAATGGCCCTACTTCATCGCCTTATGTCTATGCAAATTATTCTTGTTCAGGCTCCAGTGGTGGCACGTATGCACCTTCGTTTACAATAGGTAGTTCTGTAACTCCAGCTTTAAGTATTGCAACTTCTCAGACCAGTATTTGCCAGGGGACCAGCGTAACCTTTACCGCTAGCCCTGTTAATGGTGGAACTAGCCCTTATTATAATTGGAGGATCAATGGAATAACTATTTCTTCAGGAATAAATGCCAGTTTCAACACTACAAGTTTAAATAATGGAGATGTCGTAAGTGCAATATTGACTTCAAATGCTACCTGCATTTCAACGTCAGCAGCAACAAGTAATTCTATTACAATTTCCGTTACGCAACCATCGCCTGTTGGAGTTTCGGTAACGGGTCCAGCCACCATTTGTAGCACTACTTCTACAAATGCCAGCTTCATGGCAACAGTAACCAATGGTGGAAGCTCAACTAATTACACATGGTATAAAAATGGTGTTCAAGTAACTGGTATTTCTGGGCCACCTCCTTACGTCTACGTTCCGCAAACATCACTAACCAATGGTGATAAAATAAAGTGTCAGGTTACATCTAATGCATCTTGTGGGTCTGGGAATACTGCAACGTCAAATGAATTCACAGTAGTACTCACGTCTTCTGTTGCGCCAACAGTGAGTGTTCAAATAACTAAACTTAATTATTGTACCGGTGAGAATATTTCATTCACCGCCTCTAGTAGTTACATTTCAGGCTCATCTACATACTCTTGGAAACGGAACGGAACACAATTTGCCACAACAAGTTCAACTTCTCTACCTGTGAGCAGTGATGTTAACGCTGTAAATACTTTCAGACCTGGTGATATTGTGACAGTTGATGTGTCTGGATTAACGGGGACATGCCTTACTGGTACCACAGCAACGGGGACTACCAACAATATTCCGTTTGTTATATACCCGTTACCAACTGCAACAATTAATCCTAGTGGGACAAAAACTATATCATCAACGGGCACTCAGAATATTACAGCTTCAACCGGAACGGGGTATACCTACCAATGGAAAAGAAATGCTGTTGTTATTTCTCCAGGAGGGACTGTGAATCCGTATCCAGCGAGCCTTGCAGGAAGTTATACTGTAGTGATTACTGCAAATGGATGTACTAAAGAGTCGAATTCCTTAGCGATTGTTAAAAACATTGCACCAATCGCGAATGCTGGACTGGACAAAACAATTGTGCTGCCAACGAGCACGAGTGCGTTGGCGGGAACAGGTACTGATGCAGATGGAACTATAACGGCCTTCAGTTGGAGGTTTGTTTCCGGTCTTTCAACACCAATTCTTTCTGCTCCCAATAGTGCAAATCCTTCACTCTCAGGATTGGTTAGAGGAGATTATGTTTTTGGTCTTAAGGTTACTGATAATGCGGGTGAGCAATCTGCAGAAGATCTGATAACCATTTCAGTTGTTTTTCCACCCAATAACTATAACTGGATAAAAGAAACGAACGTACTAGTAAAGAATAAACTAACGGAGGCTGACCTTGTTCCTTTGCAGATTCAGAATGGAGAAGTTGGTGTGACATGGAGCTATTTTGATGGAATAGGAAGACCAATGCAAACAGTAAATCAAAGTGGTTCTCCAGCAATAAAGGATATTGTCTCTCCTAATGTTTATGACGGTATTGGGCGTGAATCTCGCAAATACTTACCTGTTGTAGTTAGCGAAACGAATGGTTATTATAAAGTTAACGGTGATATTATCGACAACACTTCAGGCAATTACAAAGGGATAGCCTCAACTTTTTATGCTGATGGGTCGGACAATAAAATTGCTGATGATGTCAGGCCATTCTCAGAAACAACTTTTGAACCCTCTCCTTTAAACAGGCCGACAAAAGATTTTGGAACGGGTAAAGACTGGTTCGATAGTAATAAAGCAATTAATGCTCATTACCCTACCAATACACATGGTTTGGGTAACACTTTGAATGAAGAAAAAATTATACTCTGGAAACTCAACAATAAACTACCCGAACGAAATACAGCACTCAACTCAGGGTACTATTCAACTGGTTCGCTCTTGATAAAAAGTATTAAAGATGAGCAGGGAAATGAAGTTCGCGAATACACTGATCGGTTTGGACAGATTGTACTTAAAAAAGTACAGGTAAAAGGAACAGTAACAAGCTTAAACGACCCCACTCAATGGGCACTTACCTATTATTTATACGATGACTTTGGAAGTCTGGTATTTGTCTTTCAACCAGAACTTAGTAAAAGTCTTCTTTCCAGCAATGTATATAATCCTAGTCCAGCAGATCTTAATATTTACGCATTTCAGTATACCTATGACGAACGCAAGCGCATGGTAGTAAAAAAGATGCCTGGTGCCGATTCTCTCTTTATGGTTTATGATAACCGTAACCGACTTGTCCTCACGCAAGACGGCAACCAAAGAAAAGATGTAAATGGAGCCGTTACTAAAAAGGAATGGTCATTCATCAAATACGATTTTTTAAACAGACCTGTAGTAACTGGTATTTATACTCATTCAATGGTGGTTTCGCGTACAGAAATGAAATCGCAAATAAGCACATCTAATTTTGTTGAAACGTATAATGGCGTTGTGTCCACCCATGGTTATACCAACATTGTTTTTCCTTTCTCAAATCTTCAGATTCTTTCGGTTACGTACTATGATAACTACAATTTCCGTACTAACATGGCGGGAACTGCCTACGACTATACACCTGGAGATATCACGAACCAGGATGCATTAGCCAACAACAATGTAAAGGGCTATATAACAGGTACGAAAGTCAACATCCTTGGCAGCTCTAATTATCTTTGGTCGGTTACCTATTACGATCAGAAATACCGGGTAATACAAACTAAAAATCAAAATCATAAAAGTGGTATTGACCGCATTACCAACCTTTATGATTTTGTAAGTATTAAAGAGACAAAATCATTCCATACCAATGGAACAGTAACCTATTCCGCTCACCGAAAATATGATTATGACCATGCCAAGCGTTTGAAGAGACTATGGCATAAATTTCACACTGAATCTTCTTTTGTACTGTTGCAGCAAAATGAATACAATGAACTTGGCCAGTTGGTTACTGAAAAACTCCACTCGCGCGACAATGGTACCACCTTTTCTCAAAAAACCGATTACCTGTTTAATATCCGTGGATGGATGGAAAGCATAAACAATCCGCGAGCCCCGGAGGTAAGCGATCTTTTTAGTATGGAATTGAAGTTCAATAAACCTTCTGCCAATGGAGGACCAGCCATGTACAATGGCAATATTAGTGAACAGGTATGGAGAAGTGCAGGTCTCGACAGACAAGCGTATGGCTACAACTACGATGCGATGAACCGTTTGCTGGATGCTAACTATTTTAATCAAGTGCGCCCGCTGAGCAATGGAAGGTACACGGAAAAGATTATTCATGACTCAAAGACACCCTACGACCTAAATGGTAATATAAACGGCTTGGTTCGATATGGGAAATCAACCGCTACAACTTTTGATAAAATTGATGGATTAAGTTATACGTATGCGGGGAATCAACTCACTAGTGTTACTGACGTTATTCTTGATCCAACGGTTGATATTGGATTTACAGAGCTTACCAGATTGACCGTGGGCGAATACACGTATGACCCCAATGGCAACATGATAAAAGATCAGAACAAGGGCATTACCTCCATAACGTATAACTATCTCAATTTGCCTGTTCAGGTAAATAAAGGTGCAACTAATTATATCGTTTATACTTATGATGCTACTGGTCGCAAACTTACCCAGAAAGTTTTTGGTGCAACGCCAAAAACCACGGAATACCTTGGTGAGTACATCTATGAAAACACTGCAGGTAACGATGTATTACAATTTGTAACGCATGAACGAGGCCGCATTGTTGCTGATAATATACCAGGCGCAACACGGCCTTGGGAATATCAATATTTTCTGAAAGACCACTTGGGCAATGTGCGCGTAACGTTTAGTGAAAAGAAAGTTAGTACCGAATACAATGCGACACTTGAAACGAACACACAAACGAATGAACAGAACACATTCAAGAACTATAGCCATAATGGATTCTCTTTGTTCAATCACACTGTCGGTGGTACCTATTCACAGCTACTTACGGCTGGCCCAAGCAGCAAGATTGGATTAGCAAAAAGTATGACGGTTAACCCCGGTGATATCATAGACCTGGAGGTGTATGCCAAGTATGAAGGGGCAGGAACGCTACCGGCTGATGCCACTTCCTTGTTTAGTGCTTTGGTCGCTACGTTCGGCTTAAACTCAACCGGAGGGACAGGAATTGATGGTAAAGGAGCGTATGATGCATTTAACAGTACTGACCTTTTTGGAGGAGGTGTATATGTTGGTCGGACAGTACCTTACGAAGACGAAACCGCTCCAAGGACTTATTTGAATTATATTTTATTTGATGAGAATTTTGTGCTGAAGGATTTTGGGTTTGATCAGATCAGTGAAAGCGCAAAGCAAGTTGGAGCAACGCCAATAGTTGCACATGATTATTTGAATTTGCATGTGAAAGTTCAACAAAAAGGATATTTATACATTTACCTTTCTAACGAACAACCATTTCAGACTAATGTGTACTTTGATGATTTGAAAATTACTTATAACTCTGGTGTGGAACAGGTATCGGAGTATTATCCATTTGGGTTACGACAGGCTTCCAATGGATTTGAAAAACAAGGTTCTACTGAAAATCCGTTTAAATTTCAGGGGCAAGAACATATCAATGAATTGAATTTGGAGTGGGATTCATTCAAATGGAGAAATTACCAACCAGATATTGGAAGGTTCTTTAATGTTGATCCACTTGCTGATAAATA
Source organism: Chryseolinea sp. (assembly GCA_036787535.1). Taxonomy (GTDB): domain Bacteria; phylum Bacteroidota; class Bacteroidia; order Cytophagales; family Cyclobacteriaceae; genus Chryseolinea. The sequence goes on from DAIQPD010000245.1 coordinate 5,282, forward strand.
TGTTTATAATAGCCCTTATGCATTCGCGGAAAATAAATTAGGCTTAGGTGTTGAATTAGAAGGACTGGAATTGGTGCCGTGGAATGAATTTGATCAAACTCCGATTAAGGATCCAAACTCGAATCATAGAATTCCGATGAGCCTAGAAGCTACCACAACTACCACTACTACGACATCGACACAGTCCACAATGACTACTACGAATATTTTTACTGGGAAAAGTACAAGCACAACAAAAAATAGAGTTTATGATGTTCCAGGTGGAAGCAATATTCCAAAAACAGTACCAACCACGGACAAAGAAGGTAAGAGTTCTAGTGTCTCAATTTTCTTCCAAGACACCAAATCAGATAATCATGGATCAGATAATAGGATTTCGACCAAGTCAGTAGATGGCTATATTAAAGGTGTAAAGATATTTGCAGGAATGATGAATCTTAAAAGTTTGATAGTTACGGCTACGACTAATGGTACTCATAGCAATAAAATAACACCTCTTCCTAATTGGAATAACCCAAA
>DAIQPD010000246.1:0-5766 GCA_036787535.1 Chryseolinea sp.
AGCACTACACATTTTAAACAACGATTCTGTCCAACTTATAGGGGGTTAGTACATCATCAACACAATGACTCGAGTGTTTTGACGATGGAAGTTACCCTTTAGGTAAGATCGAACTGAGCTACTTTTTATTGCCGATGCTTTATCAGCAAAAAAAAACAATTCGGTGCTCTCAGGGTTACATTGTCATTCGCGATGCTTCTTTCCGTATTCTACTCAAGGACTCGGGTTTGATCCCCAAATAAGCTGCTAAATAGTATTGAGGCACACGATTAATAAGGTATGGTTTATCTTTCATAAGTTGATGGTAACGTTGCTTGGCATATAGCATGGCCAGGTTGGCACCGTGCTGAGCAACATCCAATAAAGATTTTTCAACATAATAACTTTTCAGGGCAAGAAATCGGGGATACTTAATCAACAGCTCGTGCATTTTACCAGCTTCAAGAGTAAACAGCGTTGTTTCTTCCAATACCTTAATATTCATATCGGATGGCGTGCGATTATTAAAACTCTGTAAATAGGCGACCCATTGATTTTCGATTGCAAAGTCAACTGGAATTTCAGTTCCGTCCAAGTTCTTATAATACATGGCCAGTCCCTTATCAACAAAAGCCAGATGATTACTGATTTGACCTTCCTTCAAAAAATATTCTCCTTTACTAAGATGTATAGTCTCTAAGCTGGAGACAAAAGCATCAATTTCGTCATCAGGAAATACCTGAACGTCATTAATGTTATTTCTTAGATTGTCATACATATCTTTCTCTGTATTGATTAATCACAATTTAATTTCAGGCAGGGTTAAAATCATTGAAGTGTATCTATTTCTTCGCTGTGCAACTCGTGTACTCAAGGAGAGTAGTGGTGGTTACACCTTTGCCGTCAATACGTATAATCTTTGTTGGATAGTTGGTGGAGTTGTATTCGTAGGTATAGGTCGATGTAGATTCATTTAATCCAGTGACTTCAATTTTCCCCGGATTATTTTCAGATACATAAGAATCACTTGTAACACCATCCGTGGTATGGAATTGTGGCTGTGCAATTGCTTTAGCCAAGAGCTTAAATGGATTGTTTTTGTTGTCATAGTCTGAAAAAACAAAATGCCCGTTTAATTCTGAATTAAAATAGACATCCCATGATTCAAAATTCTTATTGCTATTGAATGTATAATTCTGAGTCATGTTGAAGTCATTGGAAGTAAGGCGATGCAACGAATCAAGCATGTTATCATCTCCATAATACAAGGTAGTTTCCAACTGAATCGGATCTGACCCTATCCACGTAAGTGTACCCTCAACTTTTTTAACTTTCTCATTTTCGTTTGTCCAAACTGTACTTTGAATATAAGCAGTAGTTGAAGTTTCGGCCGCTGAAACCATTCCGTTCGAATAGGTATAGGTGCTGATATATTCTGTTAAAGAAGAAGGAGATGATGGCCTATTGATTTCTGTAGTGGTGTTGACACGAATCAGAAAATCATCCGGGTCGTAGGAATATTCAGTTGTTATAATCGTGTGCTCAGCAACAGAAGTAAATTCACTTGTTACCTTCGTAAGAAGGCAGGATTCCTCGATTGGCATGGCACTGGATGGTTCTTCTTTTGAACAGGAAATAAGGATGGTTATGGTGAGTATTGAGGTAACGATTGCTTTCATTTTGAATGATGCATTATGTGCGCAATATCGTGAATTTAAATGTAAGCATACCATCAAAGCAACGGTTCAATTACCTTCATCACGGTTGATGCAACAATCTTATGACCTTCGGCATTGGGATGAATGCCATCGGCAATGTTCAGCTTTTCAACGCCACCAACATCTTGTAAAAGAAAGGGGATAAGTGCGGCATTGTTCTTCTTAGCCAACGCAGGAAATACTTTCTTAAACTGTGTTGTGTAATCAGGCCCCATATTAGGAGGTACCATCATGCCTGCAATCACAATCTTTACCTTTGGATTTTTGACTTTTACCTTATCTATAATTTTTTGGAGATTACTTTCGGTTTGATCTAAAGGTAAACCTCTCAAGCCATCATTTGCACCAAGTTCAAGTACAAAGATGTCAATGGGTTGGCGCAGTACCCAGTCTAACCGCGACAATCCTCCAGCAGAGGTTTCGCCACTGAGTCCGGCATTGACCACCTTTACGGTCTTTCCCTTCTCTTTTAACTTCTTCTCTACCTGATTTGGGAACGCTTCTTCCGTGGATAGTCCATAGCCGGCAGTCAAACTATCGCCATAAAAAAGAATTACTTTAGTAGTTGGAGCAGCCTGAAAGATGGATAAGAATAAAATAATAACTAGCTTTTTTACGACCATAGGAATAAACTCAGTTGTGTTTTCGACTTTGCTGAAACAATTTTAGCATAATAACGCTTTACCACCATAATTGATTTAACAAAAACCATGTCAACAATCGTACTTCAAGCCGAAAACCTCACGAAGATATATCGCTCAGCCGATAAAGAACTTACCGTTCTGGATAATGTCTCTTTTTTCGTAGAGCAGGGAAGTTCTATCGCTATTATTGGACCTTCGGGAAGTGGCAAGACAACTTTGCTTGGACTTTGTGCTGGCTTAGACACCGCTACCTCGGGTACGATATCACTGATGAACTTTAAATTAAACGCCATCGATGAAGACGATCGGGCTTATTTAAGAAATCAATTTGTGGGCTTTGTGTTTCAGAACTTTCAGCTGTTGTCTACCCTTACGGCACTGGAGAATGTAATGGTGCCACTTGAATTGCGAGGGGAAAAGAACGTTGCGCCAAAAGCGAAGGAGCTTTTACAGCGTGTGGGACTTGGTGATCGCACACATCATTATCCTTCCCAATTATCGGGTGGTGAGCAACAGCGAGTGGCAATGGCGAGGGCGTTCATTACCAATCCAAAAATATTATTTGCGGATGAGCCCACAGGTAATCTGGATGAAGAGAATGCCACACACATCACTGAACTTTTATTTAACATGAATAAAGAGCAGGGTACTACTCTGGTGTTGGTTACCCACAATCTTGAACTCGCTCAACGAACTCAACGCATTTTGCGAATGAAAGGTGGGAAGCTTGTAGAAGAGGTTCTGACGGCTACTTAGTTTTTAATGAATTTGATTTTTGATTTACGATTTAGTGGATACCTACACACTTCAATACTTCGAACCCCAACACCTCAACACTCCTCATGATTGAATACATCATCAAAATAAAACGCAACACACGATCTATACTCCAGGATCGATGGATTTGGTTGATGGCCTGGCGCGATGCAAGACATAATTTTTCACGACTCTTTCTTTTTGCTGCTTCGCTGATTACCGGCATTGCTGCAGTGGTTGCACTTGACTCTATCAACAATACATTACAAACCGACATTGATCGAAATGCCAAAGAACTTCTGGGTGCCGATCTGGTAATTAATGGTGACAAAAAATTTAATAAAGAACTTGTTGCTGCTTTCGACTCTACAAAATTTGAACAATCGGGAGAGGTCGACATGGCTTCGATGGTATTGTTTCTGAACAATGGACAGTCACGATTGATCAGACTCGTAGCAGTATCGGGTCCTTTTCCTTTCTATGGAAAAATTGATACTCAACCGACTGATGCCTTTACTAAAATATCGACTGGAAAAATTGCTGTGATGGACGAAGCACTGGCTACTCAGTATGAGGTAAGCTCAGATGATTCAATTCGTGTTGGCAAAAGTGTTTTTAAGGTAGCAGGAGTGGTAACGAAAATTCCAGGAGGTGGAGGAATCATGGCCTCGTTTACACCATCTGTTTATATTTCGATGAGTGAGCTTGATTCAACAGGCCTGGTTCAGTTTGGAAGTCGCGTGAACTACAAAAACTTCTTTAAGATTGAAGACCCAAAACAATTGGATAAAACCATTAAGGAACTTGATCCGCTGTTAAAGAAATTTGGCTATTCCTATGATACGGTTCAGGAACGAAAGGAAAATTTAGGCGAAGGATTCTTATCGATCTATCGCTTCTTTTCCTTGCTTGGTTTCATTGCGTTGATATTGGGATGCATTGGTGTGGCGAGTTCAGTTCATATTTATGCACGTGAAAAGCGCGATGAAGTAGCCGTGCTTCGATGTGTTGGTTCATCGGGATGGCAGGCGTTTAATATTTACTTTGTTCAGATTTTTGTTTTGGGTATTGTGGCCAGCATCATTGGCTCATTACTCGGCCTTGGCATTCAGCAAGTGCTTCCACTGTTTCTAAAAGGAATTATTCCATTTGAGATTGGCTTTTCAATCTCATGGTCATCTTTATTGCTTGGACTTTCACTCGGAACAGTCATTTCGATTTTGTTCTCCATTTTACCTTTAGTATCGGTTCGATTTGTTCCACCGCTTACGGTATTGCGAGCTTCAACAGAAACAAAATTACCTTTCTCCAAGACAAGGCTGGTTACTGTTTTGCTAATTGCGATTTTCCCGATCGCATTTGCCTGGATTCAAACCCGAAGTATATTAACTGGCTTATCTTTCTTTTTGGGATTGGCCGCAGCTTTAGGTTGTTTGTCATTGGTGGCAATGGGCTTGTTGTATTTGGTTCGCAAATTTTTCCCACACCATGCGGGTTTTATAGTACGTCATTCGCTGTCAAGTTTGTTCAGGCCGAACAATCAAACACGCGTGCTTTTGGTGACGGTAGGATTAGGAGCTTTCATTATTTCAATATTGAATATTGTTGAGCAAAGCATGTTGGGTCAGGTTGAATTTACCGGACAAGAGAATCAATCGAATACCATTTTGTTTGATATTCAGCCGGCACAAAGAGAAGGTGTTACCAAATTGATGGAGGATAACAACTTAAAGGTAAATCAGATTGTTCCCATCATTACCTGTAGGTTGAGTGAACTAAAGGGAAAGTCGATTGAGTCGTATGTAAACAACGAAGATGACAGTATCCCCAACTGGGCATTAACCCGTGAGTATCGCGTTACCTACCGCGATAGCCTTCATCATTCAGAAACGCTAACCAAAGGCGAGTTGCATCATAAAGCATCCGGAAAGGATTCGGTTTGGGTAACACTATCGGAAGGAATGGAAGAATCACTTGGCGTTTCTATTGGTGATAGTTTAGTCTTTGATGTTCAGGGTGTGCCAATGCGGGTTCGTATTTCAGGAATTCGAAAAGTAGAATGGCAAAAAGATCCACCGAATTTCATTTTTGTTTTCCCAAAGGGTGTGTTGGAAGAAGCACCACAGATTTATGTGGCGGCAACTCGCATCAACGATCAAAACATTGCGAATAATTTCCAGCAGAAATTGGTGATGTTGTTTCCAAACGTTTCTCTTATTGATCTTCGATTGATCCTAAGTACAGTAAATGGTTTGTTCGATAAGCTTGGATTGGTGATTCGCTTTCTGGCACTTTTTAGTATCATCACAGGTCTTGTGGTTCTGGCAGGAGCAGTGATCAACAGTAAGTTTGTTCGCATTAAAGAGAATGTATTGTTGAGAACGATAGGAGCGAGAACTCGTCAGATCACCCTGATTACCTTAATTGAATATGCGTGGCTAGGATTGTTCTCGGCATTAACCGGATTGATTTTATCAATTGGTGGCGGATACTTACTTACCAAATTCTTCTTCGAGATTACCTTCGCTTTCGATCCCATCGAGTTATCAGCAATAGGTTTAGGGGTTGTATTCCTAACCGTGTTGATTGGATGGTTTAATTCACGTGAGGTGATCAATACACCACCACTCCAGATTTTAAGAAAGGAAGGATAGTAATAAAATTTTAGC
>DAIQPD010000247.1:0-5766 GCA_036787535.1 Chryseolinea sp.
AACTCTATCCTGATCATAAACTATCTTATCGGGAACCTTCGACACGGTTCCTTTCTTAACCTGGCTGCTTGGCATGGCTGACTTCACCGTCACAACGATCTTGTCACCAACACTTGCATAACGTCTCCTGGTTCCTCCGAGAACGTGCATACAGAGCACTTCTTTTGCTCCGCTATTGTCGGCTACGGTCAGTCTCGATTCTGTGCTTATCATAATTACTTCGCTTTTTCAACTATTTCAACTAATCTCCAACGCTTGTCCTTGCTCAATGGGCGAGTTTCCGAGATACGTACAGTATCTCCAATATCAGCTGAATTGGTTTCATCATGTGCTTTGAACTTTGTAGTTCTGTTCACAAATTTTCCATAGATAGGGTGCTTCACTTTTCTATCAACAGCAACCGTAATGGTTTTCTGCATCTTGTTACTGAGCACTTTTCCTACTCTTTCTTTTCGTTCGTTCCTTTCCATCGGAATTAATTTTGGAGTTCTTTAGCCCTTAATTCGGTATGCAGCTTTGCAATAAGCTTGCGTGCCGCCCGTATTTTCATTGGGTTTTCTATCGCAGCCACTTGATGCGCAAATCGCATCTTTCTGTAGCCTTCTTGCTCACTACCGATCTTTTCCTTTAGTTCGGCAACACTCAAGGCTTTAATGTCTGAGTTCTTCATGTTATTCTACGTAATCTCTTTTTACTGTAAACCTTGTCTTGAAAGGTAATTTCGCTTCAGCAAGTAGAAGTGCTTGTTTAGCCATAGCCATGTTAACACCACCCGCTTCGAACAAAATTGTACCAGGCTTAACGACTGCTACCCAATATTCAGGAGCTCCTTTACCTTTACCCATACGCACTTCAGCAGGCTTTTGAGTAATTGGCTTGTCAGGGAAAATTCGTATCCATACCTGCCCTTCGCGTTTCATCGCACGGGTTACTGCAATACGAGCAGCTTCAAGTTGGCGTGAAGTAATCCATCCGCCTTCTAAAGATTTCAGACCAAATTGTCCGAAAGCGATAGAATGACCTCTGGTTGCCATCCCTTTTACGCGACCCTTTTGTTGTTTTCTGAATTTTGTTCGTTTAGGCTGTAACATTGTTACCTACTTTATTGCGTTCAAACTAATTATCCGTTTCTTTTTCCGCCCCGGTCGCTACCGCCACCACTACGTCTTGCTCCGCCACCTTGGCCACCGCGTCTGTCATCGCCTCCGCGACCACCACCGCCTCTGTTTCCTCCACGACCACCTCTGTCTCCGCGATCGTTTCTATCACTTGGCTTACCTGATCCAGGTCCGCTTGGCGCGTTACTTCCTACTCCTACGTTTGGTGAAAGATCACGCTTTCCGTAAATCTCTCCTTTAAAAATCCAAACCTTAATACCTAATTTACCATATACCGTTTGAGCTTCTGAAAGAGCATAATCGATATCAGCACGAAGGGTATGCAATGGAACACGGCCTTCTTTATATTGTTCTGAGCGAGCCATTTCAGCACCTGCTAAACGACCTGATACTTTCACTTTAATACCTTCTGACCCAACACGCATAGCAGATGCAATAGCTTGCTTCATTGCGCGCTTGTAAGAGATACGAGCTTCGATTTGTTGTGCGATTGATTCGCCCACTAATCTTGCATCTAACTCAGGACGCTTAATTTCAAAAATGTTAATCTGAACATCTTTGTTTGTAATCTTTTTAAGCTCTTCCTTAATCTTATCTACTTCAGTACCACCTTTTCCAATAACAACTCCTGGACGGGCAGTATGTATCGTTAACGTGATTCTCTTTAATGTTCTTTCAATTACAACCTTGGCAATTCCACCTTTAGGAATACGGGCATCAACATATTTTCTGATCTTATGATCTTCAACCAATTTATCAGAGAAATTCTTTCCACCGTACCAGCTTGAATCCCAACCGCGTACGATACCTAGCCTTAATGCTACTGGGTTAATTTTCTGTCCCATTATTCCTTCGTTTCTTTAGTCGTTTCTACTTCAGCGGCCGGTGTATTTTTCATACTGTCCAACACTAATGTCACGTGGTTTGAACGCTTTCTAACACGGTGCGCTCTCCCTTGTGGTGCTGGCTTAAGTCTTTTCAATTGACGGCCACCATCTACGAATATTTCTTTTACAAAAAGATCAGCATCTTCCAATTTCACATCCTGATGTTTTGCCTCCCAACCTGAAATGGCTGAAAGCAAAAGTTTCTCAAGCTTTGGAGAACCTACTTTTGGTTCGTATTTCAAAATATTAAGCGCCTTATTAACCCGCTCACCTCTTATCAAATCTGCAATCAATCTCATCTTGCGAGGAGATGTTGGCACATTCTTCAATTTAGCTACCGCGGGTCCGTTCTTAGCGGCCTCTTTACGGGCATCACGCTTCTCGCGCTTCAGCACCGATTTCTTCGTTTTTTTTGCTACAGCTTCCATGCTTACTTGCTCTTATTACCAGAATGTCCACGGAATGTTCGTGTTGGTGAAAACTCACCAAGCTTATGTCCTACCATGTTTTCGGTTACATAAACAGGAATAAATTTATTTCCGTTATGAACTGCGAAAGTGTGACCGATCATTTCAGGTACAATCGTTGATCTTCTTGACCATGTCTTTATTACAGACTTTTTACCTGATTTTTCTGTGGCTTCTACTTTTTTCAAAACCCTGAAGTCACAATAGGGTCCTTTTTTAATCGAGCGTCCCATTATTTTTTGCGCTTAGATATTATTAGACGATCTGAATATTTCTTTGGATGACGAGTCTTCTTACCCTTCGTGTAAAGACCATTGCGTGATCTTGGATGTCCTCCAGATGCGCGACCTTCACCACCACCCATCGGGTGATCAACCGGGTTCATCGCTACTGGTCTGGTGCGAGGGCGAATACCTCTCCAACGACTACGACCTGCCTTACCAACGCTCTCGTTCATGTGTTCTGCATTTGAAACAGTACCTACTGTTGCCATGCAAACATCCATAACGTTACGCATTTCACCAGAAGGCATTTTCAATGTTGCCATTCCGTTTTCACGAGCAAGCAATTGAACAAATGTTCCTGCGCTACGTGCTATCGCTCCACCTTTTCCTGGCTTCATCTCTACATTGTGAACGATCGTACCCAAAGGTATTTTCGCAAGTGGTAAAGCGTTTCCAACTTCTGGTGCTACGTCTGCGCCAGCAAAAATTTGTTGACCTGCAGTTAACCCTTCCGGAGCAAGAATATAAGTCTTAGATCCGTCAGCATAATACAAAAGTGCAACACGAGCTGATCTAGTCGGATCGTATTCAATTGATTTTACCGTTGCGGGCACACCAACCTTATCACGTTTGAAATCAATCTCACGAGATTTCTGCTTGTGACCTCCACCGATATAGCGCATTGTCATGCGACCATCTGTGTTACGACCACCTGTTTTCTTTATGATCTTAACCAAAGACTTCTCAGGCTTCGATGCTGTAATGTCATCGAACGAAGGCGCGAGTCTATGTCGCGTACCTGGTGTTACTGGTTTTAGTTTCTTCAACGCCATTGTCTATGAATTATACGTTGCTATAAAAATCGATTACTTCTCCTTGAGCTAAGGTTACAATAGCCTTCTTGTAGTTTGGCTTGCGACCTGACAATACACCTGCTTTTGTAAAGCGAGATTTGAACTTGCCCATTACGTTCATAGTGTTTACGCTTTCAACGTTTACACCATATTTTTTTTCCACGGCCTTCTTGATCTCTACTTTGTTTGCAGCAGTATCTACAATGAAACCGTACTTACCTTTTTCATTCAGGGCAGAAACTTTTTCTGTCACCAATGGCTTTTTCAGTACACTCATTATTCTTTCGTTAATAAGTTTTGAACTTTCGCAACGGAGCTCTCAGAGATAATCACAGTATCCGCATTCATCAAATCATATGTATTGATTTGTTCTGCAGTTGTGATTTTAGTGTTCTGGATGTTTCTTCCTGACAACACTACGTTCTTGCTGGTTTCCGGAACAACAAGAAGAGTTTTCTTGTCGGCTAATGACAATGCATTAAGCATTGTTACATATGACTTTGTTTTTGCAGATTCGAAATTGAAATCTTCTAAAACAGAGATTGAGCTATCTTTCAATTTGTAAGAGAGTGCTGACTTACGAGCCAGATCTTTTACTTTTTTGTTCAATTTAAAAGAGTAGTCGCGTGGGGTAGGACCGAATACACGTCCACCTCCCTTAAACAATGGACTCTTAATATTACCCGCACGGGCGCCACCTGTTCCTTTCTGCTTCTTCAATTTCTTAGAAGAACCAGAAATTTCGTTACGCTGTTTAGACTTATGCGTTCCCTGGCGTTGGTTAGCCAAGTAACTTTTAACGTCCAGGTAGATTGCGTGGTCGTTTGGCTCTATGCCAAACACTGCATCTGAAAGACTAATCTTTCTTCCAGCGCTTTCGCCACTATATTTTAATACCGCTACGTCCATTACTTTACAAGAATTACGGTTGAATTTTTTGCTCCAGGTATCGAGCCACTGATAACAATCACATTTGATTCTGCGATGATCTTAACCACTTTCAGGTTCGTCAACTTTACGTTGTCATTACCCATGCGGCCTGCAAGTCGCTTACCTTTTGGTACACGTGCTGCGAATGACGCGTTACCATTAGAACCCGGTGCACGAAGACGGTTATGTTGACCGTGTGTTGCTCCACCCACTCCAGCAAAGTTGTGACGCTTAACAACACCTTGGAAACCATGTCCTTTAGAAACACCCTTAGCATCTACAAAGTCACCCTCAGCAAAGATATCTTGAATGTTGATTTCTTTTCCAAGCTCAACAATTCCATCATACTCACCGCGGAAGTCTCTAAACTCTGCAACTGCTTTCTTAGGAGTAGTATTTGCTTTTTTGAAGTGACCGATAGCGGCCTTAGTAGAATTCTTTTCTTTCTTCTCACCGAAGGCAAGTTGAACAGAACGGTATCCATCCGTTTCTTGATTTTTTACTTGTGTTACTACACAAGGACCAGCTTGTATCACCGTACATGCTATATTCTCGCCATCTGGGCCGAATATGCTGGTCATTCCTATTTTTTTTCCTATAATTCCAGGCATTGCTGAACCAATTTATGCTCGTTTGTCAGGACTTTCTACACTCTTTCTGTAAAAAGGATTGCAAAGATAGGAAACAAAGCATAGCTACCAAATACGGGTTTCAAAATTTTTAGTCTTTGATAGCATCTGCTCCTGCAAAACCCTTTATATAGCTTAAAATCGCTTATCATTGTCGTAATTACCTATGATTAAACCACCTGTTAAAATCTTTACAAGCTGGATTGTCCTACTATTACTGTTGACATTATTGTTTATTCTTAACCTTTCGCTGGGAAGCGTTAGAATTCCTTTTTCGGAAATCGTCTCTATAGTAATGGGCAGAGGGAGCCACAATGAGGTTTGGACTAACATTGTTTGGGATTTCAGAATAACTAAGGCCCTAACTTGTATTCTGGCAGGCAGCGCTCTTTCTGTTGGTGGCTTACAGATGCAAACATTGTTTCGAAATGCCCTAGCAGGACCAGATGTGCTTGGATTAAGTTCAGGCGCCAGTCTAGCCGTCTCACTTGTTTTTATGGGCCAGGTTACGGGAATTCAATTTCTTAACTCTCCGTCAGCATGGTCGGTGGTAATAGCGTCCTCCATAGGTGCCTTCACTATATTCTTTTTAATATGGAGCCTTTCGCAAAAGCTACGCGACAATACCTCCTTACTCATAGTAGGAATAATGATAGG
>DAIQPD010000045.1:0-26245 GCA_036787535.1 Chryseolinea sp.
CTTTGTAAATACCAGCTGAAAGATTTTGAATGTCTTCCGTTGTTGCACCATTCGCCCATAAATACGTGTATGGTTCAGTTCCACCACTCACGGTGATGTCAATACTACCATTTGATTGTGTGCATGATGGTAAAACAGCAGTAGCCGACATTGTTACTTGCGAACCATTTGTTATCGAGAAACTTTTTTGAAGTGAACAACCGACACTGTCCTTCACTGTAACACTGTATGTTCCCTGTACTATTGAAGCAAGGTCTTGTGATGTAGCACCATTACTCCATAGATATGTATAATTACCTTGACCACCTAAAACACTCACGTCAATTGCACCATTTGATTGCCCGTTACACGTAACATTTGATATTATTCCAGAAATAACAATTTCCTCAGGTTGAGAAATAGTTGCTGCTAATTCTTTCTGTACGCCAGATGCATCACGAATGACAACACTATAATTTCCGGCAACAAGATTGGAGATAGATGATGTTGAAGCACCGTTTGACCATAGATACGTATACGGTGCTTTACCTTCAGCAACAACAACCGCTAGATTTCCGTCCGCTGCTCCGAAACATGAAATATTCTTCTGCTGAAGACTAGCGGAAAGATTCTGACACAATTTACTTTCAAGGGTATCATAAAAAACACACGTAGCTGCTTTGTAAGCTACTACAGGTTGCCAGCATTTTAATTCGTCAACGCACAGGTTGTTATTAGAACATCTCCCTCCATCAGGACAAAGTGTAAATTTTACTGTAAAGCTTTTTAAAGAAGTTTTGCCAAAGTCTGGAATGTTATCAATCTTAAAGCCTTTAAGCTTTGTGGTTGGATCGTAGCCATACTCTTGTTTCCAGCCTTTTGAATTAGAGAGATTATTAAGATCTCCACAAGGTATGTCAACCGTGTAATGTGAAAGCCCATGATCGCACCCGGTTAAATATGAAACTTTGAATTCGTAATTCGTGCATGAGCCATTTTTCTCAGCTTTTATGATTTCAGTGATGAAGCAATTGCTTTCGCATGACTGGGTAGCAGGCAAATTTTGCGCGAGCAGATTAGTTTGAAGGGCAAGAAGTCCTATAAATAGGAATAGTTGAAGTATACTTGTTTTCATAAGCATTGGTGTAAGTAATGCTTCATACGAGAAGACAGGCCTATAATACCTTTTGCAAATACGAATGGTTTATGCTCCCGATAAAAACCGCGAACAGCAGGGCGAAGTGAGGGTTACAGAGTCCAGGAATCAAGAATTCGAGAACCGCAACGATGTAAGGTATTATTTGAATTGTTGATTTTGCAAAAAAACAACTTCTGAATCAGTAAAAGCATGTATTAGGGTCTCTGGGGACAAAAGAAGGCAACGGCAATACCATACAAGAACTTTCCATTGATATTCAAACGCACTAATAAAACCCTTAAAATGCTTCCCGTTCTCATAGCAAAATACTAATTTTCTATTGCTATTAGATTAAAGTTGTCAACCAATATGAATGATAACAGAATCATCACCGCTATTAAATTGTACTAAATCCCTCTATAAATATTCAAAAAAAATAATCAACCCCTCATGTTATGAAACCAAATCAAAACCCCTCTAAAAAAAATCAAAACAAAAAATCAGCGCCTCCACCGAGTCAATTGATGAAAGTAATGCTAGTCTTCGTTTTCTTTTTTATGACTTATGCCTCTCATGCCCAGGTGTTCTATGGAACCACATTTGAGAGTTACAGTGGATTAGGCAAAATTTTTAAAGTGAATGGGGATGGATCCGGATATCAGGAAGCAAAATTACACGTAAGCACCGGAAGCAATACTAACTATACATACTCAACCTTTGATCGGTATAAATTAACTAAATCTTCAAATGGAAAATTTTATGGGACAACCATATCGGGTGGTGTAGATGATAATGGGGTTCTTTTTGAATTTGATCCAATAACAAATGAGTACACTGAAAAAATGAGCTTATATTATTATATGACTGGTTATCCTATTGGTCAGATGCTCGAATATAATGGCTTGCTGTACGGAACAAGTGTCAGTATCCAAGGCAATATTTATTCATTTAATCCTGCTACAAATTCTTTTAAAATTGAATATATCTTGCCGTGTCGATCGGCCGGAATGATTCTGCATGGAGGAAAATTTTATGGCATGACCGTCTATGGTGGTGTTCAAAGAGCAGGTGCTATCTTTGAATTTGATCCTGCAACAAAAACATATACAGTATTGTTTCAATTCGATCGTACTTCTTCAGGGTATTTTCCAGAAGGTGGTCTAACGTATGTTAATGGAAAATTGTATGGAGTAACTACTACAGGCGGTAAGTTTAATCAAGGTACGTTGTTTGAATATGACTTAACAACAAATCAATTTAGTAAGAAAATTGATTTCAAAGCCGACATCAACGGAAGTTCACCAATAGGTGATCTTACTTTTCATAACAATAAACTTTTGGGAGTAACGGCACAAGGTGGTGCGTCCGACCAAGGAGTATTATTTGAGTTTGACCAATCAACAGCATTACTAAGTAAGGTAATTGACTTTAGTTCTGAGTTTCCAGCGGGAACATTTAAACTAATAAGTGGAAAGCTATACGGAGTAGCTACTAATGCAGGTACAAATGGAGACGGTCTATTATTTTCAATCGACCCATCGACTAAAGAATATGTCAGACTATTTGAATTTAACGGAGGTGAGAAAGGGAGCCAGCCTTTTGGAGAACTTACCTTCAATAACAATGCTTTATATGGAATGACAAAAATTGGAGGATTGCAAGACAAAGGAATCATTTTTAAATATGATTTAGTCAGCGAACAACTTTATTCCTTAAATTCGTTTTCGTATAGTCCATTCGGAAATAAACCAATTTGTCTCTTAGAAGTCGGTTCCAAATTTTACGGATTGACATCCGAGGGAGGTACAACCGGAAAGGGTGTGCTATTCGAACTTGATACGGCAACCTTTGAAGTGACTAAGCTACATGATTTTACTTGCGACCAATGTGGGGTAAACGATTATTACAATGCTTACGATTACTACAATTCTGCACCAGAAGGACAGTTAGTATTAGTCGATAATAAACTATATGGAATTTTCACAAAAGCTGGAAGTATTAAAGGTGGGGAGTTATTTTCATATGACCTTGACCAAGGCAATTACTCCTCGCTTGTTGAATTTAACACAGCGGAAACAAGTCAGGTACCCGTTGGAAACATTGCCTTTTTAAATGGTAAAATAATTGGCGCCACAAAAGACGGAGGTTCAGAAAATAATGGTGTTGTCTTTGAATATGATATTGCCAACTCAGTATATCAAATTAAGCAAAACCTGAAACATTCTGTCACTGGATCTGAATTTCGCTTTACCAACGCAGATAATACGCTGTATGGCTTGGGGAAAGGTGGAGTATTAGGGAAGGGCGTTTTAAGCAAATATGATCAAGCAACTGGTACACTTATTCCCATACATGAATTTGAGAATATTTCAGAGGGAATTAACCCGATTGGTACTTTGTATTTTGAATCTCCAAAGTTATATGGAGCCATAGATGGAGGCGGTAACTTCTTTGAGTTTGATACTCAAACCCATATTTATCAAAAAAAACCTAACCAACACAATAGTCAGATAAGGGCAATTCGGAATGGTAAGCTGTATGGCAGTACAGGCCTTGCAACAATCTTTGAATTCGATTTGGCCAGTGATACTTTTCAGGAATTGCTAAGCATAAAATTAAATGATTATTATTCCGGTGGTGTCAATTCACTCATTGTTCACAGTGGTGATTTCCATACATCACCTGTTACGATCACGGAAGTAATTGGATTTATTCAAGGTAAGCGTAAAGATGGAAAGCCAATAGTAGCAGCAAACAGTAACCCACAAGAAGCCTTATACTATCCCAATAGTCATGATTATTATGGTAGCGAGATTAAATTTGTATCGTTGGGCTATGGCGGTTCCATTACACTCGCCTTCGATAACCCACTCTACAATAAACCTGGCATCGATATTAATATAGCAGAAACATCTTACGGAGATCCATCCTTCTATGACTTCCCTGAAAAGGCAGAAGTTTTTGTTTCTCAAGATGGAGCTGAATGGCTCTCATTAGGATTTACAAATGATCATCCAAGCAGCTATGGATTTGGAAATACTTCCGAAGTAGCTTGTAAAGGAAAACTCGATTCACAGTTTGATATGCAACCAGCAGGGCTGAGTTGGATAAAGTATATAAAGATTGTTGACACAACTGATCCGATGGCCAAACGAAGAGACAAAAACTCGTGCGCTGAAACCAGTGTATTTGCCTTTAATGCAGCTTCTGATGGTTTTGATCTTGATGCCATTTTTGAACACAAGCTTTTATATCCAAATTATGTATCCGGACGAAGCAATACATCTCAAAACAGTTCAGCAATGGTAGAAATCTCTGCTCCAAATGCTACAGCACTGTTATATCCTAACCCGGTATCGAATTTACTTTCTATTAATCTGGGAGAAGAACAAGAACTGGCCATAATGGAAGATGAATTCCATTTGGAAATTTTTGATACGCAAGGTAAGACTTGGACAAACTCAAGGGAATTACTGGACGAAAGCTGGATTATCAATCATGATGTATCTAAACTTAATCCCGGTATGTACATTGCTCGTGTTACCAACGGAAATGTGAGAAGATATTATAAGTTCATGAAGAAGTAGCAATTCGTATACAACATTTGGAACTTCTATATGAAAAACCAAGAGCTAGTAACACTGATCGAAAACATCAATGTTACTAGCTCTTTTCATGGCATATCAACTTCACTCGAATTAGTACCTTTGTTGAGTTGTTACTTACCTGATACAGATTACCATACTATTTTCTTCTTCGAAAGAAATGCATCAATTCCTTTTTTACAATCATCGCTGTCACGAGCTGTTGCATTCATCTCTGATGCATACGATAAAGCTTGTTCAATCGTCATGGATTGAACTTGTGAAATCATTTTCTTTGTGAGCATCATGGCGTGTTCTGAATTTGTGTCTACTAATCGTTGTGCAAATAGTCTTGTCTCACGTTCAATTGCATCAGAAGAAATTACGGACATTACCAAACCAAGTTGTCTGGCTTCTTCCGCCAAAATTAAATCTCCTGTAAGTAAAAGTTGTTTTGCTTTCCCCTCTCCTATTCTTCGAAGCAGGAAGATCATAACAATAGCCGGTATAAATCCTATCTTCACTTCAGTATATCCAAACTTCGCTTCAGGAACTGCGAATACAAAATCGCACACAGATGCCAGACCACAACCACCGGCAAGAGCATGGCCCCGAACCTGAGCAATAACAATTTTCTTCAGCGTGTATATCTGAAGAAATAACTCCTTTAAATGGTTTGAATCGGCAAGATTCTCGTCATACGTAAATCGTTGAAGTTCTTGTAGGTAGGCCAGATCTGCCCCTGCACAAAATGCATCGCCATTTGCCTTGAGAATAATCACTTTCACCTGTTCATCCATTTCTGCTTGTAGAAATGACTCCTTCAGTTCTGAAATAAGTTCATGCGATAATGCATTCCGTTTCTCAGGTCTGTTGAGTGTAATGAACCCTATGCGATTTGAAATTTCGTATTCGATATATTTCATGGATTAATTTTTGTCATTTAGGATTAGTTGAAATCTCCTTTTAATGATCATGGCTTTATACGAACATTGTGCATAAAGATCTATTAAATAAAAATTTAAGTCTCAAGATCAAAAGCTCCATAATGCAAAACTGAATACACATCAATATGTAATTCATTTGCCTGCTTCAGCATCTTGTCGACATAATTAAATGAATTGCTGCTGTCAAAAATAATTTTATCGGCACGAACATGATTCTCAATCAATTTCAGACTACCAAGAGCATTTCCCGAAACAATCAAATAATCCACCTTTATATTTTTAGGTAAGGTAAATTTTTTTTGATTAAGTATGAGAATCGTTTTTTGATTCCACACTAAAACCGTGCATCCATTCCTTTCGAATACGTTGTTTAGCTTTTCAAATCCTGGATGAACCGTGGCTACTCCAGCAATCAATCGGTTGGGACGAATGTGAAACCGTAACTTCTCCTGATCATTATACAAAACAGAATCTGTAAAAAATAAACTCTGCCCGCGATCAATCAAATCAAAAGCACTGTGATGTGCTACATTGTAAATTGTAATTTTAGTTTGGTCTACATCATTGCTAAAATGCATCCACGAAGCAATCACTATTACGGCTGACAGGCAAGTAGCAACGATCAGATAAGAAAATTTCTTAAACTCTAAAAACAAAACGAACGCGATGATGAAGAGCATAATCATCCAACATTGAAAAGTTGTAATATAAATATCCTCTGTTAAGCTAAATGGAAAATCCTCAACTGTGAATACAATAAAGTTCAACGCTTTGATCAGCCATTCCAATAATAATCCGAAGAATGACGCAAGCGGTGGAATAAATCCTGTAACTAAAACAGCGATACCTCCAAGCAACACACCAAACGCACCCGGTATCACAAAGAGATTAGAAATAAAAAAGTAGTTTGGAAATTGATGGAAGTATAATAATCCCAAAGAGAAGGTAGCAATTTGAGCAGCTATAGAAACACACGTAATTTTCCAAACTTCATCCCAAAGTCTTTGTCGTGGTTCAAGCATGGCATAAAGTCCTGGTTGCAAATACACAATACCCAACACAGCCAGAAAAGAAAGTTGAAACCCAACCGACATAATGAGGTAAGGTTCATACAGCAACAAACAAAATGCAGAAGCTGCCAGTGTATTATAAATATTGGTGCGTTGATTTAATGGACGCGCCAATGCGATAAACGAAAACATGGTAACAGCACGAAGCACTGAAGGAGATAAACCCGTCACAAACGCATACGTCCAAAGAGCAATCAAACTTAAAATAGCAAGTATCCATTTTCCAGATTCTAATTTAGCTAATGGTTTAAACAAAAGCAGTAGAATCCAATACACAATGCCCACATGAAGACCCGACACCGCCAACACATGCATGGCACCGGTGGATGAATAGGCGTTTAATAATTCATTATCAAGACCATCTTTAACACCTAGCACCAAAGCGGAGGCAATACCTTGTTCGCGTTGACCATTTACATTAGCGTGAAGGGTTGCATCAGCCCATTGACGAGCCTTGATAGAATAACCAATTAGAAAATTGGGAGGATCATTACCTATCCATTTTACATTCTCAGTTTTAATGAAGTGCTGGTGATAAATATTTCTGAATGTTAGAAATCGTTTATAGTCGAACTCTCCAGGGTTTGATGGTGCTTTTACTATTTCAGGATTACCTTTAACCAGTAACATATCACCATACTGAAATGGATTCTCAAAATCCTGTTTCGGAAAATAACACAAGACTTTACCTTCACTCCTCTTCCACCCTTGATCAGTTTTCAATTCAAGTACGCTAACTTCTACTTTCCAGGATCTTTCCTTTTCTTCAGGATATTTCGAAATCACAGCCCTATAGTACTCAATTGGTTTTTGCGAATGAATGAAATGACCTTCTTGTCGTGAATCGGTTTGGGAAAGAAGATGGACATATCCTGCCAGAAAAATAGTGGCGAGCCCAAGAAAGCCAGAAACAATTTTCTTCGACTCTCGGAGAATAAAGAAAAGTATAAAGTACAGAAGAGCAAGTACAATTAAAAATATTCGCGCCAACGACTCGTCAATAATATCCGGTTGATAAATACCCAAGACAATGCCCGCTATAAAAAATACAACGATACGAACAAAAGGATACGGTATCCATGCAACCATTTAGAAAGATAAAGAATTTCAAGTTTATTTCCGTTGATCAAAAGTAGTTATTAGCAAATAACGAGTGCCTAGTGATTCGTGATGAGTTATTTTAGATTTCGCTGTAAACTCTCACTGGTACATCAAATCACAAATCACTCATCTTAAATGTTTCATCTCTCATAGCTGGCATAAAAATTTTACATATGCCCTCGTGGAAATCATAATTCAAACGAACTTGCTCAGAGGCTACAAACTCTCCCTTCCATACGCTTCAATAATATCCCGCACCAAACGATGCCGCACAACATCTTTCTCATTTAATTCTATAAAGCCAATACCTTTCACACCAGATAATATGCGCGCAGCTTCTTTCAGTCCCGATTGCTGACGGGTAGGTAAGTCAATTTGCGTTACATCACCTGTAATTATCATTTTCGATTCAGGCCCCATGCGCGTTAAAAACATTTTCATTTGCATGGGTGTGGTGTTCTGCGCTTCATCCAATAAAATAAAGGCATTGTTTAATGTTCTTCCGCGCATGTAGGCAAGCGGAGCAATCTCAATAATCTCGCGCTCCATGTAATACTTTAATTTCTCGTGCGGAATCATATCGTTCAAAGCATCGTAAATTGGTCGCAAGTATGGGTCGATCTTTTCTTTTAAATCTCCCGGTAGGAAACCCAGATTTTCACCCGCTTCTACTGCTGGTCGGGTTATTATAATTTTCTTCACCCATTTGTTTTTCAGGGCGCGCACAGCAAGTGCTACAGATATATACGTTTTACCTGTACCTGCAGGTCCCAATGCAAAAACCAAATCATTCTCTTTAACCAACTGCACTAACTTTTGCTGGTTTACTGATTTGGGCTTGATGGGATTTCCGCGAGTACCAAAAACAATAACATCACCATTTGCATCTGAAATATCCGGATGAGAAATTTCATCTTCGCTATATAGGTAATTCTTTACATTCTCCTCCGTCACTTTTCCAAATTGGTGATAGTGATCAATCAAAGAATTAAGAATATCATCAATCAGTTTGATTTCATCTGTCGGTCCCTTTATTAATAATTCGTTGCCACGCGATACGATTTTACTTTTAGGAAAAGCCGCAGATAAAGTATCGATGGTTTTATTTTCAATCCCTAGAAAATCGATGAGGGAAATATTGTCGAGTTGTACTATTTTTTCTATCAAAATGCTGAGCTGTTAGTGGTTAATCGTTAAAAGTTAATCTTGGGTGTGGATTTAAGTGTGAGATGATCAACTACAATTGTTTACAGTTAGTGACGTTAATATCAAGACCTTTCAATTTAAAGACGATTAACAATTAACGATTAACGTCAAACGTTGACTTTCCATCCTAAAAGTACCTATTTTCGTGTTTCAAATTTAGTGAATATCTACGGCATGGCCATCGTTACTCTTCTTACGGATTCGGGCGAAAACGATCATTACGTAGCGGCAATTAAGGCAAAGATCATCAGCATTAATCCGGGTATTCGCCTAGAAGACATCAGCCATAAAATAAAACCTTCCGATATCGGGCATGCTGCCTTTGTATTGCGTGCCGTCTTTCGTGATTTCCCCAAGGGAACCATTCACCTTGTTGGTGTAAACTCAACCGGTAACAGGGGCGATTCGTTCATCGCGCTGCAAGTGGAGGATCATTTTTTTGTGGGATGCGACAATGGACTCTTCGGACTCATAACTGATAAGTCGCATCAAACCCTTGTTGAACTGAACTCCATCAATTCTATCGAAACTACTTTTCCGGAGCGCGATATTTTCGCTCCGGCTGCTGTAAAACTGGCAAGCGGTGTTGCTATTACAAGTCTAGGCAAGCCCATGCCTACCTTTAAAAAAATGACTGACCGACAGGTTAAAGCCACGAAGAAACAAATTACAGGAACCGTTATTCGTGTTGATCATTTTGGAAACCTGATCACAAACATCCCCAAAGAACCATTCGATATATTAAGCAAGGGAAAAAACTATACCATACAATTTGGGGGAGAGAAATTCAGACGAATCCAGACCAATTACAATCAGGCCGACCATGGCGAATGCTTCATTGTATTCAATAGCATTGGCTTGTTGGAAATCGGCATTTATAAAGGTAATGCTTCCGAACTATTGGGATTAGACTACGATAGTACGGTGAATATTATTTTTGATGAAGAATAGAAAGAAGTACGAATTACGAGGTGCGATTTTAAGGGAGGAAGAAGTCGAGTAACCTTTGTGACGTCCCCAAATCTTAAATCACAAATCAAAAATCTTAAATAATTAATTCATGATTACGCGCATCGTCCGTATGAATTTTACAGAAGCCGGAGTGGAAGAATTTCTACAAATTTTCAATGAAAATAAAGTGGCCATCCGCAATTTTCCGGGATGCACACAGCTTCGATTGATGAAGGATGAACAAGATCCCCTTTGCTTTTCAACAGTTAGCGAATGGAATGCCGCCAGCGATCTTGAAAGCTATCGGAAATCAGAACTCTTTGGGCAAGTTTGGGGACGTGTAAAAACCTTGTTCTCTGCCCGCACGCAGGCCTTTTCGTTGGTAAAATTTATTGAACTGTAAATTGCGGAACACCTAAAGTTTGCACATATTTGCAACCCAATTGAGTGGAAGGCATCATTTACTTGCCTTAGTGGCGGAACTGGTAGACGCGCACGACTCAAAATCGTGTACCGTAAGGTGTGCCGGTTCGATTCCGGCCTGAGGTACTGAGGCGGACAAATCAAGATTTTTTTGATTGTCCGCCTTTTTTATTTCCCGAATCCCTTAAAAAAACCAACCTCATCACTCTAAAATTTAAAAAGGGCAGCTTGTTTAAAACCACCCTTTTTAAATTTTAGTCTGACAAGAATGTATTAGTTAATGTCGTGTGTTATTTTATACCTTAAGAGAAATACTTCGTCACGCCTGGAGTAGCAATCGGATAAAACCCATTTGCATCTGGTTTGCTTGGAGTTTCTGCATCCCACGCAAATTTTGTTGGCATAATACTGATGCCCGAGTTGATCACTTTATCCCACTCCATCACCTCTCCCGAATATGTGGCCATTCTTCCCATGATGGCAGTCATCGTTGACTTTGCACCATGTTCAGCATCTGCAAACTTATATTCACCTTTAGCAATTGCCGCGAAGAGTTCATCGTGTTCAGTTTGATATGGATTGTTCTCTCCTTTTTTATCATAAGCATAAAGTGTTTTGCCTTTGCTAGAAATGGTTGCTTCGTTACATTTCACAATACCTTTTGTTCCAACCAGCATTTCATCAACAATGGCATAGGTACCTTTAATGTGCCGGCACTGACTGTTCAATACACTTCCATCCGCATACTGAAATTCAACGAAGTGGTGATCGTAAATTTCTCCATACTCCTTTCCGGTTCTAACTTGTCTTCCGCCCATACCTTGTGCCTTCACGGGGAAAGAACCCTTGAACCAGTTCATCACATCAATGTTGTGGATGTGTTGTTCATTAATATGATCTCCACACAGCCAATTAAAATAATACCAGTTGCGCATTTGATATTCCATTTCAGTTTGCTCAGGCTTGCGCATGTTTACCCAAACACCATCATTATTCCACCAAACCTGCCCGGAGGTAATTTCTCCAATCATTCCATCCTGTACACGCTTGTACAATTCACGATATGAATTTTGATAATGACGTTGAAGTCCAACCACAACGTTTAATTTTTTCCTTTTTGCTTCTTCTGCAGCAAGCAATACTTTTTGAATTCCGGCAGGATCCGTTGCTACCGGTTTTTCCATGAATACATGCTTGCCTTGTTTGACCGCTTCTGCAAAATGAATTGGTCTGAAGCCTGGAGGTGTGGTAAGAATAACGACATCCGCCACTGCAATCGCTTTTTGATATCCGTCAAAGCCGGTGAATTTGGTAGCATCTGTTACCGTTACTTTCGCCTTTACGTTTCCTTCTTCTGAATTTTCATCGGTAAGAGCATCGTAGCAACTGTCAAGTCTGTCGCGAAATGCATCGGCCATTGCTACAAGTTTTACATTTTGCTTTGTGAGTAACGCTTGCATGGCAGCACCTGTACCACGACCGCCACAACCAACAAGTGCAATCTTGATGGTGTCATCAACAGAGCTAAGGTAGTTTGCATTTGATAAGAGTGGTGCTGCGAATAAACCTCCTGCGAGCAGAGTAGATTGCTTCACAAAGTCCCTGCGAGATGGGTTGTTAATCTTTTCATTCATGATTGTAGATGTTAGTTGTTTTTGTCTGTGCTAATGAAGCATGACGATAATTATTTTAAATAAAGAGCGTAGAACTTTTCAATCTCTTCTTTTGATGGTGCCTGGCCTGGTCTCACAATTCGAAAGCCTATGCCCATGCCATCGGTAAGCCACCAGCGACTTTTGGGAATCTGCGGATCGCGCTTGTTCCAATCCGTTGTTGACGATATTCGGTTAGCGCAACGCAGTTCTTTTGCCTCATCTAAATACGATCCGCCCCGTGTAACACGTGGATACCGAGGCCCTATCGAAGTTGTTGGATTTTTTGTTTTGTCAGCAAGCTTCTGAAATACGTTGGCATCATATTGATCGAGTGTCCATTCACTGAGGTTGCCCAGCATATCATATAATCCCCATGCATTTGGTTTGAGTTGAGCTACCTTGTGAAATTTTGCCGCGCTGTTTTCTTTATAGTAACCATAGTCTTTTAAGTTTTCCGGATCCGTTGTCCCTCCGGCACGACACGCATATTCCCACTCCGCTTCTGTTGGTAATCGATAAAAAATTCCGGTTGTATTATAAAGCCATTTGCAATACATAATACCAGCAGCTTGACTCATGCTGTTGGTGGGATTTTTAGGATCTCGGCCCATGCCCCAGGTTAAGTCAATATATTGTGCCGTTGGTCGTGATACCGCATCAACAGCTATGACTTTGGTTTGTGGAACATCCATGTTTTTAAAGAAAGCATCCCATTCGGCAAACGTCACTTCATGTTCCGCTATCCAGAAAGCACTGATCACAACGTTTCTCTGTGGGCCTTCATCATCATCTCTACCTTTTTCAAAAGGGGCACTGCCCATGATAAATTCTCCGGGAGGAATAGAAACCATTCTAAACTTTACGGATGAACCCGGAATGGTTTGATCGTATGATTGGGCAAAAAGAGAATTATAGCTGCCAGTAAAGAAAACAGAGGCTGCAGTTATGAAGAAAAGTGTGATTGATAATTTCAATTTTCTACAAATTAAATTTATTGAAGGGGTAATTTACCGAATGCAATTCATTTTCATCTATTTAGCTTAATTATTTACGGTCTCATTTACTAAAACCCCATCGTGCAGGCATCCTCTCTTCCGTAGTTTTTTCATGGGTTCGCTTGCTTAAAACATTTCAACTAAGCCAACATACAATAACAGAGATCGCTAAAAACTGCTACAGTATTTGAGATCGCTAAGTTTACAGCAAAGAAAATACAAGAGAAGGAAAATTCTTAACTCAGTGGACGCTGAAAAATGCTATGCACAAAAGGCATGCTTGCGCGATGGTGGGTGTTTTAAAAAAACCGGTTATTTCTTTTTAGATTTTGAAAGTTCTGTTTCCTTATGGATATTTCAAAAAATTATCAATGTTTATGGTTATCCGACATCTACTAGGTTGCGTCCTTCTTTCCGGACTTTTTCTCACTGCCTGTAATACTAATCCGAAAGACAAGAAAAAGAATGGAGCCGCTGATTCACTGAATAATGTCGTGAAGACAACCTACGCGGATGGAAAGCCAAAGGTTGAGATTCCTTATAAAAATGGAAAGAAGAATGGACAGGCTAAAGAATTTTATCAAAACGGAAATGTATTTCAATTGATCGACTATGTTAACGGTAAGAAACATGGATTCGCCAGAAGGTATTATGAGACCGGATTGATCTATCAGGAGACTCCCTATGACAGCAACAAGATTCACGGAGTTCAAAAAAAATACAGAGCAGATGGAAAGCTTTCTGCAGAAATACCTTACTCTTTTGGCAATGCTTGTGCAGGCATAAAAGAGTACACACTGGATGGCAGTCTAAAGAAAAATTATCCCTCCATTGTTATTCGTCCGGTTGACAATATTTTGTCGCGTGGTGAATACAAGCTGGTATTAACCATGTCAGAAAAAGTAAAAGAAGTTACGTACTATGAAGGCAAGCTTACGGATGGAAAATGTATTGGTGATAAGACGGAAGAGATTTGTTGTGCTGACCGATCAGGCGAGGCGGATATCTCATTCTTTTTACCTCCAGGCCAATTTATAATGAAAGAGATTAACATCATTGCAAAGGTAAAGACCGTGCAGGGAAACTATTATCTTACGCAACGCAACTACAATGTAGCCATTGAGAATCGTTATTAATTTCCGTTGTTTATAACTTGTTGTCTTCTCAGTAACTCATAATTATACGGTGCATACTCCAAACCTTTCGCAATAATACTTTTGGCTTTTGCTTTCTGTCCTTTTCGGAAATAATACACAGCAGCTGACGAATAAGCTTGTCCAACTAAATTATTATCAAGTGTTAAGTCGCTGTATTTTGCAAAATAATCTTCGAAAAGCTTTTTATACTTCTCGCCCTCCACTGGCCGATCTAAATTATACTCCTGATTAAACTGTACGGCCATTGAAGATGCGAATAAAGTATTAAAGACATTATCTTCCTGCAAAGAAGGATATTGATCGGCATACTTCTGAAGTTCGTTCAACAAGGCAAGATTGTTTCCGTTTCCTCTAAACGATTGACTCAAAGCGCCAAGTAATGCGGCATTCGTATCTACGTGCTTGGGCTTAAGGCTTAGGGCTTCTTTAAAATAAGGTAATGATTCTTTGTACCGCGCTTTGTTGTAAAGCATCCGGCCATTCTCATAATTATAGAGAAAAGCAATCTCGTTTTTTATTTCAACATCCGTGATACCTTTCTCTAATTGTCGATAGTAAATTTCCAATTCACTTTTCTTACCCTCCGTATACAATAGCTGCTGGATAACACTCATAAATTCACTCTGAACCATCTCCAAGGTAATTCCATAATCTTTATAGCGCGATAATTTACTTAAATAGGTAGCGTGCAAAGAGTCCTTTGCTTTCCGGCTTTCCATTACCTTCGTTCCGGCAACCAGAAGTAAATATCCACACCTGCTATTGGGATTAAATAGGTATGCCTTTTCGAGTTGACAAAATGCTTCCTCATTTTTGTTTTCTTCTAACTTATACAATGCATCATTCTGGTATTGAATTCCAACCAGATTCATTAAGGTAATATTCTGCTGATCCTGAAAGTAATGTTTATCGAATAGTGTGCTTACGTCTTGTGACCCATATTCCTTTGCGCTGATTTGTTTCTGATCCTTTAACATTTTTACATAGTTCAGCTTAAAGGCCTGATCCATGGTATAAAATCCACCGAGCGGGGAAGTAGTTTCAATCATGATGCGATCCGTTTCAGGATATGCAATAAGATACACATGTGTAGGCTCCTCTTTAATAGCATACGGCACATTCAATTTTTCAAAAGCCAAAGCATACAAGGCTGATGCTGAAACGCAGTTGAAATAACCGTTATAGAAAACATCTTCAAAATTACTCTTGACTTCATACTTCTGAAGGAAGACCTGATGAATATCATCATACATCAATTTTGTCTTTTTGTCATTTCGTTTCGACTGAAACTTTTCATTCTCAAAAGACTTGAGGTGAGAAAAATATCTTGACTTGCTTTGCTCAATGGTAGCCTCCGTAAGCAATACACCGTTTGCCATGAAAAGAACGAACATATCCGAATTTCTTTTCAGGAAATGATCATCCAGAACCTTTTTTTCAAAAGGTGAAGTGAAGGTAACTTCAGAGTATTGAACTAAAGACTCCTGAGCAAGAGTTGTATGAACCCAAATCAAGCCAATTAAAACGCAAATTATCCGCATAGGTACGCTAACTTTCAGACCTCAATAATACAGCAAGAAGTACAACCCTGCCAGTGGTCTTTGCTTTATTTAATTTTGATTATAATTAAAACCCAATAATCAGAAAGATTGCACGGTGCCATAAGCCCGAAAAGGAGATGATACTATTGAAGCATCTGATCTTGATGTGCCATTATGCTTTGCATAAGTTGTGGCATACGGCTATATTGAGAGGCAAATAATGAAATAGATGCAATGAGTTGCAGCTATCCAGTTGTTAGGCGCAAGGCGCCTGGAAAGATTATCGATAAAGTTACTTGGACAATTATATCAATTCGCTCGCATTTGTATCCGGAAACAGAGGACCTGGATTCCTAATTATCTTTGCGGCCATAGTCTTTATTATATTCTTTGACAAGATCGTGAAACTTGTGATTTATGTCGTGGACAAAATTGGAGAAAGGAAAAAGAGAAAAAATTATAACGACTGACATGAATAACGGTGTGGACGTAGACGACACCGGCACATGAGACTTTGCATTGACGGACGACAAAGACCCTTTAGAAATCGAGATTGCAGAAACGCCCAGCGCCCAACAACAGCTTCCATGCTATCGTAGGTTCTTAAAGTGTGTGCTGTTAAATTTCGTTGGCACCGTGGGACAAATATGTAGGTATTTACCTGCATACGTCTTATGGCTAAGCGTTAGTGAACAAGCTAAAAATAAATAGACAGTAATATGACGTTTACAGAAAGATTTTTAAAAGCTAAGCACTGGCAGTTGCTTCTTTTGACATTTGGTATCCCTATGATTTTCCAATTTGTGATGACGGGATCAATGTTAGTCAGCTTCGGTAGTGGAAAAGAACCAGATCCTTCTTTTATGTTTAATTACTTTAGACTGTTTCCGATTCTAATGATCGTCTTTATAGGAGTATTTTTCGGTTGGTTTTGGGCAATTGCTATCGGACTGCAGAAGAAAGTGCCTGCAGGAGTGAAAATGAAAACAAAGAAATTCAAAGTATTATTCTTCATACCGATGACCTATATGCTTTTAATTTCAATCGGAATTGAAACAGCAATGAGCGGACTAATTAAAAGAATTGAAGGCGGAGATCAACCTGATGTTGGACTGTTAGGAGGTATAATGGGAATTATTTTTCCTTTGCATTTATTTTCAATGTTCTGCATTTTCTACTCCTTGTACTTTGTAGCAAAGACATTTAAAACCGTTGAACTACAGAGAGAGACAACATTTTCTGACTTTGCAGGAGAATTTTTTATGATTTGGTTTTATCCTGTTGGTATTTGGATAATCCAACCCAAGGTTAATAAAATGGTTCAGGACGATAGTTCTCAATGATAAATAAAAATACACTTTTTGCCGGGCTTACTTTTCTATACTTCAGTATTGGCTCAATACAAAAGCAAGAAAAAGACGCACGGTTTATAAGTTTTGTTGCCGATCCGAAAAGCATCCAATTGTATTGGAAAGACGACAAGGGTCAAATTTTTAAAAGTATTCAAAATCTCAAATCATTCGTGGAGGCAAAAAATCAGAAATTGAAATTTGCTATGAATGGTGGGATGTATCTAAAAGATAATTCCCCTCAGGGAATTTTTATTGAAAATGGTTTACGAATAACTCCCCTCGATACGGCATCGGGCGCAGGAAATTTCTATCTGAAACCAAACGGAGTTTTCTATTTAACAAAAAGTAATAAAGCGGTAGTTTGTCAAACAAAGGAGTTTGTAGAAAATGATCAAATTACTTTTGCTACTCAATCGGGACCCATGTTGGTCATTAATGGAGAAATACACAAAGCCTTTATAAAAGGGTCAAGCAATTTAAATATCAGAAATGGAGTAGGCATTCTTCCTGATAATACTGTACTGTTTGCCATGTCGAAGCAAGAAGTTAATTTCTATGACTTTGCCGAATTCTTTAAAAGCATGGGGTGTACGAATGCCCTTTACCTTGACGGGTTTGTTTCGCGCACTTATTTACCTCAGGAAAACTGGATGCAACTGGATGGGAACTTTGGAGTGATCATAGGTGTGACTGAATAAACTTCTTATAATTCAAAACCTTCTATAACCTTTAAAACTTTTGTTGTAGGTATTTTAACATTGCTCCGCTAACTTCAGCCTGATCTTAAGCTGAATTGTAATTTAAATCCACTATCATGAAAGAATGTTTTCTTTACGTATTCATTTTTACCTTGTTTTCGGTTAACCCATGTCTGTCACAAAAAATTGCGACACTGGAAGTAGAACTATCCAGACCTACCTTCGGAGTAGAAGAACCGGTAAGCATAAACCTCGATAACATAACTTTATTATCAGATACTCTTTTAAATTTAGTTGAAGTTCAGGGAGCAAAAAAAATACCTGTGCCTTTTCAAATTGAAAATGGTGAGCATCGAACACTTCATTGGATTGTTCATTCCGACAATGAAAAAATAAATAAGCGTGTGTACGAATTGACGAAAGGTGCACCATCAAAACACACTCCTGTAGGAATCACCAAAAAGGATGGTATGCTTACCATTGCAAGTACTGATAAAAATTTACTTCGCTACCATTTCGAAACCGTTTATCCACCACAAGATATTGACACTGCTTTTCGAAGAAGTGGATTCATACATCCATTATGGACACCACACGGTCAATCGCTCACTCGAATTCAGGCACCTGACCATTATCATCACTATGGAGTATGGAATCCATGGACCCATGTTTTGTTTGAAGGCGATACGGTTGACTTTTGGAATCTTAAAGACAAGAAGGGCACAGTGCGTTTTGCCAAATTTGTTTCCGTTACCAATGGCGCTGTGTATGGCGAGTTTAAGGCGGTTCACGAACATGTTGCATTCAAGAAGAATGGAACGGAGAAGGTAGCCTTGAATGAATTACAAACCGTTCGTGTATTTCAACCTAAAGCCAATCAAGATTACTATGTTGTTGATATTACAATCCAAATGAATTGTGCAAGCGAAAGTCCTTTCAAAATTTTGGAGTATCGTTATGCCGGGCTCGGTTGGCGCGCCACAGAAAAATGGAACAAAGAGAATAGCGAAGTACTTACTTCTGAAGGAAAAACGCGTAAGGAAGCCGATGGCACTACAGCGCGCTGGTGTATTGTTCAGGGAGCATTGGATGCTGATTATGGTGGCGCGGTAATGATGTCGTATCCATCAAACTATAATCATCCTGAACCTTTACGCATCTGGCCTGAGAACTCAAACAATGGAGAAATGTTTGCCATGTTTGCTCCTACCAAAACAAAAGACTGGTTGTTAATGCCAGGCAATACCTATACGTTGAAATATAGGTTCATTGTTTTCAATGGACACTTTACCAAAGAAAAAGCAGAGAGCGGCTGGCAACACTACAGTGCCCCACCAAAAATTACAATCAAAACAAATTGAGTTACAAAAACATCACGCCATGTCAACAAAAAAATCAACAACCGGCATTTCAAGAAGAAAATTTATTGAGTCGTCTGTAAAAGCGGCAGCGCTTACTACAGCCACCATCGGTTTTCCATCCATTGTTCCATCAAGTGTGTTTGGAAAAAATGCACCCAGCAATCGACTCAATATCGGAGCCATCGGCACCGGTCGGATTTCGCGTGGACATGATTTGCCCGGAGTTTGGAAATACGACTTTGCACAGGTAACAGCTGTTTGCGATTTAGATACAAAGCGAGCAGAGGAAGGTAAAACCTTGGTGAATGATTTTTACACGAAGCGCGATGGGAAACCATTCAACGGTGTAAAAGTGTATCACGATTACAACGAACTCATCAAGGATAAAGATATCGATGCAGTGATCATCAGCACACCCGATCATACACATGCCATGATTGCAGTCGCTGCAGCGAGGGCGAAGAAACACATCTATATGCAGAAGCCCGCATCGCTCACCATTTCAGAAGGAAGATTTGTAAGCGATGTGGTCCAAAAGAGTGGCGTGAAATTTCAGATTGGAAGTCAGCAGCGGTCGTCCGTACAATTTAGGTATGCGGCCGAGCTGGTACGCAACGGTCGTATAGGACAATTGAAAACAGTATATGTTGGTTTGCCAGGTGATCCCTCTGGTGATGAAGAAATTGAAATGCCAATACCTTCGAACCTGAATTATGATCTCTGGCTCGCATCCACACCTGATGTTTACTACACTGAAAAGCGAGTGCATCCGCAAGTAGGATATGATCGGCCAGGGTGGTTACGCTGCGAACAGTTCGGTGCCGGTATGATTACCGGTTGGGGTTCGCATCATGTTGACTCGGCACATTGGGGAATGGGGATGGAACGCTCAGGCCCGGTTGAAGTGTGGGGACATGCTGAGTTTCCTACGAAAGGATTGTGGGATGTTCATGGAATTTTTAGAACCGAAGCGCTCTATGCCAATGGTGTGAAAATGATTGTAAGCAATGAACTTCCAAACGGAATTAAGTTTGAAGGATGTGAAGGATGGATTTTCGTAACACGTGGAAATTATCAGGCAACCGCTAGCGATC
This sequence comes from Chryseolinea sp., assembly GCA_036787535.1. GTDB lineage: Bacteria > Bacteroidota > Bacteroidia > Cytophagales > Cyclobacteriaceae > Chryseolinea. The sequence goes on from DAIQPD010000045.1 coordinate 20,253, forward strand.
CTGTAAATGCAGATGGTTCAAAACCACTTGATGCAAGTGATCAGAAAATAATTACCTCCACTATTAAGGCAAACGAATTTCGCTTTATGGTGAGTACAGATCATCATGGCAACTGGCTTGAAAGTATTCGGGATAATAAACAAACTATTGCTCCTGTAGAAGAAGCGCATCGCTCCTGTTCAACATGTTTGGTTCATCACATTGCTATGAAACTGAATCGAAAAGTATATTGGGATCCTGCAACAGAGAAATTTAAAAATGACGAGGAAGCCAATAAAATGCTGGCTCGTCCGCAGCGCGAAAAGTATAGATTGAAATAGTGATTGAACAAGTACATGTACATATTTTGCATTTCAATTTGAATAATCGAATAATCATAGAAATGAAAAAATTACCTATTGCTGCATTAATACTTTTAGCATTTTTTAGTTGCACCAAAAGCACCACCGAATTGAAAACTAAATCTGTTCGTCTAATAACGGTAGACCCGGGTCATTTTCATGCAGCCCTGGTTCAGAAAACTATGTATGCGGATGTTGACTCAATCGTACACGTCTATGCTCCTGCAGGAAGCGATTTGCAATTGCATATGACCAGAATTGAGAGTTATAATAAACGAAATGAGGACGCCACACACTGGAAAGAGCAAGTGTACACAGGCAGCGATTTTTTCGAAAAGATGATTGAAGAGAAGAAAGGTAATGTTGTTGTTCTCTCCGGAAACAATCAAAAGAAGACTGAATATATTTTAACGGCATTACAAAATGGATTTAACGTGTTGGCTGATAAACCCATGGTAATTGATAGTAAAGACTTTGAAAAATTGACGTATGCCTTTGAAGATGCTAAGAAGAACAAAGTAGTATTGTACGACATCATGACGGAGCGATTCGAAATCAGCACGATCCTTCAACGAGAACTGTCGTTGATACCTGAGGTATTTGGGCAACTTGAAAAAGGAACACCAGAGAATCCAGCAATCACAAAAGAAAGTGTGCATCATTTTTATAAATATGTTTCAGGTAGTGTTCTCACGCGACCAGCATGGTTCTTAGATTCTTCTCAACAAGGTGAAGGTATTGTAGATGTAATGACCCATTTGGTGGACTTAGTTCAATGGGAATGTTTTCCGGAACAAGTTATTGATTATAAAAATGAAATCGCTATACATTCTGCTAAACGCTGGCCAACCGATATTACCTTATCAGAATTTAAAGCCATTACCAAACTGGAAGATTTTCCTGACTTCCTTAAAAGTAAAGTGGTAAATGATTCAACGCTACAGGTGTATTGCAATGGTGAGATAAACTATACCATCCGCAATGTTCATGCGCGCACCTCGGTAATCTGGAAATACAAAGCACCCGAAGGAACAACTGATACACACTATTCAATCATGCGCGGTACGCTTGCCAATCTGGTTATCCGGCAAGGAGCTGAAGAACAATACAAGACTACCTTATATATAGAACCTGTTCACCATGATGTAAACTATGAACAGGTATTGAGCGAAAAGTTAAAACAGATTCAATCACAATACGCTGGTGTTGAATTAAAAAAATCAGATAAAGGTTGGGAAGTTGTGATACCTGAAAAATATAAAGAGGGACATGAAGCACACTTTGCCCGTGTAACTGAAAAATTTTTGGAATATTTAAAAGAAGACAACATGCTGGCATGGGAAGTGCCAAACATGATTACTAAATATTATACCACCACTAAGGGATTGGAAGTTGCTTTAGAAGGTAAGCAATGAAATCTATTGATTACAGGATATAAAGACTAATGCCTACTATCTCAAAATCTCATCTTTCTTTTAATCAAAAGAATCAAGCAGCTCGAAAAGATTGTTGTAAATAAAACGATAATCCAATTTTGCTTTTAGTCTATCGCAGATCACCACTTTGTTTTTACTTTCATCTTCTTGGTTGAATTGAGGGGGTTCAAGACGCAAAGCAGTAGAGGCCTTCGTATAAAATTCTGATCGCGTAGGGTGATGATCAGCACAGGCATTAAACACTTCGCTCCAGGCTTCTTTCTGAAGAATCGCTTTTATAATTTCAATGCAATCGCGCTGGTGAATTACATTAACCGGCTGCATACCCCCTTTAATATCCTTCTTACCAGCAAGAAATTTTCCCGGATGTCGGCCGGGGCCAACCAAACCACCAAACCGAAGCACGGTTGTTTTGAATTTAGTTTGTGAGATTAGTTTGCTCTCGGCACGTACTAAGTACGAAGTAAGATCTGCATCGGCTTCTGTAACCATTCGATCACCATCCGAATACACCGAAGTAGAACTGATAAATAAAACCGTTGTAATGCTGCCTGCTAAAATTTCGCTAACCACATTATAGATCTGCTCCAGATAAACATCGGTCTGCCCTGACTTTCGTTTTGGTGGAATACTAATGATTAAGGTATCAACTTGAAAAAATTCAAGATGTGACGTTGTATCGGCACCTGAAAGATCCGGATCAAATTGCATCCGAAACGGTTTGATGCCAAGCGCTTTAAGCTCACCCAACTTACCTTCCTGTGTTGTCGATCCTAAAACACGATAACCAGACTTAATAAGGTCTATCGCTAATGATTTCCCAAGCCAACCACAGCCTAATATGCTAATTGATTTCAACCGTAGTAAAATTAATTAATATGATACTTTGTAAAAGTTTGAGACGTAATCGGTAATCGGTGACCGGAAACTGATAACCGATTACTGATTACTGATTACCTATTTCAGATGACTCATTTTAATCTGTAAACCCGATGCAATGTCTAAACTAAAGCTTCTGCCTCCACTGCTTCTTTTCTGATTGTTGTTTCTTTTCAGTAATTCGATTTTGAACTGATCCTTTTGAAGGCTTGGTCGCTTTTCTGGCTTTCTTTTTCTCAAAGGCTTTCGCGAGAAGCTTTTCTAATTTCAGAACAACCGCATCTTTATTTTGAAGTTGCGATCTCTTCTCCTGAGAAGACATCACTAACACACCATCATTGGTAAGACGTGTTGCTAACTTCTTTAGAATAATTTCCTTTTCTTCGTCAGAGAGGTATTGAGAATTCTTTACATCGAATTTTAAAGTAACCTTGGTATTTACCTTGTTAACATTCTGCCCGCCTGCTCCACTGCTTCTGGATGCACTGAAGATTATTTCATTACCAAGTGACGCAGCTAATATGGAACGTTGCATTTTAATCAGAATACAGAATCAACAATAAGTGGGTGTTGCCTTTTATGGCCGGATTTTCACGCTACTACCATCGATCATTAATTTCTACTTTCAGTTCGTTACCTTAACCTTTATGGCATTCGGACCCTTCATGCCCATTTCAACCTCAAAGGTTACTTTATCATTTTCCTTAATGGCATCAACCAATCCGTTTATATGGACAAAAATACTTTCCTGTGAATCCAGATCCTTAATAAAACCATAGCCTTTCGAATCATTAAAGAAGGTAACTTTTCCTTTACGGGTTTGGTCAACATCCTTCATATCGACTTGTTTCGGCACCCCGATTTCAATGTCTTCTTCCTTTATAATTCTCTTTTTTGTCGGGTCTGGCGGTGTGGATGATATATTTCCGTTTTCGTCAACATAGGCGATCATGTCATCAAAAGAAATTCCCTCTTTGGCGTTAGCCTTTCGTTCTTCTTTGCGCTGCTCTTTCTCCTTTCTCTTCTTCTCCTTCTTCTTTTCAGTTTCCTTTTTGTTCCATGTTTCTTTTGACTTCGCCATAATTTTTAATGTGTGGTATTTTAGGTTAATGATGTGTTTCCAAAGTGGATCATGGGGAGGTGATTCTCCGACAAAACAAAAGGAAGCGCACAAAGCTACCATTTTATTCCCGATCTTAATATTTTCAGTGAAGCATCTATTGCTTAGTAATTCCACCCGCTTGCAGGTAAATCGCGTGCTTCACCGTTGATGGTTCAGCAAAATGGCGGTTAATCAATACCTATGGAAAGCTGAATAGGACGGCTCAAGACTGTTTTTCCCTCGCTGGTCTCGCAATCATCATCGAATAGTGTGATAAACCTAATTATCACGTAATTGTGTGATAATTAGGTTTATCACGGAATTCTATGATATATTTGAATAGCCTAACGATGTTGTTTTAAGTTTCTAAACCAATCTCATTTTTGAATGAATGGAATGCAAAGGCTTCAATGAACATCAACAGAAAGAATGAACTTATGATCAGTGTAATTACCGGAGACATCATCAATTCCAGAAAGACGCAAAATGCTACGTGGCTGAAAGTGCTGAAGAAAGAGTTGGCTAAATGGGGAGAGAGTCCCAAGCAGTGGGAGATTTATCGTGGCGATAGTTTTCAGGTAGAAATAAAATCGAATGAAGATGCATTGGCAGCAGCTATTCAGATAAAAGCAGCGATGAAATCACTAAAGGGTGTTGATGTTCGAATGGCAATTGGTATTGGCGACAAGGCATTCAGCACGAAAAGCATTACCGAATCAAATGGTAGTGCATTTGTATATTCGGGCGAGTTGGTGGAAGAACTGAAAAAACTTAAACTCAATCTGTCGATCCGAAGTGCCAATACTGACTTTAACAAAGAAATGAATCTGTATCTCAAGTTAGCACTCATCACGATGGATAGCTGGACGACTAATGCGGCCGAAACCATGCATGTGGCCTTGCAACATCCTGATAAATCGCAAGAGGCATTGGGTAAACTATTGGGTCTAAAACAAAATGCCATAAGCAACCGCCTTAAGAGAGCATGCTACTATGAAATTGTAGAGTTGATGGAAATGTATCGCACCAAACTGGCTGAACTAAAATGATTGTCTTCATAAAACTAATACTCGCGCACCTGCTGGGCGATTTTTTTCTTCAGCCAACATCCTGGGTAAAAGCAAAAGAGAAGAAAAAATTAGGCGCTTACCAATTGTATCTGCATGTACTGTTGCATGGTGTATTGATTATGCTTTTGATTTGGGATTGGGCCTTTCTTCCGTGGGCAGCCACGATCGCATTTGTTCATTTCATAATTGATGCTCTGAAACTCATACTGCAAAAGAAAGAGAACAGAACCATTTACTTTATGGCCGATCAGACTTTACACATTCTTTCTCTTTATTTGATTTTTAGCTGGTATCAGGGACGCATCGAAATCAGTACTTCGTTTTTTACAGATGAAAATTTCATGTTGGCCACAATGGTGATATTTCTAACAATACCTACCTCCTATTTAACCAGCATGCTCATCAGCAAGTGGACTCCGCATACAGAAGAAGAGACAAGTGATTCGCTGGAAAATGCCGGTAAATACATTGGCATTTTAGAAAGGCTCTTCGTTTTTGTTTTTGTAGTCAGTGGTCGATGGGAGCCGATTGGATTTTTGCTCGCAGCCAAATCAATATTTCGTTTTGGTGATTTGAAAAAGCCCAGGGACCGAAAGCTTACAGAATATATTTTGATTGGTACCTTAATTAGCTTTGGCATTTCCATACTCACCGGCATGGCTTATCTGGCGTGGTTGAAGAAATAAAAAAGGTAACTAGTTTATACCGTTACCTGATCTTCAATAATTTCTTGCCAGAATCAAATCATCTATCTCTTGCACACATTGGTGTTTTCGGCTTTCTGAACATTTTCGATACCTTCTGTTACCTATATAACCGAAGTCTTCTAAACTTTATCACTAATTCTTTTGAATCCTTTCACAAACTCAAACCAGATCACACTAATACAGCCTGTACCGATACTCAACATAAGCTGAAACCCATTGATCGCATCAAACATAAAAAAACGAGTGAACGGTGGGATGAGGAGTAACAGTGCGGTTAAAGCTATCGTAACCACTATAATTATTAATACAAGATTATTTTTGTACATCAGTGTGGTAAAGATGGAGTAGTAAAAAGATCTATTTACTAATGTAAGTAAGACGTTAGCAGAGGTCAGTGTGATGAATATCATTGTACGCGTTACATTTTCACTATACTCATTATGAACTGAATATTGATA
>DAIQPD010000248.1:0-5672 GCA_036787535.1 Chryseolinea sp.
TAATAGAAGAAAGTTGATCAAGTGTTCTTTGTACAAGTGCATTACTAATCAAGAAATAGAATGTAACAGATAACGCCAGTATGGCTACCAAACCAACAGTGGCATGAGAGATGAATAATTTTGTAAAGATTTTCAAATTCCTCATTAATCGCGGGGAGTCATAAAACAGATCAAAGTATCAATAATTGAGAATGATCACAACGATCTTTTGACTGTTCCCTTTGAAACCATATCAATTTCTTTCAATACCTTTCGTCCACGCGAAGTGAAGGCACCTGTGGCATAAGGCATTTGGTCTTCTATAATCATCTTTAATTCATTCCTGAGGTCAGGCTCATCTTTTATTATCTTAGAAAGTACGGTCATTGAAAATACCTTTACTGCGATGGGTTCCTTTCTGCTTTGTAGGTATTCAAAACAAAGTTCTGTTACCTGGCCATAATTCTTCTTAGGTATATCAATGAATTGAAGAATGCGCATGGTATTACGCTTCACCGAATCGTGTATGCCAGGCTTGGATAAGAAGTCAATTAGTTTTTTTAGATGGGGGATAATCAAGTCAGGGTGGTGCTCGGCAATAATACCCAATGGCCAGGCCGACCGCTGAGTGACACGATAGGGGCCAGCAAGATAGACATCGACCAGTTGTTTAAATCGTGATGTACTATCGCCTACATAATCAGCTAGTTTATGTGCCTGCGTTTTTGAATGCTCTTTGAGTATTTCTTTTCTTAAATCCATTTGTGGAGCCATTTGATTGATCACCGTAAGTAGTGTCACTTAAACCGTTGATATCTAGGAGTTTTTGGTTTCGGAGATAAATTCATCTTGTAATATAAAAAGACCCTCTTTATGGAATTACTTTTTACAGTCATTTCAATCGTTTCCCTTCAGCTGGGCATCTGCATTTTCTGCTTTATCAAGAAGAGTCAACATGCTGATATGGAAATTGTTAATAGTTAATTAGTGATCTTAAATTGTTATTCGTTAAACATTAGCAATCATTTAGTCTTTCCATTTATTCATTCATTCCCGCTTTGTTTGCGAGTTTATTCAATCCTCTTCATTTTTCGAGTAGCTTTGCGCCCTAAATTACTACTCGGTGAACTACCTTTCTGCAGAACTTGTCGCGAAGACATACAATGATAAATGGCTATTCCAGAATATTTCTCTCGGAATTTCGAAGGGCGAGAAGTTCGCGTTGGTCGGCAATAATGGTGTGGGTAAGTCTACCTTATTAAAGATCTTAACCGGAGAAATTGCACCCGATGCCGGAAAAGTAAGCACACGTGAAGGTATCCGGATAGCCTGTTTAACGCAGGAACCTAAGGTTGATCCAAAGCTTTCTGTGAAGGACGTTCTTTTCAGCGATGATAACGAAATCGCGAAAGTGGTGAAGGAATATGAAGATTGTATTCACCATCCTGAAACATCTTCTGAAAGAATGCAGGCTGTGCTAGAAAAAATGAGCGATCTCAATGCCTGGGATTACGAAGCTAAAGTACACGAGGTAATTGAAAAGCTCGGTGTGCCGGATATTGATAAAACCTTTGGTCAACTTTCGGGCGGACAAAAGAAGCGCATCTTCCTTGCGCAAATGTTATTGCAAGAGCCTGATCTCATCATCATGGATGAGCCTACCAATCACCTGGATTTAACCGCCATTGAATGGTTAGAAAAATACCTGGCCGGTGCGAACATTACCTTAATCATGGTTACTCACGATCGTTACTTTCTGGATAATGTAGCCACTGAAATCATTGAAATTGATCGTGGTCAGTTGTTCCGATACAAAGGTAACTATGCTTACTTCCTTGAAAAGAAGAATGATCGCGAGGAGATGTTAAAGGTTGAGGTATCGAAAGCCAAACTGCTTCTGAAGAAGGAATTGGAATGGATGAGACGTCAGCCACGTGCCCGCGGAACAAAAGCTAAATATCGTGTTGAGGCGTATTACGAGATAGAAAAGAAAGCCTCACAGGATATTAAGAAAGACAGGCTTGAACTGGATATGAAAGAAGCCCGTCAGGGTGGAAAGATTTTGGAAGTAGAACACATCTCGAAGAAGTATGGACAGCTTCCAATCGTTACGGACTTCTCTTATGTATTCAAGAAAAATGATCGCATTGGAGTAGTTGGTAAAAATGGTGCAGGGAAGTCTACCTTCTTAGATATGCTCACCGGAAAACTAAAACCGGACTCAGGAGAAATCTGGCCTGGTGTAACAACCAAGTATGGATACTTTACGCAGGAATCAATTGCGTTGAATCCTGCTAACAGGTTAATTGAAGAAGTAAAGGAGATTGCTGAGTTCATCACGATGGCGGATGGTACACAGATTTCTGCCTCTAAGTTTTTAGAAAACTTCTTATTCCCAGCCGAGAAACAATACAATTATATCAGCAAGTTAAGCGGTGGTGAGAAGAAGCGTCTTCAACTGTTAAAGCTTCTGGTTACGAATCCGAATTTCCTTATTCTGGATGAGCCTACTAACGACTTTGATATCGATACCTTGAACGTGTTGGAAGATTTCCTTGAGAAATTCTCTGGCTGCTTATTGCTTGTATCACATGATCGCTACTTCATGGATCACCTGGTTGATCAGCTTTTTGTTTTTGAAGGAGATGGTCACATCCGGATGTTTAATGGAAACTATTCAGATTACCGTACGTGGTTAGAGGAGAAGGAAGAGGCTGGTGAAGCAAAGCCTGTTAAACCCGTTTTAGTAGAGGAGAAAACAGCATCAACGGATAAGAAAAAAGCCAGCTTCAAAGAGAAACAGGAATACGAAAAGCTTCAGGCAGAGATTGATGAACTAGAGAAGAAGAAAGAAGAATATACTTCGCTGATAAACAGTGGCTCTAACGATCACCAGCAACTGCAAAAGTGGGCTTCAGAAATTCAGCGTATTACAAAGGATCTTGATACGAAGACGTTGAGGTGGATGGAATTGTCGGAGTTGGTTTAGAAGTGTTTAAGTAAAAACCAATGCAACCAACTGGCACAAAGCGTACGCTTGTGATCCTCGCTTGCTTATAGTTATCCGTTAGTGAATAGAAATGGCTAAACAGTAGGCATGGTTGCTCCGGAAATGCGCATGATTGTCTAAGCGATTCGCATGTCTGCACTGGAAAAGTATAGGACTGTCTAAACGGTCAACAAGTATGTGTTGGGAAGGAGCGTGTGTATCTCATTATTCTATACAGATGCGCTGAAAAAGTACAAGACTGTCTAATTCTTCAGCAGGTATGTACTGGAAAAGAACAACTCTGCGTAATCCTTCCGCAAGTACGCGCCAATCATCAATATGTATGCGTAAATATTCAACGAAATCCACCATTCAGTCAGCATGTGAGCACCATACAGTTTACGGATTCATTTAAACCGTCCGCGAAATCCATCGTACCGTCCACAAGTTCACTCATTCACTCCACGAAATCGACCAAACACTTTATAAGAAAGCACCATACCGTCCGCGAATTTATACTGACACTCCACGGATTTGACCATACCGTCCGCGGGTAGCCATATTTATTCCACAAGTAAGCACTGGTTTGGTTTTGAGAGTGAGGGTTGTGCATTTTGCCCGTGACTGTTTCTAGCCAAAATTTACCTTTGCGTTTGTGAGGGCGTCTTGATGCGAAGACATTGAGGTGGATTGAACTATCCGAGCTGGTTTAATACACTTTCACGCAGATCTCGCAGATAAAATCCCAACCGCAGATTTACGCAGATCAATGCAATGGAAAATCAATTCTTATTTCTGTGAAAATCTGCATGCCTTTCAATCTGCGAGATATTGATCATTAGACTTTCAGTCGCTTCTTCCATTTACTTTCAGATACTGCCACAGAAGGATTGGATTTTGCGCTAGACGTTCCATTCATTAATGTAGTAGCCAATACAGCCGCTAACTTTTCTTCAAGCTCAACCGGTTCTGGTTTTGAAAGAGAAGGAGTGAAGTAATTTTCAACAAAGCGCGTATCAAAATTTCCACTGCGGAAAGCTTCATGCTTCATTACGAATTGGCAAAATCCGAGAGTCGTTTCCAATCCGGTAATTTCATACTCATCAATTGCCCGAATCATTTTAGCGATAGCATCCTCACGATTCTCTGCATAACAGATTAGCTTTGCAATCATCGGATCATAATAAAACGGAATGTCCATGCCTTGTTCAAAACCATCATCCACCCGGATGCCATGACCTTGGGGTCGTCTGTAGGTAGTTAATGTTCCAATGTCGGGTAAGAAGTTGTTTGCTGGATCTTCAGCGTAAACGCGTACCTCAACAGCGTGCCCTTTCATTTTTAAATCCTCTTGAACAAATGGTAATGACTCACCTTCTGCTACTCTGATCTGAAGTCTGACTAAATCAAGCCCTGTAATTTCTTCCGTAACCGGATGCTCAACCTGAAGACGCGTATTCATCTCCAGAAAATAAAATTCAAGGTTATCATCCAATATAAATTCAACGGTACCCGCGCCATAATAACCACACGACTTTGCTACATTAATAGCAGCTTCGCCCATGGCTTTTCTTTTTTCAGGAGTGAGAATAGAGGATGGTGCTTCTTCCACTACCTTCTGATGTCTTCGTTGTATTGAGCACTCACGCTCAAAGAGGTGAACTACATTTCCTTGTTTGTCACCAAAGATTTGGAATTCGATATGCCTTGGTTTTGTAATGTATTTCTCAATGAAGACAGATCCATCACCGAAAGCTGATTTCGCTTCGCTCGTGGCACGCTCCATTTGTTCATCAAAACTCGCTTCGTTTTCGACAATACGCATACCTTTTCCTCCGCCACCAGCACTCGCCTTAATAAGGATTGGGTACCCTACTTCTCGCGCTACCTTCTTTGCTTTTGATACATCACTAATCGGCTCTGCAGTTCCAGGCACAAGTGGTACGTTAAACTTAGCCACGGCTGCTTTGGCTGCAAGTTTACTTCCCATCAATTCAATTGCCTTTGCAGAGGGTCCAATGAATATTAAACCTTCATCTTCACAACGTTTCGCAAAGTCCTCATTTTCAGATAGAAATCCATACCCAGGATGAATAGAATCTGCGCCAGTCTGCTTGGCAGCCGCGATGATTTTATCAATGACCAGGTAAGATTGAGAGGATGGAGGTGGTCCAATCAGAACGGCTTCATCCGCATAGCGAACATGGAGAGCATTTCGGTCAGCCTCACTGAAAATAGCTACAGTCTTTATGCCCATTTCGCGAGCCGTTCGCATAATGCGAAGCGTAATCTCTCCGCGGTTGGCGATTAGTATCTTTTGAATTTTCCCCATTCGTTAGTCTCAAAACGTAATGCTAATGATAAAATGCAAGGCGGCAAAGTGAGCCTTGAGACTATTTGGAAGCATTTTTTTGATTAGTTTTGCGAAGTTTTTAATCAATAAAGCAAAATGGTAGATCTATTTGATAAGCTAAGAATGGAAGCGGGTCCTTTGGCCAAGTATTCACACCTTCCAGATGATTATTTTTTCTTCCCTAAACTAGAGGGTGAAATTGGGCCAAGAATGAAATTTAATGGCAAAACCGTTTTAAACTGGAGTTTAAATAATTATCTCGGCCTGGCCAACCATCCGGAAGGTAGAAAGACATATGCTGAAGCAGCAGCCCAATGTTGAAGGGGTTTACCTATGGGTGCTCGTATGATG
>DAIQPD010000249.1:0-5571 GCA_036787535.1 Chryseolinea sp.
GGTTTAGCAGGAGGAACAACGCAAGGCGGTTTTAAAATGCCCGAACCCATCGGTGCACCTCATGCCTGCGAAATTGAATATTGCATGGGTAATCTTGATCTGGTTAAAGACTATGCGTGGACGAAAGATGATTATGCAGTATCGGAAAACATGTTGAATTACTTTGCGAACTTTATCATAAAAGGAGACCCAAATGGAGGTACTTTACCGCAGTGGCCCGCAGCCGAACCGACAGACACCACACCACCCGTGATGATCATCGATGTTCAATCAAAAGCAATTGATGCAAAAGACGATGCGCGATACATGTTTATGGATAAGGTGAATAAGAATAATTAATCAATGACCATTTAAAATGAAAAATCCCAGACGAATAACCTGGGATTTTTCATTTATAGACTTCCATTTTTAGATAGTCTAAAGATAATAATGACAGAGAAAAATAGATGAAGCATTCCAAACCCAAATAGAATTGCCAGCAAAACTGTATTGATGCCTCCTGCTATTTTTAAGAATGATAAATTCTCTGTTGTGCTTTCTAAGACTGAAAATATTACAGCCATGCCCAACATCAGTGAGAACATACTCCAGGTGAGCTCCAACATTCCAAAATGTTTAATAATATCTCTTCGATAAGAATCATCATTCTTTTTGAGTACACACAGAACAGCGAATGCAATGAGTGCGAGGTTGATCACCATTATAAAAGAGATAGATAACATACCACCAGATTTATTGAGTCTTGCCAAATAGTTTAATGAGGATATACGCAAGGAGGGATATAACGTGTACAATCAGTCCATACAGAACTGTAATAAGTGCTACCTTTACACCACCGCTGATTACACTGAGTGGAAGTGTCTCGGTCATTCTTTCCAAGTCACTAAAAGCAAAATAAAATCCCATTATTGTGCCGAAAGCTCCTAACACCAAAGCGAAACCCCCTAGATGCTTAATGGCTTCCGTCCATTTTGCATCCACGTCTTTTTTCTGAATTAGCTTTATGATCACCATTACAATCACAATAAGATTAGCAATGAAGGTAAGGGTGATGGGATGCATGAAGGGTACTCCGCCTTGAACGTAAGTTTCTGATAAGCTCATAAGTTTAAAATTTAGTTATTGTTTTTGTATTGGCAAGTGTAAAAGGTTATTTGAGTCATTATTTATTTTTCTGCCCAATGCGAATCGATGATATGGATACTCCTTATTCCCGGATACTTTTGGCGAAAGGGGATTCCTTTATGTTGAAAGGGTATGAATTGCATCTGTTCAACCTGATTTCTATTTCGAAATCATCCTTTTTGTTAACTATGTAGTTCGATGACTCGCCTGGAGAACTTTATAGAATACCTGTTTACCCGACAACGATGGGTGATTCATTTTTTTTATTGGCTATTTATTCTGGCGTTCTATGTGGTATTCTTTGGCCGAAAAAACAGTAACTATCTTCAGACATTTTTCTTTGTGGGGTTGCTTATGCCTGTTACCATAGCAGCAACTTATTTTTTAAACTACTTTTTAGTGCCGCGTTACCTGATGCGAGAACGTTACGGACTTTTTGCTCTTTACTTTGTATATACAATAGTTGCCTCTATCTTTTTTGAGATGATGATTTCCCTTATCACTTTTATCGTGATGGCGGGTGTCAATATGAAAAACATGAGCCCATCTTCTATTGACATATTTTTTCTGATGACGTCTCTATTAATGGTAGTATTTCTGGGAATGGTCATTAAGATGGTATTACACTGGCGCAAATCAAAGGAGGATTATCAGCTTTTAATGAAAGAGAAGGTAGAAGCTGAACTTCGTTTTCTCAAAACACAACTCAATCCTCATTTTCTTTTTAACACACTGAACAATCTCTATTTTTTAACAACAGAGAAATCTGAAAAAGCTCCTGCTGCTATCCTGGCGTTAAGTGAGATATTGGATTATGTATTGCATTCTGGAAAAACAATGTTAGTACCGATTGAAGCAGAATGGAAACAAGTTCAAAATTACATTGCTTTGGAATTGTTAAGGTATGAAGACCGAGTTCAAATCACTACTCACTTTTCAAACGAAGAGCCAGACTGCACGATCGGTCCCATGATTTTAATTACCCTGATTGAGAACGCCTTTAAACATGGTGTAATGCCAGTAGCTGGAAAATCATGGATACGAATGAACATTGATTGCAAAGACAGTAAGATCAATATTTCGATTGTGAATAGCTGGCAGAATAAGATCTCAGGAAATGGAATCGGACTTGAGAATATGAAGAGCCAATTGGGTTTGTTATTCAAAGAAAGCTATTCGCTGATTGTTGACTCCAGCAAAACAAATGAATTTCATGTTAACTTAGTATTGAATATAAAGAAATGAAGTTTCAATACATTATAGTTGATGACGAACCTTTGGCCAGAAGACTAATCACTTCTCATGCTTCTAAAATTGAAGGATTGGAACTGGTCGGAGAATGTGGAAATGCCATTGAAGCAATTAACCTTTTGCGTAACAAACCGGTGGAGCTTATTTTCCTTGATATTCAAATGCCCGAAGTGACCGGAATTCAATTTGTTAATACCCTAAAGAATCCGCCCTCTATTATTTTTACAACTGCATTTCGAGATTTTGCTCCTGAAGCGTTTGAGCTGGAGGCTATTGATTATTTACTTAAGCCAATCTCTTTCGAGCGATTTGTTAAATCGGTCAACAAATTTTTTGATAGAAAGACGGTGAAGATCCCGGCTGTGTCAGAAACAAGAGAAGATGCTCAAGATTTTTTATATATAAAAGTAGATCGAAAAATTCATAAGGTATTGATGTCAGATGTTTTATACATTGAAAGTCTTGATGAGTATGTTAAGGTTCATATGCTTGATAAGATATTAATAACAAGAGAGAATATTAGCACGCTTGAGCAGAAGCTTTCGAAAAACTCTTTTGTTAGAATTCATCGGTCATTTATTGTTTCAGTTAGGAAAGTCACCTCGCTTTCGTCTGATGGAGTGGAAATTGGTAAAATGTTATTGCCATTTGGTAGGGCTTACAAACAAAGTGCATTGACGGCACTTGGAATTCAAGTCAAGTAATAAAAAAAAACACCAGCATGATTTCAAGCTGGTGTCTTTTACTTCAATGGAAATATTACTTAAATGAATTTGCTAATGAGATTTTCGTAGTACTCTTGTCTGCCACTGATTTGTTCTGGCTCGCCATTCGTATGCGCTAACTTGCGAAGGGCTTCCAATGTCATGTTTCCACGTTCAAATTTCTTACCGTTGCCTGAATCGAATGAACTGTAGCGTTGCTTGCGCAATTCATTGTATTCGCCCTTGTCGATAATTGCTTGAGCCGCTAACAATGCGCGTGCAAACATATCCATACCACCAATGTGTGAATAGAAGATATCAGCAAGATCAGTTGAGTTTCTGCGGGTCTTTGCATCAAAGTTAATCCCTCCAGTTTTGAAGCCACCAGCAGCTAATACTACGAGCATAGATTCAGTCAGTTCATATAAATTATTTGGAAACTGATCGGTGTCCCAACCATTTTGGTAATCACCACGGTTGGCATCCATACTGCCTAACACGCCTGCATCTGCAGCAACTTGTAACTCGTGTTGAAAGGTATGTTGCGCTAATGTTGCGTGATTTACTTCCAGGTTCAATTTGAAGTCATCCATCAAATTGTGTTCGCGAAGGAATCCAATAACGGTAGCGGAATCAAAATCATACTGATGCTTGGTTGGTTCCATTGGTTTAGGTTCAATAAGGAACGTTCCTTTGAAACCACTCTTTCTGCCATAATCGCGTGCCATATGTAAGAAGGTTGCCAAATGTTCCTGCTCACGTTTCATGTTAGTGTTAAGCAAGCTAAGATATCCTTCACGACCGCCCCAGAAAACGTAGTTTGATCCACCCAACTCTATTGTCGCGTCAATCGCATTTTTAACTTGTGCACCAGCCCAACAAACCACATCAAAGTTTGGATTGGTTGATGCTCCGTTCATGTAACGCGTATGCGAGAACATGTTGGCAGTTCCCCATAATAATTTTACACCACTATCTTTCTGATGTTGCTTGGCGTACGCTACTATATTTGATAATCTTTTTTCCGATTCTTTTAAGGTAGGTGCTTCATCCACTAAATCGTAATCGTGGAAGCAATAGAATGGTGCTCCGATTTTCGTCATGAATTCAAAAGCGGCATCCATCTTATCATATCCGCGTTGCATGGCATCATCACTTTGTAACCATGGAAATGCTTTTGTTCCGCCACCAAACGGATCGCCACCGGTTCCACAGAAGGTATGCCAGTAGGCAATCGCAAAACGGAGATGCTCTTGCATGGTTTTCTTACCAACTTTGCGCTTTGGATTGTAATACTTAAATGCCAATGGATTGTCTGACTCTGGCCCTTCAAATTTAATGCGGCCGATACCTTTAAAGTAGGGTTTGCTTCCGGTAGTTTTCATTTTTGTTTTGTTAAGTGTAAAGCTGAAAATGTAAAATCTATAATTGCTTTTCTACATGTTGTAGCCATGAAGCAAAAGCATTTGAATATTGTTCGGTTTTGTTTTTATCAGGATCTTCAGATTGAATCATTTTCAAACCACTAAAGGCTTCTTCGAAAGAGGAGTAGACTCCACATCCAATACCAGCACCTAATGCAGCACCTTTGGCGCCATCCGTATCATATAATTCCAATCGTGCGCCAATGGTGTTAACAAAGGCTTCTCTGAAAAGCGGACTTAAAAACATATTTGCATTTCCGGCTTTGATCACTTGCGATTTTAATCCCATTCCCTGAAGAATATCAAATCCATATTTTAAAGCGAACACAATACCTTCTTGTGCTGCACGGAAAACATGCGATTGATTGTGTCGGTTGAAATTCAATCCCTGGAAAGAGCTGTTTATATTTCTGTTTTCGAGGATGCGCTCAGCACCATTACCAAAAGGTAATACAACTAATCCATCCGAACCAATTGGAGCTTCCGCTGAAATGGCATTCATGGATACGTAATCAAGCATAGCACCGCTGCTCTTCATGTTCTTACGCAGCCAACTGTTTAAAATTCCGGTTCCATTGATGCAAAGCAAAACGCCATTTCGAATATGTTCATCTGAATTACCTTCTGTCTTGTTGTTAACATGGATGAAGGTGTTTACACGCGATTTCGTATCGAATGCATTTTTATCAGTCACGCTGTATATCACGCCCGATGTTCCGGCTGTAGCCGCAGTTTCCCCGGGTTTCAATACATTTAATGAAAACGCGTTGTTGGGTTGGTCGCCTGCACGATAACTAATTGGTGTTCCTGCTTTTAATCCCAAAACATCAGCAACACTTTTTTGGAGTTTTCCCTGAATGGAAAAGGTAGGAACAACATCCGCTAAGATGGAAGAATTAAATCCATATAAATCCATTAAACGATTCGGAGGTGCGGATTTTTGATAATCCCACAGCATACCTTCTGATAATCCAGATGCTGTTGTTACAATATCACCACTTAATCGCATGGCAATAAAATCACCGGGCAGCATTACTTTGTGGATACGATCGAACAAGGCTGGCTCA
>DAIQPD010000046.1:0-25810 GCA_036787535.1 Chryseolinea sp.
GAAAGAACGCGTGAGGGTAACGATTTGCTTCGTGAGATGATTGAAGCAGGAATCGTTGATTATGGTGATGAATTCATGCATTCTCTCCACGAAGGTGGTTGGGATCTTTCTAAAGTAGATCAGGAAAAATTAAAAGATTCGAAAGCAACCTTCGTATTCGGACAAATGAATGAGCCTCCTGGAGCACGTGCTCGTGTGGCCCTTTCAGGTTTGACGGTTGCTGAATATTTCCGCGATGGTGACGGACAAGGAAAAGGAAAAGACATTCTTTTCTTCGTTGATAACATCTTCCGTTTCACACAGGCAGGTTCTGAAGTATCGGCTCTTCTGGGTCGTATGCCATCAGCCGTAGGTTATCAGCCTACACTTGCCACTGAAATGGGTTTAATGCAAGAGCGTATTACCTCTACTAAGAATGGTTCGATCACATCGGTACAGGCCGTTTATGTTCCTGCCGATGACTTAACTGACCCTGCTCCTGCAACAACATTCGCTCACTTGGATGCTACTACCGTATTGAGCCGTAAGATTTCCGAGCTTGGTATTTACCCTGCGGTAGATCCATTGGATTCTACTTCACGTATCCTTCGTGCGGATATCGTTGGTGAAGAGCATTACAATTGTGCGCAACGTGTGAAGAGCATTCTTCAGCGTTACAAAGAATTACAAGACATCATCGCCATCCTTGGTATGGATGAATTGTCTGATGAAGATAAACAAGTGGTTCACCGCGCAAGACGTGTACAACGTTTCTTGTCTCAACCCTTCCACGTAGCAGAAGCCTTCACTGGTTTGAAAGGTGTTTTGGTTGATATTAAAGATACGATCAAAGACTTTAACGCAATCATGGATGGTCAATACGATCACCTTCCTGAAATGGCCTTCAACCTTGTAGGTAATATGGCACAAGCCATTGAGAAAGGCGAGAAGATGATGGCAGAAGCAAAAGGCTAATTAATTCGGTGATTCGTTGATGAGTTGATTTAATAATTACCTCATCAACGAATTATCACATCAACGAATCAAACTATGCATTTAGAAATATTAACACCTGAAAAGAAAGTATTTGAAGGCGAAGTATCATCTGCTACTTTTCCTGGTTCTGATGGATCGTTTCAAGTTCTAGATCACCACGCTCCACTGATCAGTTTATTGAAAGAAGGTAACGTGGAGTATAAAGGTAAAGAAGGTGTTCAAAACCTGGTGATAACCGGTGGTGTTGTAGAAGTATTAAAGAACAAAGTAATTTTATTGGCAGACGGACTGTCTGCTTAAAGTTTCATCCCATATTAAAATAAAAAGACCCGAACGATTCGAGTCTTTTTATTTTGTCTTGTTTTAAGGACGATCAAATTATTTTTCAATTACTGTTATCGGGAAGTCGTTACCCGTAATGTATCCTGTTGGGTACTGTGCCGTTCCACCATACTGCTTGGTAAGTTCCGGAACACGAGCATCCATAAAGAATTTAAGCTCGTTTACGGTTAATTTTTTATCACCGTTATCGCCTTTGCCATCCATGGCTTCCAGCAAGGCATATGTGAATACACCATGTTTCAATTCTTGAAACTCGGTAGCGAATTGTTTCGACCCACTGGAAGCAATCGCAGTGATACCTGTGCTGCGTGCTAACTGAACAATTGCCTTTTCATCTGTTGCTGCACCGCGAACATTAAAATTCTTTAGTGCTGCTCCCGAATGACAAGCATCCAGCAACATCAATAATTTTTGTGATTTCACCTGTGTGAACATCTCACGCACTTCTGTCATGGAGATTGCTTTCGACTGAAGCTGCTTTGGATCACCGTATAGTTTCGTTACATCGGTAGGCACAAAATAGAATTGATCAGAGTCATCTTCATCAATTGTACCATGACCAGCGTAATAGAAAATAAATAAGTCTTCTGGCTTAGCTGCAGCCGCTATTGCTTTAAAGCCTTTCATAATATTTTCCTTGGTGGCATCCTTATCATAAATGGCAACCGGATTAACCCGCTTAAATATCGTTTTACCTTTCTCTTGTACCTTCTCTAAAAATGCCTGAGCGTCTGACTGTGCGTAGTTCAGGTTGTAGGATGAATTGGTGTACTCATTTATGCCAACTGTTAACACGTGAAGTACCGATGTAGCAATGGCCTCACCTTTGTATTCAATCTCTATATCATCTGCCCGCGACTCGATTTTTTGAAGATTAATAACCTTAACTTTAAAAACGTTATTCTCATTCGCCATATCCACAGCGTAGGTTCGTGTAATTTTATCATCTTCCCCTTTTGTCTTTAAGTTTGCTGTATCGCTGATAATGAGTTTATCATTTTGATAAATATTGATTTCTTTAACTCCTCCTCCTCCATCGAACACTTCAACACTAAGCGGTATGGATTTGGCTTGTGTGAAAAATTTCCCTTTATCATGCCAAAGCAAATCGGTTGATCGCAAGGTTGGATTAATATCAAAAAATGCAGCCGATGGACGTTGTGTTTTACTCAGATCAAAAATGCGTTCACCTGATTCGCGTAAAATATCTTCCACTCTTTTGCCTTGAATGATACCCTTCGCCATTTGCTTCGGACGATATAAAAGTTCAAAGTATTGTTCAGCTGCATAAAAATCAGCCAGTTGTTTAATACCCCTGTTAACATGCCATCCGAAATATTGGCTTCCGGCAGATGAGCATGAAAAATATCCTCTGGGTGTCCAGCATACCCATTCATTGTCTTCCGTCACAAACAAGGTAGCAAACGGGATAACCGTTTCACCTAAAGAATGAAAGGTTGTCTCCAGACTCTTATATGTTTTATCACCATTCGATTTTAAGTAATCAATTACCTTCTTCCATGCATCCTTTGAAGGTTCGTAGGTAATTGAATCCATTGGTAAAGAATCAAAAAACTTGGTCCAATCTTCTCCCAAGCCTTCATATGTCTTACGAATGCTGGGTGCATAGCCTGTTTCAGAAAGCTTCCACAGAATAATGGATTGATCTTCGCCACCAGAAGCCATATATTTTCCATCACTGCTTATTGAAAGGGATCGAACAGCACCATAATGTCCAACAAATTCTTTGTTGAGGTAGCCGTTCTTATCATACATTTTTAATGAGAAATCGCTCGCCACTACTACACCTCCATCGGCCATGCCTTGAAAATCGAGTATCCTTCCGTCTTGACCTGGATCGGTTTCAATTACTTTTCCCTTTGGCAGTTCAATTGCATTTTCACTAAGTTGTTCCAGCTCTTTGTTGAAGTCTTTTGATGGAGAATGATAGACCGGTGGATTTCTGTTAACCGTTAAAGAACCAAAATCAAAGCTTGATTTAAACTTAGGTTTGTCGTCTTTTGCCACTTCCCGGCCAATAAAAAGATTGAGCCCATCACCAAAGGCTACATCCTGAATCGCACTGCCTTTACCCTTAATTCTTCGTATAGTTAAACCACTGATGGGATTCCACAACAATATTTCATTGTTTGTTCCTCCCGCTGAAGCAACCATATAATTTCCACTGGCAGAAGGCGAGAAAGCAGCGCTAAACACAGTATTATCATGTGCTTCATAATCGGTAAACTTTGCCCCTTCCGGCACTTTCCAACTCATACCTTTACCTGTAACATCCAGACCCACCAATATTTTAGAATCAGTAGAAAAGGCAATGGCATTAATCGGGTTTACGATCTTATCAAATTCTTTTGCAACGCTTCCATCGGCTTTCCATAAAATAAGAACATTATCAAGACTGCTACTCGCCATATACTTTCCGTCTGGTGAGTACGAAACTTTATCGATTATATCTTTATGTTTTTTCAAAACGCGTGGTTGGAACTTTGTTGTGCCATTAACCAGACCGCTTAAACCAAAAACCAAAATATCTTTGCTTTCATGCGATACCGCTAAATCTTGCGTAGCTGAATTAAAAGAGACACCTGAAACGGGTGAAGGGATTGGCAGGGTCGTAACCAGTTTTAAGATTGGCTCATTATCCACTTGCCATATTTTCACTGCATTATCAGCACCACCGCTGGCAAGGTATGTCCCTGTACCGTTGAAACTTAAACCTTGAATAACATCCGTATGCCCAATAGCAGTGCTAACCTGAACGCCCTTTTCAACATCAATAATGATGATATAATTATCCTTTTCTGAGTTTACTTTATATCCTGCAACGGCTAATAATTTCCCATTAGGAGAAAGGGCAGAGGCATAAAGCATACCTTCAGGACCATCACCAATCTGCGATTCAAATTTCCGATCCATCTCCCCGTTCTCAGAATTCCACAACCGAATGGTTTTGTCTTCTGAAATGGAAATGATCTTCTTTCCATCGGGTGTAAATAAAAGATTGTGGATTTTGGCTGAGTGCCCCATCGGGTTAATGACGATGCGGGGAGCCTGGGCAATACTTTGTTGAACAGTCAATGCCAGAACAAGGATGCCCAACGATTGAATTAACTTTGACTTGAACATATTATTTGGGGATAAGCAAGTAAAGTTACTTATTTTTCACAGCTATATGGCATAGCTCCCCAAGAGTTAATAATTGCTGAGATTAACGGCTTTTTGGCAATCTGCGGACAATAAGTCTTTTATTTTGCTCCTTCAGTCACTGATCGTCACCAGCTTCTTTCAGTTTGCCTACTTGCCAAAAGATCATTCCAAAAAATGCGAGAAAGGAAGTAAATATTAGAATCATAGTGTTGTAGTGGTTTGTGATACAAAGATCAGCCAAACCAAATCCATTCGCTTTTAAGAATTGTGCGATGTGTCACCGAAGTAAGATTTACCAACTTTCTACATATTCTTAGGGAACCATCCATCTAAAATTATTAAAAGGTAATTTTTGCCACATTATCTTTCGGAAAAACACCAGACTTCAAAAATTTTATCATGGCGATCATTTTTCATCATAAGAAACAAATCATCTTTCTCATTCTAATCTTCGGCATCGTTTTGTATGCCATACCTACTTTCGCTCAGGAAGATACTACGGCTGTTTCAAAAGACTGGTTTTTACGCGATCCCGAAACCGATCACGTTCAAGGTGTAAGTGCTGATCGAACTTATGCTACCCTTCTAAACGGAAAACCATCACGTACTATAATTGTTGCTGTAATCGATTCCGGAATTGATATTGAGCACGAAGACTTAAAAGATATTATCTGGACCAATGCTGATGAAGTTCCGAACAACGGTATTGACGATGATAAGAATGGATATATCGATGACATTCACGGCTGGAATTTTATTGGCGGAAAAAATGGAAACGTAGATGAAGATACCTATGAAGTAACCCGTGAATATGCTCGCTTGAAACCCAAATATGAAAGCATCGAAAACAAAAAATTAAACAAGAAAAGTAAAGTTGAATATGAGCATTGGAAAAAAGTAAAGTTCAAATACGAACGTGACTATAAAGCAAACAAAGAAAAGCTCGAACAGTATGAACAACAATATAGTTTGTATGAAAACGCCCTAACAATAATTACCTCATGCGATAGTATTATCCGATTGAGTCTAAATGGAGAACCCGTTACAAAATCTTCTATAACCGCTATAACCACAACAGACCAAAACATTCTATACGCTAAACAGACGTTGTTAAAAATACTCGAGAGCGTTGGTGATGACATAGAGGTAGGTTTGTTTATAGAAGAATTAAAATCGTATATCATTCAATTAAAAGAAGCCGTTGATCATTTCGGAACTGCTATTACCTATGGATATAGTCTTGACTTCAATTCGCGAACTATTGTAGGCGATGATCCCAACAATCTATATGAAAAAGGATACGGGAATAACGATGTTGAAGGACCGGATGCAAAACATGGAACACATGTGGCGGGCATAATAGGTGCAAACCGAACCAACAGCATCGGTATAAAAGGTATTGCCGATAATGTGCGAATTATGTCTGTGCGTGCGGTACCCAATGGAGATGAACGCGATAAAGATATTGCGAACGCCATTCTTTATGCTACCGACAATGGTGCACAGATTATTAATATGAGTTTTGGGAAATCATTCTCACCAAACAAAGAAGCAGTCGATAAAGCAGTAAAGTATGCAGAAGCAAAAGGTGTTTTATTGATCCATGCTTCCGGCAATGATGGCGATGATCTTGATAAAAAAGCAAATTTCCCAATGCGTACTTACAAAGACGGAAAGCAGGCAAATGCGTGGTTAGAGATTGGTGCCTCCTCATGGGGAAGCGATGATGATTTTGTTGGTTCTTTTTCAAACTACGGCAAAAAATCAGTGGACTTATTCGCGCCAGGAGTAGAGATTTATTCCACCACGCCAAACGACACCTATGAAGATTTGCAGGGAACCAGCATGGCGTGTCCGGTTGCCGTTGGTGTTGCCGCTATATTGCTTGAATACTTTCCTGATCTTACCGCAAAACAAGTAAAAGAAATATTAAACCAATCTACCCGCAAATTTGATGGTTTAAAAGTAACAAAGCCCGGAAGCACTGATAGAGTATCGTTTAATCAACTTAGTATTTCAGGTGGAATTATTAATGCGTATGAGGCGGTGAAATTGGCGGAAAGTATGACGAAGGCCTCATCCATAAATAAGTAGAGTTGCTTTATTGAAAATTCTGAAATGAATAACAACCAACAAGCAAAAGAATATGCCTGCTGATTACAACCGATTATTAAGTGAGTGTGTCTATCATGATTATGAGAAAGATTTCTTGGTTTGTAATCATACTATGCAGCCTTAACTATTCATGTAATCGTGAGGAGATCGAACCTTTTATAACTGAAAATCCAGTTAATCTATCCATGCCTCAGAACGGTCAGCAATCTTATTTCGTAGAATACACTGCAACTTGTGGCAACCCAAATAAAAACTTTCGATATACGCGTGACACGCTGGTGCTTCATGTTATAGAAAGAAATGATAGTATCTTTTTTACAGAGCGATTCACTACCCATTCACCATCGTACATTACAAGTGGTTTTACGAATACCATTGAATATCCAGTAGTTTCAATTCAGAATAGTTTGGTAATAAAAGCCCGAACCGAATCTCGCTTATTCTACTTTTATGGAAGCGACTATCTAAAACTTGTTCCTGATCATGCATACCCTATGCAACAAGAGAATTGCAGAATAATGCTTGATAACAGTCTCTTTACAGGCGATGAGATTGGAAATATTAATCGATTTTCAATTGGCAATAAAAGCTTTAAAAATAAAACGGTCGTTTCTTGTATCCCCGTAATTTATCAGTTAGAAGGGTACTTGATATATGACAAGAATGAATTTCTTATCAGCCACATCGTTATCGATAATGACGTGAGAGGATGGCTTAAACTTTAGATTCTCGGAAAATTGAGGAGATCATCTATAAAGATCTCAATTTTCACTCTTCTTCTCTGTAGTCAACGCTTTTAATTCGACCAACTCTGGCAAAGTGCGGTTCATCTTCAAAATTTTAATTCTGTACCCGTCCGCTTCAATTACCTCACCTTCTTTCAGATCGAAAGGTTTTTGTGTTAATAATAATCCTGCTAACGTTTCGTATTCCTCAGACTCCTGAAAAGTCGGTTCAATAATTTTATTAATATCCCGAATAGGAGATGTAGCAACCACTTCATATCCATTACCTACAGGGGTAACAATTTGCACTTCATGATCGTGCTCATCCTGAATTTCTCCTACAAGTTCTTCGAGAATATCTTCTAAAGTAACGATACCTATTGTGCCTCCATACTCACTAATCACAATGGCCATCTGCACTTTCTTCTTCTGAAACTCCCGCAGTAAATGATCGATTGCTTTATTCTCCGTTATGTAATACGCCTTACGAACAATCTCTGCCAAAGTCTTTCCTGAGTTCTCAACAAAATGTTGAAGAATATCTTTTGCGTACAGTATGCCAATTATTTCATCCAGGCTTTTATCATAGACCGGGTAACGTGAATATCCTTCGCGAAAAACAATAGCAGCAGCTTCTTCTAAAGAAATGTTGATGTTCATCGGTGAGATTTTCATGCGGGGCACCATAATTTGCTTCACAATCCGATCATCAAAATCAAATACATTTTGAATCAATTCACGCTCACTACTTTCAATTGCTCCACCTTCTTCACTTTCCGCTATAATTAATTTCAATTCCTCTTCCGAATGTATATCACGCTCACTTACTGGTTTAATCCCAAAAAGCTTTAAGATTAAATTAGCGAAGCCATTAAGCAATCGGATAAACGGTCTGAATATGAAGTAAAAAATTCTTAATGGAATAGCTAGAAATAAAGTGGTAGAGGTGGGATAACGAATGGCCAGGGTCTTCGGGGCTAACTCACCAAACACAATATGGGCTACCGTTAACACCGTAAAAGCAATGGGTAAGGCAATGCGATGCGCCAACTCTTCTGTTAACTCAAATCCTAATCCGTGAATGGTATTTAAAATAATCTTCGATACAACATCCTCGCCTACCCAGCCTAAACCAAGGCTGGCAAGGGTAATACCCAATTGGGTGGCGGCTAAAAACCCGTCAAGATTGTCGATTATAATTTTTGATGCGCGCTTGGAAGCTGTGCCCGTTTGAATGGCAATCTGCGAAGACCTTACTTTAACGATGGCAAATTCTGCCGCTACAAAGAACCCATTTAGGAAAACCAGGGCAATGGTAATAAGAATGTCGATGGCCATATTTGCTCAAAGATAACAGTATTTACAGCTTTCTCTGATAATTGGTTTTGGTTTGTAGCTCTTTGAAAATCAATACAATATTACTTTTTTAGTCAGAATCTGGAAGTTAACCGACCGAACTCAACGTCAATACAGCCAATTGCTATCCTTTATACCTCCTAAAATCTACTCGATTGCGCCATTAATTGCCAATACCTTTTCCCAACTCTCCTTATTTTCTTCAATGAATTTCTTGTGAGACGGGTGCTCATCGTACACTATAATATCCGTTTCTTTTTCGAAGGTGATATAGTGCATTACATCATACTCGCCTACGTCCGCACTTTCTCCCTTTACCGTTTTGCCAGCTCTGTACGACAATACTTGCTTTAGTCCTTTTGCGAATACCTCAAATTCCTTCATGTGTTTTTTACGTGCATTATCAGATGCATCAGCCTTAAACTTAAACGCTACTATGCGCTGAAATTTAGGCTTCGGTTTTTTACCTTTCTCTGAAAATGTTGCTGCTGTTAAAGTAGAAAGCACGACAATGGCAACGAGGTAAATAATCTTCTTCATTACGTTATGGTTTTAAAAATTGGATATTGCGTTTTAGTCCTTCGAGTTTAGTGCGCTTCACTGCTGATCGTTTAAAAAGTCTTTCAAAAACATCTTCGGTAATTTCTTCCCAATCCCGCGGGTTCATTTTTTCTAAATCTGTGTTAGGGTGAAAGCGTGATTCAGAACTTGGTTTTGAAAATTTATTCCACGGACAAACATCCTGACAAATGTCGCAACCAAAAATCCAGTTTTCGAATTTACCTTTTACGTCTGCCGGTATTTCTTCTTTAAGTTCAATTGTAAAATACGAAATGCATTTGCTGCCATCCACTACATAGGGTTGTGGAATAGCCTCTGTTGGACAAGCATCTATGCATGCCGTACATGTGCCACAATAATCTTTTGCAGGGCCATCATATTCCAAATCAAGATCAAGAATAATTTCTGCCAGAAAAAAGAAACTGCCCAACTCACGGTTGAGTAACAAACTGTTTTTGCCTGCCCAGCCCAAACCGCTTTTGCTTGCCCAGGCACGCTCCAATACTGGTGCCGAGTCAACAAACACGCGGCCACTTACCTCTCCTACTTCATCTTGAATTTCCTGAAAGAGTAATTTCAGTTTCTCTTTAACTACATAATGATAGTCTTCGCCATAGGCATACTTGGCAATTTTAAGATTACTATCCTTTGCTAAATCCTTTTCGGGATAATAATTATACACTAAACTGATAACGGATTTTGCACCGGGCACAAGTAAGGTAGGATCGAGTCGTTTGTCAAAATGATTTTCGAGGTAACTCATTTTACCTTGATAACCGCGCTTCAACCACTCCTCCAGTTTAGGCGCTTCTTCTTCTAAAAACTCGGCTTTGGAAATACCACAAAAACTAAAGCCCAATGACTGGGCTTTAGTTTTAATGAATTGAGTATGTGCTTGAGCATTCACAAAACGATTTGGCTACCACAATTTAATTGGGTAATCACCTTTGTTTACTAATTCCATAATTTTTGAAGACACCATTTCTTTATCTTCCTTATAGGTAACACCAAACCAAACATTCCCTCCTGAAATTACCTTCACACTGCCTTTACCTTCCTGAATAAGTTGGTTGATGAAAAGTGGAATAAAGAACTCCGCTTTGATATTTGTTGAACTGTTTTTTAAGAACTCAATAAACTTCTCTTCCGTGTAACTAAAAATGCTTGGGTGGAATCCCCAGAAGTTCATGGATGTTGGAGTCTCCGGATCCATTACTAAATCGCCATCCTTTTCTTTCGAAATAATTTTTCCGTTTTCTTTTACGATGGTGGTGCGTTCAACAACAGAGATCAGATTATTATCAGCATCACGATCACCACAACCACGCGATACACTTCCATATTCAGACAAAACATTTTTTAAAGTATAACCCACCATGGCATGTGCACCTTTGGTTTCGTTCTTGAAAAAGTTGGCTACTGATTCAAATGCATAACGACCATAAAAGTCATCAGCATTGATTACCGCAAAGGGTTCTTTAATTACATCCTTGGCACAAAGCATAGCATGACCCGTTCCCCAAGGCTTTACACGTTCCGGGTTTTTAAACTCAGATGGAATTAATTTATCGAGTGATTGAATGACAAATTCAACCTCTACCTTTCCCTTCAACCTTGGAAGGAACATATCTTTTACGGTTTCCTGAATCTCCTCACGCACGATGAACACCACTTTGGTAAAACCAGCCCGAACGGCATCAAATAATGAGTAATCCATAATGGTTTCTCCGCTTGGGCCAAAGCCATCAATCTGCTTAACACCTCCGTAACGACTGCCGATACCTGCGGCTAAAACTAGTAATGTGAGTTTTTCTGGGTTTTTTGCTGTGCTCATGGGTTTCGTTTTAATTCTATTTTGATTTTATAATTGGTGTTTGCGCAAACATTCTTATTTTTCGAGGATTTTACGATCTCCCGGAACATGCCGAAGAGGTGTAAATGAAGTCGAAATTCAATTTGTAGCCTTCCACTAAGTCTTCAAAAATAGGATTTTACTTTTAGATAAACGGAAGCCTGACCAAACTTCACCCTAAATTGAGTAGATATTAATTGATACCTTAAACAGACTAAACCTATATTCAATCCATGAGCAGCAATAAGAAATCGTATATCGTTCCCATGATCATCATTGGGGCCCTGTTTTTTATTTTCGGGTTTGTCACATGGCTGAACAGCGTGTTAATACCCTTCCTGAAACAAGCTTGCCAACTCACCGACTTTCAAGCGTACTATGTTACGGTAGCATTCTATGGCTCTTATTTCTTCATGGCAATTCCTGCTTCCATGATTTTGAAAAAGACTGGATTTGCAAAAGGTATGTCATTGGGATTGGTGGTTATGGCTGCGGGTTCATTGATTTTTATTCCCGCTGCTAACGCAAGAGCTTTCCCGCTATTTCTTCTTGGCTTTTTTATTCAAAGCACAGGCTTGGCACTTCTTCAAACAGCCTCTAATCCCTATGCTACTATTCTCGGTCCCATTGAAAGCGCAGCCAAGCGAATCAGCATCTTGGGAATTTGCAATAAGGTAGCAGGCATGGTGGGTATTTTCGTACTGGTTGAACTTCTCTTTAGTGATACGAAAGTGCTTTCTGCAAAAATCGCAACGCTTCAAGGCGCAGAGCTTGCTCAGGAGTTAGATATCCTTGCATCCAGAGTGGTGACACCTTACATCATCATGGCAATCGTGTTGTGTGTGCTCGCAGTAGCAATTCTTAAAGCGCACTTGCCTGAAATTAATCCTGAGGAGGAAGGTGGAGAAGATCAATCTGTTGCAAAAGGTAAAACATCCATATTCCAATTTCCACATCTCGTGCTGGGCGCCTTCTGTATTTTCGCCTATGTTGGTGTTGAAGTAATTGCCATCGATACGATTGGACTATATGGACAGCATCAGGGATTCGATCTTCAAACCGCAGGTAAATTTGGTATTTATAGTTTGATCGCTTTAAGTATTGGATATATACTGGGGATTATTGCGATTCCCAAGTACCTCTCACAACGGACCGCTCTTACGATCAGCGCAATACTCGGATTAGTTTTCGTTGTGGCAGCCATGCTAACCAATGGATGGATCTCAATCGGATTTATGGTGCTCTTAAGCTTTGCCAATTCACTCATGTGGCCATCCATCTGGCCGCTGGCACTCAGCAATCTTGGTAAGTTTACAAAAATCGGTTCAGCATTACTGATTATGGGTATTGTGGGTGGCGGACTCGTACCACTGGCTTACGGAGCTATGGCAGATGCCAGCAACAGGCAACTTGCCTATCTGGTAACTATACCGCTCTATTTGTTCATCTTGTATTACGCCAAAAAAGGCTACCGCTCTGGAAAGACAGCGTAAAACGATATTCTTCACATCAGATTTAATGAAACCTCCTCAACCTTGAGGAGGTTTTTTTGTGCCTTCTGAAAAAAAATAAAATTCTTTTGTCCATATCCATACGATTGATTCGTCAAGGGTTTAAATTATGTTTAACCAAAACCCATTTACAGTATGGAAAAGTACATGTTCATTTTTATCGGAGGCGATCCTAGTCATCTTTCGCCAGAAGCACAACAAGCCAACATGCAAAAGTGGTTTGAGTGGATCGAGAAACTCACAAAAGAACAACGGTATGTTGCGGGCGAAGCCTTATTGCCTGGAGGTAAAACAGTAAAGGGAGCGAAAAGGACCGTAACCGATGGACCTTTTGCTGAGAGTAAAGAAGTAGTCGGTGGTTTCTTTGTAGTGAATGCAAAAAACCTGGACGATGCGGTTGCCCTTACAAAGGATTATCCTGATTACGAACTGGGTGGAGCCGTTGAAGTTCGGGAGATCCAAAAATTTGATATGTAAAAGTATGAGAACTAAACTCACGTTTACCGCGATCGTCATGGTGATGCTGTCGTGCAGTCCTTCTGAAACCAAAGACACTATCGCAGTCCCTGACAAAGACAACGATAAGGTAGTCCTCGCTCAAAAAATGTTTGATGCCTTTAATCAACATCGGTGGGATGTAATGGCGAATTACTATAGCGATTCGGCATTGTTTTTAGACCCTGCTTTTGGCAAGACGTATCTCAAGCAATCACGATCGCAGACCGTGGATAAGTATGCCCGATTTCAAAGCGTCTTTCCGGACATTAAAGATGAAATTGTTGCGATGTATCCGTCTGACGATAAGGTAATCGTTGAGTTTGTTTCACGGGGTACACTGATCAGTGGCGTCAAACTCGAATTACCTATTGTTACAGTGCTGACCTACAAGGACAGTTTGATTGTTAAAGATGCCACTTATTATGATGTTGAATGTTTTCCTGAAGAAGAAAATCCTGGCGAAATAGAAATTCCATAAATTTATGAATGCATGAGCAACAGGTAAATCAACAGATCGGCCATCTCTTTCGTCATGAGGCGGGAAAGATGGCCGCGGTGTTGACGCGCTTGTTGGGTTTCCAACGATTTGATCTTGCGCAGGATATTGTTCAAGACACCCTGCTAAAAGCCATGAACGTTTGGAAAGTCAAAGGCATTCCTGAAAATCCTTCAGCCTGGTTATATACAGTTGCCAAACGTAAAGCCATTGATTGGTTGCGCCAGCAAAAACTTCACGAAGGTATTCATGCTGAAATCAGCCTGGCACTTCAATCAGAATGGACACTCTCTCCAACAGTTAATCAACTTTTTCTTGACAATGAAATTGAAGACAGTCAGCTGCGAATGATCTTTGCCTGTTGCCATCCTTCTATATCATATGAATCACAAATTGCCCTTACCTTAAAAACACTTTGCGGGCTGAGCATTTCCGAAATTGCGCAGAGCTTTCTCACGAATGATGAGACCATAACAAAGCGATTGTATCGCGCACGCGAAAAAATACGCGAAGAAAAAATAAGTTTAGACGCACCCGCGCCTGCTACTTTTCCGGGTCGATTAGATGCCGTGCTGCACACGCTTTACTTATTGTTTAATGAAGGATACAATTCTTCACATCCCGATCAATTAATTCGAACAGATCTTTGTGAAGAAGCCATTCGATTGTGTTTGCTGTTAACCCGAAACACATTAACGGATTTGCCGAAGACTCGCGCACTGTTGGCGTTGATGTGCTTTCAAGCTTCAAGAGGTGATGCCCGATTGAACCATGATGGTAGCATCATTTTACTAAAAGATCAGGATCGCAAGCAGTGGAATAAAAGTTTAATCGAGAGAGGTAAATTTTACCTGGAGCGTTCAGCCGAAGGAGATGACATTACCGAATACCATCTTGAAGCGATGATTGCTTCGTGTCATGCAGATGCTATGTCGTTCGAAAATACAAATTGGAAAATAATTCATGGACTCTACACGGCTTTATTAGAAATCAAACCGAGTCCTATTGTTGAAATGAACAAAGCGATCGCGCTGGCATATTTGGATTCTTTTCAAAAGGGTTTAGAAGCATTGAAAAAAATAGAAGGACTGGATCACAGTCATCTTTATCATTCTGCATTGGGTGATTTTTATTTTGAAACAGGAAATAAAATTGAAGCATGTCATCACTATCATCAAGCTGAACAGCTCACGCATTCGAATACCGACAAACAACTGTTGGATCAGAAAATAGAAAGTTGTTCACAAGTGGTGGGTTTGAACAATGAAACTATTACAAAGAACACGGCACTTTAATTGTAAAATACTGAAGACTTAAACATCAACTGCTATGCTCATATACACGATGTTGTGTGCAGTGGCCTTTGCACGTCTACACTTTAGTTCGTCAGTTTTTCTTCAAAATATTTTACTATCTCAATTTGTGAATCGGTCTTGGGTCGCAATAAATCTTTCCCCTTACTGCTCACGCAACTTATTAAAACAATTATCTCAGCCCCTTCTCTAAGCATCGTCAACCGGATTGACACTTTATCTTTTGTCCAACTTGGCTTTTCAATTTTGGTCCAAGCAACTCCGCTACCATTATTTTCTCCTTCAGGTCCTAATTCCTTTCGTAGTTTTTCTATTAACGTCTCAATGGCGTCACTGTCAATATGAGTTGAAAGGGCACTTACCATTTTATTGTCAACCCTTGCAGTTCCATGATTTAGTGTCTGTCCAAATGAGGATATGGTAGTTATTAGGATAAGTCCAAATACTAATTTCATACAATCTTTTTTAAAGGCCATTGCACACAGCAACTGGCTAAGCGCATATCACATATATATTCGGCAATATAAACGCATGTCGTATATATCCCTTATAGATGCATCTGCCAATCACCAGCAACACTGTAGCTGTTCCGGAATTTAAAATCCTTTTATTTCAACATATTTCAAAATCTACTTTTGGCTCAGATCAGTTCCTCTAATTTTTTAATAATGAATTGTTCGCGTTGGTTAAAATTTCCAGATACCAAAATGTAGTCAATATTTCGCTTGTCTAATTCATCCTTGAATTTTGTAAACATTACTTCGCGCTTGTGTCCTAAATCTCTGAGGCCATCTTCAACCCACCTCACATCGATATCAAATAAAAAATACACATCGTATTGAATCTGCTTTTCCAATTCATACAACACGGGTGGAACTTCGTTCAAATAAATCTGAGAGTAGATCTGTGTTGTGATCAGGTCGGTATCACAAAACAAAAACTTGTTCGCGGTTTTTGTTTTGTCAATAATCCGCTGTGTTTGCTCGTGTCCAATTTTTATAATGTCATCAACTGTAAAATCATTTGAAGTTATTATTTCTCTCGCTACTTCCGGAACATATTCAGTTTGATAAAGCTCCGCCATTTTTTTTGCCATGGTTGATTTACCGGTACTCTCCGGCCCGTAGAAACAAATCTTCTTAACAAAGTATGGGCGAACAATGGGGGTAATAAAATCCCAATACGCTAAAGGTTTTTGCCGAATGTGTGTTCCGGAAACTGGAATACGTTTTCTTTCAATATCGAAAGTAACATATTCTGCATTTAAATTTTTAGCAAACGGTTCTCCATAGTGCTCAGATGAAACAACAACATGTATCTCCGGATAAACTTCACGCATTCGTTTTGCCCAATGCTTTGTGCGCTCTTCAAGCGGCAAAGTATCATCATCAAAGTCATCGATGATTTTATGAATCTGAATTTTTGGTTGATTACTAAAAGCTTCCTTCATCCAGGAGAAACGTAAGTCTGCATGGATAGGATCAATTTCAGTAAAACTCATTGAAACAATTAGTTCATCACATTGCGCGGCTGCAAAATTGATCAGCGCATTGTGACCATTATGAAGCGGCATGAATTTACCAATAACAAGACCCCTTTTCATTTTGAACTAGCCCAATATCGTCTATACTGTTTTACAAAAAGAAATCCGACTCCACATCCTATTCCATCAGCAAGAATGTCAAACAAATCAAAAGACCGACCGGGAATAAAAAATCGCTGAATAAATTCAACCAGAATACTGTAACCGAAAAAAATAAACGGGATAAGAATTAACAGACTGGTGAGTCGATGTATCGGCAAAGGCTTATGAAAAAGTGGAATGCTCCAGAGCAGAACCATAACGGCAAAAAGTCCAATATGAACAATTTTATCAAGTTCAATTTTACCAAACCACTCATTGTCGGGCAAGGCCGATCCGGGGAGAAAGAATGCCACGGCTGACAAAATCAACCAAACAATACCCGGTTTAAAGTTTCTAGGAATTACGCTCATGTTTAACAGTGTATGATTTGTATTCACGAATCCAATTCCATAATCCGAAAGCAGCAAGAAGTGTGAACACAAGATATTCAACACTAAAGAACTTAGCACCTTTTATAAAATACAAGACAGTTGCTACTATATCGATTACAATCCAGATGATCCAACATTCAATTCGTTTTCTGATCATAAGAAAAGTTGTAATTATGCTCATCACCAAAATAAAGGAATCGGCATACGGATAAGAGCTTGGTAAGTTGAATAAGTAGGGAATCCATTCATGAAGATTGCTTGCCAGCTTACCGACCAGAAATGTTCCCATTAAACCTCCGATAAAAAGTAAAGCGAATTGCATGGGTTTCATAAAGCTCACTTTCAGTTCAAGCTTGTTGTCTTTTTCTTCCGGTTTGGGATTAGCCCATCGCCACCAACCAATCAGATTGGTAGCAAAAAAGAAAATCTGAAGAAACATATCCGGATACAACTGAATCTGATAATAAAAGAAAAAAGAAAGCGCCACATTAATGATACCGATTGGCCAGCTCCAGATGTTAGCCTTTGCCGAAAGCCAAACAGCAATCAATCCCGCCATGACGCTGAAAAATTCCAGATAGCTCATGGCATAGCCTAATACCTGAAAGAAAATATTGTTGATATCGAAGAATGACATTCTCTTTTTCTACTTTTAAAACTTAAAGATATACTTTACTATGAATCTCCGTTTGATTTTAATATTCCTTGTTCTGTTTCCTCTCCTTTCTATTGCTCAAGCCACAAACAATAAACTCACACTAGTAGATGATTTTGAATGGTCAGAAGGAAAAATTATGCTCTCAAGTGGTGAGGAGCTTATAGGGCTTGTTAAGTTCAACGATCGAAATGGTGTGTTGGCCTATCATGATGGGGACAATTCCAGACCCTTCGGTCCGCGAAGCGTATTGGGCTTTGATTTTTTTGACGAACGTGTTCAGCAACAAAGAATATTTTACTCATTAGAAGATGAAGATCCGCAAACCAATGTTATGCGACCGTTGTTTTTCGAATTGCTGCGTGATTATAAAACTTTTGCGATTATGCTACGCACAGACCGAACAGAGGTTAAAGAAAAAATGGCTACATCTCCAGGCGGTTATAATAATGGGGTATATTACAATCCTTCCATTAACAATTCATCACTTGAATTATCACAGACACAAACCGTTTGTATTCTGGATGACAATGGAAAGGTTTTCCCATATTTTAAATGCACAAAAAAAGAAGACGGAAGAAAATCATGGTTTAGCAATGATGACGTAAGGACAAAAAACAAAATGATCAATGATGATCTTATACGCGAATACATCTCGCAAACAGATTATTCTAAGATCGTGCAATATGCTGATGAAAATAAGTTAGACTTCAAGAAGCTCGATGATTTTTTGAAAATACTGAAGTACTATGATTCCCTTATTGCTGACTAACCATTTCAATTTGTTATATTCGTTAATTGAAAAATAGGTAATGGAGACATTTCAAATCAAAATATTAAATCCAAAAGCAAAAGACATGCTGATTGAGCTAGTGGATCAGAAACTCATCGCAATGGATGAAGAGAAGAATCTTTTCCATTTAACTTCGTCACAAAAGAAAAGCATACGCATTAGCAGAACTCAAATCAAAGAAGGCAAATATAAATTACATAAAACCGTTGTGTCTGATCTTAAGAAAGCCGATTGTTAGTTCAATTTTCCGTAGTAGATCGATCTGTTTTTCCAATTTATATATCCTCTGTAAAGCTTAAGATTCGGATCATATTCTCTTACTGTTTGAATCAACTTATCCATCAAATGCTGTGGAACTGCTTTATCTGCAAGAACACAAAGAATCAAATCACTCCTCTCAAATTCATGTAATTTTGCTTTTTCATTATTCAAATAGCTGGATAATTCACCAAAGGGAATGAACATATCATTTACGTGTATTAGGAATGAGTCAGGCCTTATCTGTGATTTTGCTAGCTGATGTCCTTTTTTCAAATTGCCAATCGTTACGTAAGAAGTAAGAGATCTCGGAGGGAAAGAAATGAGGTTATCGTTCACCATATCTGGTAAGTCAACCTCTACCATCTGATCACAAAATACATCACTTCGATACGTCAATACGCTATCAACTCGAACGAAAGGATTCGAGTAAGGCGAATTGCTGAATCTTAAGGTATCATTTTCAACTCTTATTTGGTAAGGACCAATCCCTTCTTGAATTATCTCATAAAATTCCTGACGATTAATAAGGGATGACTCATATCCAAAACCATACTTATCAATCGCGATAGTTGAATCATTAATATTCAATGTGTGATAACTCAAATCTTTAAAGTAATCCACCGAAACCCAATGTCCCGAGATATCACTCTTTGATTCACATGATAGGAACAGAATTGCCAGGCAAGCACAACAGATTCTTATCATAACGCTACAATTTTATACAAACATTCTTCACCTCCGTAAAAAACTTCATTGCTTCCCAGCCGCCTTCTCTGCCAACACCTGATTGTTTCATTCCACCAAACGGAGTTCGTAGATCGCGGAAGAGCCAGCAGTTCACCCAAATGATTCCACTCTTAATTTGCGCTGACACGCGATGTGCTCGTTTTAAATTTTCTGTCCAGAGTGTAGCAGATAAACCATACGCATTACTGTTCGCATAAATAATTGCTTCCTCTTCTGTATCAAATGGCATAATGGTAACAACAGGTCCAAATATTTCTTCCTGGTTCGTTCGGCATTTCTGATCCAAGCCTGTGATCACAGTCGGTTCAACAAAATATCCGTCCGCACATCGTCCTTCAATTTTTATTTGCTTACCTCCCGCTAAAATCTTTCCTCCTTCTTGTTTAGCAAGTTCTATGTAACCTAATACCTTATTCATGTGTTCTTCTGAAACCAACGCACCAACATTTGTTTCTTCATGGGATGGATCGCCAATGATTAATGCTTTTGCCTCCTTTACAAAAGCATCAACAAATTTTTCATAGAGGCTACGTTCAACCAGAATCCGCGATCCGCACAAACATATTTCTCCCTGATTAGTAAACGAAGATCGAATGGAAGTTGAAAGTGCTTGCTCGAAATCACAATCAGAAAAAATGATATTCGGATTTTTTCCACCCAGTTCAAGTGAAAGTTTCTTAAACATGGGTGCTGCTGTGGCTGCAATCTTTTTTCCGGTAACGGTTCCACCGGTAAACGATATAGCCGGAATATCAGGATGCTCAATAATGGCTTGTCCGGTTTTTGAACCAAGACCATGCACAATATTTAAAACACCTTTTGGCAAACCGGCTTCAATGCAAAGTTGCGAAAGCATAAATGCCGTCATGGGTGTAAGCTCTGAGGGCTTGGCCACTACGGTACATCCAGCGGCCAGAGCAGGAGAAATTTTCCAGGTAAATAAATAGAGCGGTAGATTCCAGGGAGAAATACAGCCAACCACACCAATCGGATTTCGAATGGTGTAATTAACAGCTTCATTTCCTGTAATGTGTGCTTCGCTCGCAAAGTGCATAGCACCGGTAGCAAAGAATTTTATGTTAGACGATGAGCGTGGAATATCTAATGAAGCAGCAAGTTTTACAGTCTTGCCTGAATCAATACTTTCTGCCAACGCCAGTTTATCTAAATCACGATCAATAAGATCTGCAAGTTTTAGAAGAATTGCAGAACGTTTTTCTACTGGCAAAGCCGACCAATCCGGAAACGCTTTTGATGCTGCATCAACTGCACGCTGAACATCGTTAGTATCTGAATCGGGAATTAAACTATATACCTTTCCTTCGGCAGGATTAAAGTTGTCGAGGTATTGATCGGATTGTGGTGGTACTAATTCCCCATTAATATAGTTTTGAATTTTTTGCATGATGCTCTCTATAAACTTCCTGTCCTGCCGCCATCCACCGGAACGTTGATTCCATTTATATAACTCGCGGCAGGTGAAGCAAGAAAGGCAACCGCAGCAGCCACTTCATGCGCCTCCGAAATTCTTCCTGCCGGTATTTCTTTCATCATATCATGCTTTGCTTCTTCAAATGATTTTGAATTCTTGCTGGCATTCGTCTGAATAATTGACTCCAATCTACCCGTCATGGTTGCGCCAGGCAACACATTGTTTACAGTTATACCGAATAGTGCAAGTTCAAGCGAAAGTGTTTTCGACCAGTTTGCCACGGCACCGCGAATCGTATTCGATACGCCCAATCCACGAATAGGTATTTTCACTGAGGTAGAAATAATATTAATAATTCTGCCATAATGTTCATGCTTCATTCCCTCCACAAACGCCTGAACTAAAATGTGATTACACAATAAGTGATTCGAAAATGCTTTTACAAAATCTTCTTCCTTTGAATCAATAGCTTGTCCGGACGGAGGACCGCCAGTGTTATTAACCAGAACGTGAACTTTGTTTTGCTCAGCATAGGTATTGACCTTTTGCTTTAGATCTTCAGGAGAATTAAAATCCGCCACAAGGTAATCGTGTTGCTGGCCGGAAGAAGCAGAAAGTTCTTTTATAACCTGCTTCAGTTTTTGCTCATCGCGAGCAATCAAGGTAACACCAGCACCTAATAACGCCAGCTCAATGGCAGACGCTTTACCGATACCTTGTGTACTACCACACACTACCGCTCTTTTTCCACTTAAATCTAAATTCATACTGCAATTTAAAACGTCCTTATTGGTTTCCAATTCTAACCCATAATTTGCACATTAGCACATCGAAATATTAACACATCAATTCATGGCCATTCGCAAACCTTTCAACCTGAAGCAGTGGATTAGCGACAATCGCAATCTCCTGAAACCACCCGTAGGCAATAAAAATTTATATGCTGATGCTGGCGATTACATCGTAATGATTGTGGGTGGACCCAATGCGCGCAAAGATTATCATTTCAACGAAACGGAAGAATTATTTTATCAACTGGAAGGTAATATCAACGTCAGGATTCAGGAAGATGGCAAGGCTGTAGATATACCAATTCAAGAAGGTGAAATGTTTTTACTTCCCTCCAACACGCCTCATCGTCCGGAAAGGCCGGAAAGATCTGTAGGCTTAGTGATTGAATGTAAGCGCGAAGATCCAAACATGATGGACGGTTTAATCTGGTTCTGCGATAACTGCAATCATAAACTACACGAATACAAATTTCACCTTGATAACATTGAGAAAGATTTCCTTCCTCGTTTCCGAGAATTTTATGGATCGGAGGAGTTTCGTACGTGTAAGAAGTGTGGAACAGTAATGGAAACTGATCCGAGGTTTGTATAGAAATTTATTCCATGATTTTCGAAAACTCAATTGCCTTTGCTCAACATCTTGATCGGAAGGATTCTCTAAAAAAATTCAGAAGTAAGTTCCTTATTCCAAAAGTAAACGGCAAACTATCCCTATACTTTACTGGTAACTCGCTTGGCCTTCAGCCAAAATCAACAGCAAAATTTATTATGGAAGAGTTAAGAGACTGGGCTGAGCTGGGCGTTGAAGGACATGTACACGGAAAAAGACCATGGTTGTATTATCATAAGTTTACCAAGAAAGCTTTAGCGGGAATTGTTGGGGCTAAACCAGGTGAAGTTGTAGCCATGAATCAGCTCACCATCAATTTGCATTTGATGATGGTGTCGTTTTATCGTCCTACAAAAACAAGCTTCAAAATCCTAACCGAAGCAGGTGCCTTCTCTTCTGACCAATATGCTTTTGAATCACAACTGAAATTTCATGGAGTAAAACCAAGCAAGGGTCTGATTGAATTAAAACCCCGTAAAGGAGAATTTACATTGCGCACCGAAGATATTCTACAGGCCATTCAACAACATGGAAAAGAATTAGCAATGGTTATTTTCGGTGGCGTTCAATATTATTCCGGGCAATTTTTCAACATCAAAAAAATTACAGAGGCCGCGCATAAAGTAGGAGCCGTTGCAGGATTTGATTTAGCACACGCGGCTGGAAATGTTCCGCTCTCACTACACAAACACAATGTTGATTTTGCTGTCTGGTGTAGTTATAAATACTTAAACTCCGGTCCGGGTGGAATTGCTGGCGCATTTGTTCACGAGCACCACGCAAATAATTTTTCTTTGCCCCGCTTTGCGGGTTGGTGGGGACATGATGAAGCTCAGCGTTTTCAAATGAAGAAAGGATTTAAGCCAATGACAGGTATTGATGGTTGGCAACTTTCAAACGTACCCATCTTTCAAAGTGCTGCGCATCTCGCTTCATTGGAAATTTTTCAGCAAGCCGGAATGAAAAATCTTCGAAGTAAAAGCATTCTGCTGACAGGATACCTTGAATTCCTATTGCGCGAAATCGGTTCCTCGGAAAAACAATTTCAGATCATCACACCTGAAAATCCGGATGAGCGTGGTTGTCAGTTATCCATTCTCATGAAACGAAATGGAAGAAAGGTATTCGATCGGATTACAAAAGCTGGAGTAATAGCCGACTGGCGCGAACCTGATGTTATTCGCATTGCACCCGTGCCTTTGTATAATTCGTTTGAGGATGCATTCGCATTTGCAGAAATTTTCAAGCAATCGTTATAAGATTATTCTCTTGCTGACGATTATCATATTTCCTTTAAGAGAACTTCGCTACATTCGGAAAATCAAAATAAGGTATGAAAACTAAGAAAGAAAAAATCGCCATTGTTGGTGGTGGCTTAGTAGGATGTCTTCTCGCCATCTATTTAATGAAGAGAGGTTATTCTGTTTCCGTTTTCGAAAAAAGAATGGACATACGCAAACATGTTCTGGGCATGGGTCGCTCCATCAACATGGCGTTGAGCAATCGCGGACTGCGCGCGCTTGAAGAAATTGGACTTGCCGATCGCATGAAACAAGTTGCTATCCCCATGAGTGGACGTATGATGCACGATGTGAACGGCAATCTTTCGCATCAACCCTATGGCCAAGATGGACAATACATTAATTCCATATCCCGAACAGGTTTGAACATGGTGCTAATGGATGAGGCCGAGAAAAACTGGGCTCAGTTTTTCTTTGAACATCGCTGCTTAAGTGTAGACGCAGAAAAAAATGAAATTGAATTTCAGCATTTTGGAGGCACAGTGCATAAGCAATTTGATCTGATCATCGGTACGGATGGCGCCTTCTCAGCGATACGAGGATCGTTCCAGATTACAGATCGCTTTGATTACGCTCAGCATTACATTGAACACGGGTATAAAGAACTTCGTATACCTTCTTCCGATTTAAGAAGTCATTTAATTGAAAAGAACGCATTGCACATCTGGCCGCGCGAAACTTTTATGATGATCGCGCTTCCGAATCCCGATGGAAGCTTTACCGGTACCCTTTTTCTTCCGTTTGAAGGAGAGGTTTCTTTTAATCAATTGCAAACCGAAAGCGAAGTGACATCGTTTTTTGAAAAATATTTTCCGGATGCATTAAAGATGATGCCTACTCTCGTTGAAGATTTCAGAGACAACCCAACAGGATCAATGGTAACAATCCATTCGTATCCCTGGGTTAAAAACAAAACACTTTTAATAGGTGATGCAGCACATGCCATTGTTCCCTTCTTCGGACAAGGTATGAATTCAGGTTTTGAAGATTGCAGAATTCTCAATCAACTTCTGGATAAACATCAGGACGATTGGGACACCGTACTTCCAATATTTCAGGAACTCCGAAAACCAGATGCCGATGCCATAGCACAACTAGCATTGGATAATTTTGTTGAGATGCGCGACCTTGTTGCCGATGCTGATTTCTTATTACGCAAAAAAATAGAAGCAAAGATTCATTCATTATATCCTGAAAAATGGATTCCCCTTTATACTATGGTAACCTTCCGCGAAGACATTCGCTACTCCGAAGCTTACACCCTCGGACAAAAACAAAAAAAGATTATGGATGAGGTGATGAAACGAAAAGACATTGAAACAAATTGGGAGAATCTGGACTTTGAGAAGATTGTAAATCAACTGCAGTCTTAGAGTTTCCGGTTACCAGTTACCGGTGACTTGTAAATGGTAACTATTCTTTCACAAGCGATTTATATTCTCCATACCTCGCCAACACATTATTAACATAATTCACAGGCTCTTCACATTTACAATATCCGGCTGATGCTAATGGATCCAGGTAATAGGTAGCATTCGATTTTTTCAGTAAATAATATTCAACATTG
Organism: Chryseolinea sp.; assembly: GCA_036787535.1. GTDB lineage: Bacteria > Bacteroidota > Bacteroidia > Cytophagales > Cyclobacteriaceae > Chryseolinea. The sequence continues at coordinate 25,083 of DAIQPD010000046.1, forward strand.
TCATGCCACAGCGTTGAATCCTTCTCGTACTTATTCGCAAGTTTCTGGGCATCGGTAATATGGGTAAGTCCAGCATTGTAGGATGCTAAAACAAATTTCAATCTCTCATTATCATCGCTTATAGTTTTGCTCCAATACTTATCCAGGTATTTCAAATAACCGACTCCTGCTTTAATGTTCTGTGCCGGATCCTTTGGATTCGTTGCTCCAAATTGTTTTGCCGTCTCCGGCATAAGCTGCATTAAACCTTGTGCTCCTGCCCATGACATGCCTCCATTACTAAATTTAGATTCCTGATAAATTACAGCCGCGAGTAATCGCCAGTCCCAACCAATTTTTTTTGCATTGACTTTTATCAAATCATCATACCTTGAAATTTTAGTTCCTTTAATGGATGCATAATCACTTGTTCGGTGAATCAGTGATGTTCTCGGACTTTTAAAGTATCGCTTATAAATGACCATGAAGGTTGCTTCCTTCTTTATTTTTTTTAGCCATACATTGATTACCTCTAAAAGTTGAGGTGAATTTTTTCGAACCGCCCACGCAATTTGTTGTGGTACACTCAACACGGTAGCCACATCAAGATTCGGATAGTAATTTGCATTTACCTGGGCTAAGGTGTGGGTAGCAACGGTATAGTCTATGTCACCTTGTGCTACCTTATCAATAAGCGATTCGGTGCTTTCCGTTATGGTATCCAAAACTATTTTAATATCTACGCCAAG
>DAIQPD010000250.1:0-5512 GCA_036787535.1 Chryseolinea sp.
TCGAATGATATCAGCATCAGCATTGATGACTGCTGTACCTGAACCTGCAGACCGTGGTGCTTTTATGGGTGTCAACTCATCTATTCAACAAATTTCGGGAGGTGTTGCTACGATGATTGCCGGAATGATTGTAGTACAGAAAAGCAGTCATTCGCCTTTGGAGAATTATCCTGTGTTAGGTTATGTTGTTAGTGGAACTATGCTCATTACGATTGCTATGATGCTTATCATTCACAACATTGTAGCAAAGAAAATGAAAGCTGTTAATCCTTGATAGAGTAAGCTCACCTATCAAAATTCGATTTCCCTTATCAACATTAAGATCCTTCATTAAATAAAAGAGCTACCTTAATAAGGTAGCTCTTTGTGATTCGTAAAAGTTTAATTACTAACTAAGGTTGCTTTAAAAATTCTTCAAATGAAACTACGGTTAATGGCTCTGAACCAGTTTTGGCAATTAGCGCGCTTAACTTCGAAAGGTATTTATCTTTTATTTTTTTGAAGTCATTCTTTCCATTGCTAAATCGCGTTTCGATGGATGCCAGGTTATCCATCTCAGCACTTGATGGTTTAAAAAAGCTTTGTGCTACCTTACTATAAAGATCAGTCATCTTTTCTCTCAGTTGTGGCTCAGCAGCACCTACATAATTATCGCCAGTGGTTACAACCAATGTTTCTTTCAACTTAGTAAGTTCAATGATAATCGGTGCCACTGATTTTGCAGAGGCGGGATTTTTAGTCTTCACATTTTCTGCAGCCTCTAGGGTCTTATCAATTTCATGGACCATGTAAGCAAGTTCTTGCGTCATGTTGAAAAGCTTCAGGGTAGTTTGTTCATTTAATTTCCGATCAGCAAGTGGAATAGTGGAGAGACTATCATATTCGATTACCAAATCATTTGTAAACGTTTCTTTTCCTTTTTGAATGATGACCTTATATGTGCCAGCCGCAACGCGTGGGGATGTAAATCCTCCATACGTAAACGTTTTACCTTTCGCAACTTTTGGTGGCTTCGAGTTATAATTCCACTCCACTACATTTATACCTTTTGATTTTCCAGGACCAAGTTCAGTTACTTTCTTTCCTGTTTCATCCTGAATTTCCAAAGTCATTTTACCCAAGGTATGTCGTTTCTTCAGGTAATAGGTAATCTTCGCTGCGCGGCTTGAATTCTCACCAATGAATTGTGTTTCGGTACTGGTACTACCAAAGCCATTTGCTTCTGACATCACGGTTGGCTTCATTTTAAAGAAATGTAATTCTTCGCTCAGCGCCTTTTCATTTAACTGTCTCAATGGACTGATGTCATCGATGATAATAATTCCTCGTCCGTGCGTGGCAATGATCAAATCATTTGTCGTTTTGTGAAGCTCAATGAAATGGACATTGGCCGCGGGCATGTTGTTGGTAAACTTGTACCAGTTTTTGCCACCATCAATGGTGATATACAATCCAAACTCTGTTCCGAGGAATAATAAATTTTCGTTTTCATAATCCTCCTGTATGTTTCGCGCGAAGCCGTAAATGTCAGGAGTTACAATGGACGTCCATGTCGTACCAAAATCTGTTGTTTTGTAGACATAGGTATTCATGTCGCCAGAAGTGTAACCATTAAACACAGCATAAGCAGCTCCTTTGTTGAAGACGCTGGCTTCAACATGATAGCTCCAGGTATTTTTAGGAAGCCCTTTAACATTGACGATTGTGTTTGTCCATGTCTTACCTCCATCTTTTGTGACTTGAAGATTGCCGTCATCCGTTCCTACCCAAATGATATTTTCATCCAGAGGAGATTCGGCAATCGTAAAAATGGTACAGTGATTTTCAGCACCCGAGTTATCTTTTGATAAACCACCGGAGTTTGCCTGATCCATTTTTGTTTTATCATTCGTGGTTAGGTCAGGTGAAATTTTCGCCCATGTATTACCCATATCGTCAGAGCGATGTACAAACTGACTGCCCATGTAGATGCGATCGGGTTTGTGTAAACTCACGGTCATTGCTGCATTCCAGTTGAAGCGTAATTTTGGATCGCCCTGTGCGGCTAAAGGTTGAATCGTTTGAGCCTGATCTTTTGCAGGATCGTAGCGCCAAACATTTTCAGCCCCCTGCATTTCTGAATAGACTAACTTTTTGGTTGGATGAGGATACACCCTATAACCATCGCCAACACCAACCCGAACCCAATCGCGTGCCTCAACTCCTCCGGGCGAACTGGACGGACCATACCAACATCCATTGTCTTGAAGACCACCGTAAACATTGTATGGCATTTCTCCATCAACACTAACGTGATAGAATTGTGACACCGGAATATTTTCTACCATCTCCATGGTTGTGCCACCGTTCCAGGAACGATAAACACCACCATCGGTACCTGCGTACATTCGATCTGAATTATGGATGTCAAAAACAACATCATGAATATCCGAATGCATCGGTCCCAGATCTTTAAATGTTTTTCCACCATCGCGTGAAATCGATCCGAACAAACCACCCTTAACAATGATGTCCGGATTTCGCGGATCAACAACAATGCGTGAGAAGTAAAACGGACGAACGACAATTCCAAAATCATTATTCAATTGTTTCCAGCTGGCACCACCATCATCACTGCGGTATAAACCCTTGTCCTTATCTTGTTCTGATTCGATAACGGTATATAGAATCTTAGTATTTGATGGTGCAGCGGCAATGGCCATTCTGCCTAATTTACCTTTCGGAAAACCAGTGTGAATTTTATTCCACGTCTTCCCTGCGTCAGTTGATTTGTAGAGCGCACTATTATTTCCTCCTGAATTAAAAAACCATCCGCCTCTGCGGAATTCCCAAAAGGAAGCATACACTACATTGGGATTATTTGGATCGAGAAGTAAATCACTGCATCCTGTTTTTGTATCAACGTATAAAATTTTACTCCAGGTTTTTCCGCCATCCATGGTCTTGTATAAACCACGATCTTCACTGTCGCTCCAGAGCGCACCCATAGCAGCCACATAAACTTCGTTTGGATTTTTTGGATTTACTTGAATACCGGCAATTCTTTCTGATTTTTCGAAACCCATCTTTATCCAATTGGTTCCGCCATCAACGGTTTTGTATAGACCATCGCCAACAGAAACACTATTACGGGTCCAGGTTTCTCCGGTGCCTACCCATACTACATTATCGGGATTGGTCGGATCGATCGCCACAGCACCAATCGATTGACAGTATTCATCAAAGATGGAATTGAATGTGGCACCTCCATTATTACTTTTCCAAACACCACCACCGGCTGTGCCAGCATAAATTATGCGGTCGTTGGTAGGATGAAGTTCAAGGTCGGTTATTCTTCCGCTCATTAATGCCGGGCCAATGTGGCGCGCACGTAAATCGCCAAATAATTCTTTCCCTTTTGATGTGGCATCTTGTGCAGTACTTTGCGAAAGCGGAATGATCGCACATACTAAAATTACGAGTAGTCTCATTTTCATAATTTTGTGGGTGAGGTTGTAAAATGATTTGAATTCAAGACAGTCTCCTGCCTGGTAGGATGAAATTGAAAGTCAAAATAAATAAGGCGAGCGAATGCTGAAATAACATCACGCTCGCCTTATTAATAATTTTAAGAAAGCTTATTCTGTTGGAAGTACAAATACTTTTGGATCTACTTTCGGATTGACTTCTATTGCTGTTAGTGTAATAGGAGTGCCCGGGCCTCCCTTAGCACCTTGTGAAACAGAGAAAGGCATGAGTAATCCATTACTTATCTCCTGATAATCGCTCATTTTAATTTGAGAAATGGCACCTTTTCCTGGTCCTGATTTTATTTCTGATTCCATCTGAATAGGAACAAAATTTTCGGTATCAAAGAAATAATAAGCAATGTTCTCTTCTTCTTTTCCATCTACCTTAATGGGACTTTTTGTTAGTTTTATTTTAAAAGCCTCGGTACCATCAACGGTTTCCTTTCCTAATAATTCAACTTTAAAGCCTCTTGTTTTGTAGTTTAAAAAGGGGTCTGGGAAATCGCCAATATCTTTTTTAAAATTCTCGGTGGCTTCCGCATCACTCTTTTCACCTTTCATGGTTTGAAAGTTTGTTGACCAGAGTGTTGTGCCATCGTAAACATTTTGCTTTACTTCTTTGCCCTGGAGGTTAAACATGGTCATTTGGCGGCCATCTTTTAGTTGAATCATTTCAAGTTGAAATTCCATGCCACCCTGACTTAATTTAGCCGACATTTTAAGACCTTCAAGGGATTTCCACTTTTCAATTCCGCCTGTGTTTTCAAAATACTTTGCTATTATTTCATCTGCTGTTTGTGCGTAAGAGGCAAAGCCGCAAATAAGTGCCATTGCCAATGCTAACGATTTTAATTTCATACGTTTTGGGTTTATTCTTTATTAGTAGGTTGAAGAATTCGAAAATTACAATTGGTTTAAGAAACCTCCAATTTGTAGGCAGCATACTTTTGGATGGAGAGTAGAAGGTTTAAACTTTAGTTGTTCAAGGTTCCATGTTCCAGGTTGTTGGTTCAATCATAGCATTAGGAACTTGAGAAGTGATTAGCCTCTTGACTTTGAGTTACGAGGTTTTCCCCAAGGGTATCTGTTAGAGGTGCGTTTTTTGGGAGTTCCATTGATGCTTTTACTCTTCTCCCGATCTTTTCTTTCAAGCTCTAAATATTTAGAAATGCCGATTGTGAATTGAATAAACATGTCTCTTCTTGCTCCGAAAAGATCATAAAGCGTTTGATAGTTTTTGACGTCTGTCAAATACGCTGAATTACGTGAATCAAGCAATCCGTAGTTAGCACGAAGATCAAATGAAATTCGCCAGCTATCGGTAGCATCCCAATCCCCACGAAAGCCTGCGCCTACAAAAAATTGCAAAGGATTGAAATCATTCTTAGTAAGCATGGCGTAATCTTTTACCATAGGCGAAAGGACACCATCATATTCTCGTATGTAATCAGTAGGGAGAACAGGCGGTACAATCTCATCAATGAATTTTAACTTCGATTCATTGTGGCTTATGGTTTCACCTCCGTTCAATAAATAAGCTACACTAAGGGAGCCAAGAACACTGACTTTAAAAAAGGACATATCAATTAACCTTACTTTGCACGCAATCGGAACATTAAGATAGGTAAGGTTTATTTTTCGCTGCCCTTCATGTCCCCCGGTTGTATTAACCACGTAAAAATTTTGCCCGATGGTACTAACTCCCGGGCTTAGTAAGAAGCCGACCTTTTCAAAATCAATCTCATAGTTTAGTCCAATTGGAGCCAGTTTTAAACCATTGCGATTCTGATAACGCTGATCAATTGTGATTCCCTGATCATAGGTATATGAGGAGGTAATGCCAGTAAATACACCCAAAGAAAGTGTTCGGGTTTGGGTCCATCCCGGAAGACAAAGCATGGCCAACAAAACAGATAAAAGAAGTTTAGGCATCGACCAGAGTTGAAACAGACTGTATATATCTGGCAAAATAAGCATTATTACGAAATCATTTTGCTGGAATC
>DAIQPD010000251.1:0-5497 GCA_036787535.1 Chryseolinea sp.
CTTACGATTTATCCATCGCACTTTGTGTATTAAAAGCTTCAGGCCAAATTGAAACCACAAAGCTTGAAGAATACATCATCATGGGGGAGCTTACCTTAGATGGAACACTTCGCCCGATTAAAGGTGTATTACCAATTGCCATACAGGCTCGCAAAGAAAAATTCAAAGGCTTTATTCTCCCGGCCGATAACGCAAGAGAAGCTGCCATTGTAAATAATCTTCCTGTCTATCCGGTGAAGACTTTAAAAGAAGCAATTGATTTTTTAGAAGATAAAATTTCAATTGCTCCTGTTGAAATAGATTCACGTGAGGTATTTGCTGCCAATCTCAATCATTATGATTCTGATTTTAAAGATGTGCAAGGTCAGGAAAATATTAAACGTGCCATGGAGATTGCCGCGGCTGGTGGACATAATGTAATTATGATCGGTCCACCTGGTGCAGGCAAAACCATGTTAGCAAAAAGATTACCGACCATTCTTCCACCACTAAGTCTAAATGAAGCGCTCGAGACAACAAAGATTCATTCCGTTGCCGGAAGACTCGATAAGAATGCATCATTGATAACAGTACGTCCGTTTCGTAGTCCACATCACACAATTTCCGATGTAGCCCTCGTAGGCGGTGGTGGAAATCCACAACCCGGAGAAATTTCCCTGGCGAACAATGGTGTTTTGTTTTTAGATGAGCTTCCTGAATTTAAACGCACCGTGTTAGAGGTAATGCGTCAACCGATGGAAGAAAGACGTGTAACCATTTCACGCGCAAAAGTTTCGATGGATTATCCTGCCAACTTTATGTTAGTAGCGAGTATGAATCCTTGTCCGTGTGGATATTATAATCATCCTGAAAAAGAATGTGTCTGTGGCCCGGGTGTGGTGCAACGATACCTTAGTAAAATCAGTGGGCCATTATTAGACCGAATTGATTTACACGTTGAAGTAGTCCCCGTTAGCTTTGATGAGATGACCGCTAATCGAATAACAGAAACTAGTGAAGAGATACGCGAGCGTGTTGTGAAAGCGCGTGAAATTCAAACCGAACGCTTTAAAGAAAAAACCGATGTGTTTTGTAATGCCATGATGCCCTCGAACATGGTGAAAGATATTTGTGTGATCAATGAAGCTGGCAGAGCATTATTAAAAACTGCGATGGAACGGCTTGGTCTTTCTGCTCGAGCGTATGATAGAATTCTAAAGGTATCACGTACTATTGCTGATCTTTCTGGTTCAGTCGAAATTAAAATTGAACACCTGGCGGAAGCGATTCAGTATAGAAGTTTGGATAGAGAAGGTTGGGCGGGGAGTTGATTGTCAATGAATCGATGTGCAAATGTGCAAATTGAAATACACGTTAATGAAAGAATAAGTGCAGCGCGAAAGGAATGGTTTCAATACCTAAATGATACAATATTTAAATATTATCTTTGAACTTTACAAAACTAGTTATGAAAATTCTAAAACGAAGTGTCCTTTTAGTACTTATCGGTGTGCTGTTTCAGTTAATTTCATGTAAAGATGATAGTGGGTATGAAATTCCAAGAGATGGATTAGTTTGTTATTATGAGTTCTCTGGAAACGCGAGTGACCTGAGTAATAATGATAATGATGGAACCAATGTTGGAGCGCAGTTATCAAAGGATAGAAAAAATAAAACGAATGAAAGTTTTCTATTTAAAGCGGTAGAAAATGATTACATCGAAAAAAATGATCCTTCCTTTAAAGGTAATGAAGTAGGAACTTTTATGGCTTGGGTAAAAGTGAATAGTTTTGAGAATGTTCAATACCTTGCCGGCATTTCTGACAGTGAATCGATTGAAAATTACGTAAGCTTAATCAGAATAGATCCAGCTGACAATACCATTGGTGTCTATTACAGATTACCAGGTGCTGCCGATTGGATATCGGGCACTACAGAACTCGAAGCCGGAACGTATTACCACATTGCACTTGTTGCTGATGGCGTTATCTGGAAACTTTATATTGACGGGCTTGAGGAAACCATTGTTGTTAATTCGGGAACGAATTCAGGTAAATGGTTTAGTGAATTATCCAGCCTGGACAAATTCACTGTTGGGAACATAATTCTTAAAGAACCCTATACTGCCCCTCCGCTGGATGGAAATATTGACCAGCTTTTGATCTACAATAAAGCAATGACACAGGTAGAAATTCAGGATATTTATAACCACACCAAATAGGAATTTTATTTAGAAATTTTATTTCTAATGTTTCCTTTCAGAATAAAAATTGATCACGTGATTTAGTGAATACCTACATCGCGCAAGTGTCCGCTTGTGTGTATAGTTTTTCAAGCGTCCGCTTGAATATGCATTTTTGAAAATTACAGTTATGAGTAACAGATATAAAATTTAGGATCAACAAAAACTTCACTTCGTAACCTTTACAGTCATTGATTGGATGAATGTTTTTATTCGAGATGAATGCAGAAGCGTTTTAATCGAAAGTGTAAAGTATTGCCAGGACAACAAAGGTTTAGAAGTATACGCTTACAGTATTATGACCAGTCATGTTCATCTGATTATGAGAGCAACAAAAGAAGCCAATCCCTTAGAAGGAATTATCAGAGATATTAAAAGTTATACTTCGAGAAAGATCAGAGAGGTAATGGAGAATACAAATCAGGTTCACGAAAGCAGAAGAGAGTGGATGCTGGATAGAATGTACAGAACAGGCAAATACAATAACAATAATTGATTTTCAATTCTGGCAGCAGCATAGCCACCCGATTGAATTGATGGATGAAAAATTGGAATATATTCATTTGAATCCGGTGGCCGCAGGATTTGTTGACGCGCCAGAAGCATGGTTGTATAGTAGTGCTCATGACTATTCCGGGATTGGAAAGGGGTTTATTGATTTGGTATATTACTTAAATTGAAATTTCTTAAGCAAGCGGACGCTTGAATAGATTAGCACACAAGCGGATGCTTGCGCGATGAGATTAGACGTTAAAACATTTAAAGTTTTAGTCTCATGTTTATTCAAAACTCAATGATCTTCTATCCTTTCTTAACCTGGATCAACACCATTCCAGAATTTTCTTAACATTTATCAATTACGAATAGGGGTATGAGCCAATACATTTGTCTCTTATTAAAAACCCTATCTATTAATGAAAACAAAATCATTTAAAAAATGCCCGCCACTGTTGACAGCATTACTCCTTAGCCTAACACTATTAACCAATGCATTTGGCCAATCAACCCAAACCATCCGCGGAAGAGTATTGGACGAAGTTTCTCAAACACCTCTTATTGGAGTAAGTGTAACCATCGCCACTGAAAATGGTCTCCTCGGAGGTAGCACAGATACGGACGGCAACTACCGAATTGAAAATGTTCCGTTGGGAAGACAGACTATCAAAATCACTTACGTTGGTTATGAAGAACAAACTATACCCAATGTCGTGGTCACGGCTGGTAAAGAAGTAGTTCTGAACATCGCTTTAATAGAGGGAGTAAGTCAGTTGAATGAAGTGGTGGTAACTTCTAATTCAAAAGAAGACAAAACAGCAACGAATAATGACATGGCTGTGGTTAGCGCGCGCTCTTTTAATGTAGACGATACGAAACGCTACGCTGGAGCAATCGGAGATCCTTCACGAATGGCCGCCAACTTTGCAGGAGTTGTTGGTGGTAATGATTCACGAAATGATATTGTGGTGCGCGGTAATTCACCAACGGGTATGCTCTGGCAATTAGAAGGACTTAATATACCCAACCCCAATCACTTCGGATCGATGGTGAGTACAGGAGGCCCGGTGAGTATGCTCAACAACAACAACCTGGATAAATCCGATTTCATAACCAGTGCTTTCCCATCGCAATATGGAAATGCCACGGCTGGTGTGTTTGATATTAAGTTACGCGATGGTAATAATGAGAAACGAGAGTTTGTTGGTCAGATTGGTTTTAATGGATTTGAACTGGGCGCTGAAGGTCCGATATCTAAAAACTCAAAGGCATCTTATGTTGCAAACTATCGGTATTCTACATTAGGTCTTTTTCAGGCCATTGGTATTGAGTTTGGAACGGGATCAAATACTCCTTTATATCAGGATCTAAATTTTAAGGTAACATTGCCAACAAAAGGAAAAGGTAAATGGTCGTTGTTTGGAATTGGAGGAACGAGTTCGATTGATTTGCTGGGAAGCGAAGCTGATCTGGAGAAAAATACAGATTTGTATGGAAGTGAAAACATCGACTCCTATCCGAGTTACAAAACCGGAGTAGTGGGTGTGAGTTACGAAACCAGTGTATCGGAAAATACCTTCCTTAAAATTACTGCTGGTGCAAGTACAACAAGTGAATTCTTTTCAGCGGACTCATTGGTACGAGATAGCGAAAACGAAGTAATCGCAAAATACCTTCGCTCGGAAGCGGAGATGAGCACGCAAAAGTATTCGCTCAATTTTTTCACACGCACTAAATTCAATTCAAAGAATAGCCTCACTTCCGGACTTACCATCGATGCCATTTACTTTGATCTTTTCAATCGCGACATTTATGCAAATCTTGATAGCGACACCATACGACTTAATGTAAAAGACAATACAATGCTCTATCAGTTTTTCACAAACTGGAAGCATCGGTTTAATAACCAGCTTTCACTAAACGCTGGTGTGCACGCTCAATATTATGGATTGAATGAACAGTTCTCAATCGAGCCAAGAGTAAGCTTTCAATACGTTATTAATGGACGCAACTCATTAAGTGTGGGCTTCGGATTACACAATCAGGCACAAAACATAACGACCTCTTATGTTCAAACCAAAGCTGAAGATGGAAGTACACTGCTTACCAATAAACTTTTAGACTTCAGCACCAGTCAACACTATGTACTTACCTACGATTGGAATATATCCTCTAATCTTCGACTTAAAGCAGAGACGTATTATCAAAGTCTTTCCAACATACCTGTAGAAAAAAAGCTTAGTTCTTTCTCATCATTAAACACAGGAGCAAGCTTTGGTCCTGGCGATGAAGCGAATTTGGTGAATGAAGGTACCGGAATAAATTATGGAGTCGAGCTTACATTAGAGCGATTTTTCAGCAAGGGTTATTACTTTCTGATCACCACTTCCATCTTCGATTCAAAATACAAAGGTAGTGATGGTGTTGAACGCAACACCGCTTTCAACACAGGATATGTAGTAAATGCGCTTGCCGGAAAAGAATGGCAGTTAGGCAAAAAAGGAAAATACCTTTCATTAAATCTGAAGCTCACTACTATCGGAGGTAAATATCTTACGCCAATTGATTTCGATTTATCACAACAATATGGTCGCACCATTTACAAAGAAGATGAAGCCTTCAGTGAGCAGCAAGACGCTTACTTTCGTACTGATCTAAAAATTTCGTATCGAAAGGAGTACCGCAAAAGCACATTGGAGATTGCGCTGGATTTGCAAAACATAACCAACAACAAAAATATTTTCTCGCAAAGCTATAATCCACGCACCAACAGTATTGTTA
>DAIQPD010000047.1:0-25409 GCA_036787535.1 Chryseolinea sp.
CATACCCACGATCAAACCAGCCACGGTTGTAATCAAGGCCACTTTCATACCACCGGCAACAATCGCTGGAGAAATATCACCTGCCTTTTCAATGTCATCGAAGGCAAACACCATCCCGATTACGGTTCCAAAGAATCCTAACATAGGGCCTAATGAAATCATCAAGGAAATCCAGATAAGACCTCTTTCGAGTCTACCCATTTCTACACCGCCATACGATACAATTGATTTTTCAACCATATCAATCCCTTCAGGATAGCGCATAAGACCTTGTGTGAAGAGAGATGCAACTGGGCCACGAGTATTGCGGGTTACATCCAAAGCAGCATTTACACCACCTTTAGAAAGTGCATCCTCGATTTGAGTTAACAATTTCTTTGTGTTGGTAGTAGAAAAATTTAAAGTAATGATTCTTTCAATGGAGATAGACAAACCAATGATCATACAGATCAAGATAGGCCACATAAATTTAGGACCCCCAGCAATGAATAGATCTTTTAATACTTCATGGAATCCTGGTTCTTCTTCCGTAACGGCCACATCGGAAGCTGCTACATCGTCTGCCGGGGCAGCTACTTGTGCAGCAGAATCAGTTGAGGTTGAAGATGTGTCTGATTGGGCATAGAGAGCAGAGGACGCCAGTACCCCTACAAATGCGATAATCGCGAGTAATTTTTTCATAGTTAAAGGTTTAATAAACTTTGAGGTGGCCAAAATTAAAGGTTTTGTTGATTTCTAAATAGTTTTTACAAAATTTTTCTACTGGCGGTATTCCCTTATACTAATTGGCTTCATAATCTGGAATGCCAAATAAAGTCACAGCAAGATTAAAATTTACGCTAATCTATTGAAGTTCAGCCGAAGAACAAGCTAAAAAAGATAAGGTGCTCTTTCAAACCCACAAATGATGTCTGAGATTTCTCTTTAAATTAACCTGAATATATTATAGCGGGTGATAAAAAAAAGGCCGCCTCGACATTCGAGACAGCCTCATTTCTGCGGAGAGGGCGGGATTCGAACCCGCGATACCCTTTCGAGTATACACACTTTCCAGGCGTGCTCGTTCGACCACTCTGACACCTCTCCTATCAAAATGGGGCACAAAGAAATCGATAAATACTTCGGTACGCAAATGTTTTATAGTTCAAAGTTTCAAGTTCCAGATTCAAGGTTGCTGTTAAACATGGAACTTGAAACGTTGAACTGGGAATCTTAATTCGACAATTCACCTGCAAGCGACAGCGCCATCATTTCCTTCGTTCTTTCCAAGCCGACTTCACCAAGTAATAACATCAACTTTGTAACAGCCGCTTCGGTGGTCATGTCGGCCCCGCTGATGACACCAATTTGTTTTAACCTTTTACTCGTTTCATATCGTCCTTGTAAAACCCTTCCTCCAGGGCACTGCGAAATATTAACAATGATAACATTGCGCTGTATTGCGATGTGCAACTCTTCAATCAGCCACTCTAAGGTAGGAGCATTTCCCGATCCGTAGGTTTCCAACACTACGGCTTTCAGATGAGGCGAACTTAAAACCGCATTAACAGTTGTTCGGGTAATTCCCGGAAATAATTTTAGAATGGAAATATTGTTATCAAACTTCGAACGCAAACCAATTTTATCAGAACTCTCAATGGGTCGTATCACCGAAAAGTTATAATCGATTTTAACACCCGCTTTTGCCAAAGGTGGATAATTACCAGAATCAAAAGCATCGAACTGCATGCTCTCTACTTTCTTTGACCGGTTTCCGCGAAGCAATTCATAATCGAAATAAATGCACACTTCTGGCACCAGTGCTTTCCCATCCTTTCGGGCAGACGCAATATCCAGTGAAGTAATTAAATTTTCACGGGCATCTGATCGTGGTTCACTAATAGGTAATTGGGCACCCGTAAAAACAACTGGCTTTGTTAAGCCCTCTAACATAAAACTCAATGCAGAAGCGGTGAATGCCATTGTATCGGTTCCGTGCAATACAACAAAACCATCATTCGCATCATAGTGATCGTAAATGATCTGACCAATCATCTGCCAATGTTCCAATTTGATATTGGATGAATCAATGGGATCTGCGAATGACACTACCGTCATCTCCAGCGCAAGATTTTTTAAAGCAGGAAGTTGATCCAGTATGGAAGCAAAGTCGAAAGGTATTAGCACACCTTCACGATCATACGTCATTCCAAACGTTCCGCCAGTATAGATGATGAGAATATTCGACCGCGATTTTCCTGGCAGTGCCGTATTGATACGAATGGTTTTCAGATTTTTCATACCACTGGTTTGAAAAGCTTCAATGCATTTTGTGTCGTACTCCTTTGAACATCTTCAATTGAACAATTTTTGATTTCTGCAATTCGCTTTGCCACCAAAGGAATGTAAGCCGGCTCATTTCGTTTTCCGCGATGCGGAACAGGTGCGAGATACGGACTATCCGTTTCTAACACAAGATGCGCCAGATCAATTTCAGGTAATACCTTATCCAGTCCTCCATTCTTAAACGTTGCTACACCGCCAATACCCAAATAAAATCCAAGCTTTGTAATACGCTTTGCCTGCTCTGCATTTCCAGAGAAGCAATGAAAGATACCTGTTAATTTTCCGTCTTGTTGATTTTCAATCAAGGCAATCGTTTCATCAATACTTTCCCTGCAATGTATAATAACAGGCAAGTCATACTGTTTGGCCCACTTTACCTGAATGAGGAATGCTTCCTGCTGCTGATCCCAGAATGTTTTATCCCAATACAAATCTGTTCCGATCTCTCCTACTGCCGAAAATTTTCTCTTTGAGAGCCAGTCCTCTACAATGTAGAGTTCGCGCTCAAAATCCCTCTTTACTGAACAGGGATGTAAACCCATCATAGCCGTGCATTGATTCGGAAATCGACTTTCCAGTTCCAACATACCATCAATGGACTCATGATCAACGTTGGGCATAAATATTCTGTTTACCCGCTGTTCTTCGCAGCGATGCAACATATCCAGTCTGTCGTTTACAAAGTCTTCGTGATAAATATGGGCGTGTGTATCGATGTAAAAATCCATGAGCGTCTAATTCCAACCTTCAAATATCATGAAGTATGGGAGAAAAAGAAAATGGAGGTGGGAGATTCAGTTAATGGTTAATTGTTAATGGTGGTGTCGGAGAGAATAAAGAGCTTTAATTTTAAATTTTTATTTCGGATTGAGAATGTATAGTTCAATATGCTGGAGCAAGCTTCTTTTTAGAAATATTTCAGCTCAAAATCTCATTCAATGCTTTCTTCAACAAATCGTCATGATAATGGGGAAATTTAAATCCCGTATATTTTTTAGATTCTTCCCAGGCGGTTGGTAAATCAAATTGATCTTGAGTCATTGAAAAAATAATCCTCTTTTTCATCAAGGTATCGGCTAAATATTCCTGTTCCGTTTGTCCTGGTGTTGGAATAAAGATCGCTCTCTTACCAAGTGTTGCTAAATCCATTACAGTACTAAAGCCACTTCTCGCAATAATGACTTCGGATTGTTCAATGGCTTCCTGCAGTTTTTCGGTTGCTAAGAAATCAACAATCTGTTCATCCTTAACAACAGAAGAAGAAAGTAATCCGCGAACAATTAAATATTTTAAACCCGATGAAGGAAGTTGATCCATCATGACCTTCTCCAGCATACTTCGCTGCGGTTCAGGTCCTGATAAAATGCAAAGGACATCAAACTTTTTCTCGCGGGAAGCCGATGGCTTGAATCGTGAAAGCGATCCCATGTACAATACCTTTGCTTTAATACTATCGTTTCCAAACTCGACCAGTTGACCACCCAAACTTCTATGATCAGGATAATCAGGAATACAGCAATAATCAAATCGATTGATCATTCTACTGGTAAGGTATCGCACCATACTTGCCAACCAACCAAATCGCTTCGGCATTAAAATATTGGTTTGATGCGAAATAAAAACACATGGAATTTTTTCTGACCAACATCCATAGCGGTTGTCTGAAATAATCAGGTCAATTTTATTTTCATGACTAATTCTTTCCACCGCATCATGCTCATCACGGATTACTTTCCTGAATTTCGAAAGTTGCGAAGCCATTTTCCAAACCATTGATCCGCTAGAAGGATAAACCGGATTATAACCCGGCAAATCAAAAAAAGATAATGAGGGAAATTCGTTTCGAAGTAAGGTAAGTGAATCGCCACTACCTCCGATGGAAACAGAACAACCTCTAGAAATCAATTCACGAATAATCGGAATGCATCGCGTAGCATGACCAAGTCCCCAATCGAGCGGAGTGATCAATACCTTTTTCATTGCAAGGTGTGGAAAGTAAATCCTTGCGCTACGAAATGATCAATGAGAGACGGTAAGGCGTACATCAAATTTTTCTCGGCCTTATCACTGTCGTGAAAAACGATGATCGAACCTGATCGTGTTGCACCAATGGTATTGCCCAGACATTTCTCTGGTGAAAGATTCTTATTGTAATCTACAGAGAGCACATCCCACATGATGATTTTGTAATCAGACAAAGCTTGAATTTGTTTTTTGGTGATGCGACCGTAGGGTGGACGGAATAGTTTGGTTTGAGGTTTGAGGTTTGAGGTTTGAGGAGCGTTTTCCTTTATTATATCATCACACTTTTTAATATTCTCTACATAAAGTGGTGAGTTTGTTTTCCACCCGTTTAAGTGATTGAAGGTATGATTGCCAACAGCATGACCTTGCTCAATAATTTTCTTAAATACCTCAGGATGTTTTCTGATGTTATCGCCTATGCAAAAGAAAGTTGCCTTTATGTTTCGCGATGCAAGCGTATCCAACACAAATTCTGTTGGACCCGGCACAGGGCCGTCATCGAAGGTAAGGTATAGTTCCTTCCGTTCGTTTTGAATTCTCCACGTCAGACTTGGAAAGAGCTTAGGAAGAAAAAATGGTGTGCGATGGGGAACGGAAAACATAGATCAATTTCAGAGTTCGAAGTTCAAAGTTTCAAGTTCCAGGTTTAAAGTTCAAAGTTTCGAGCTTGTGACGATTAACGGATAACCGTTACCAACAACGATTCTAAATTATTCCTATACTACTCTGCAAGACAAAATAGTAATATCATCGAAGTATCCTTTCTTGCCTTTAAAATTATCCAACGCCACAATTAAATCCTGATGAATTACCTTTAAATCTTTGTTGAATGTTTCAGGTTGTTTGAAGTAATCGATCACTCGGTCAATCCCAAATTCTTCATCGCTTTCATTAATCGTTTCGGTTAATCCATCCGTATAGGAGAAAAGAAGAAAATCATCGAGTCCGGTAACAAATCCTTCATTCAAAAAAGGTAACGGATGCATTGCACCCAAAACGGTCGATCCTTCTTCCAATAATCGAATTCCATTTTTACGGTCAATTAATATCGGAGGGTTATGACCCGAGTTTACGTATACCATTGTCTTCAACCGGATGTCATAAATGGCTGCAAAAAAAGTAATGAACTTCTCGCCTTTTGTATTTTCCAATACCTGAAAGTTCAGGGCTTCAATAATCTCTGTAAGATTTGGAGTTTGTCTCAATAAGGTTCTCAATGAAGCCTGAAAATTAGACATCATCAACGCAGCCGGAATTCCTTTTCCGCTTACATCGGCAACACAAATTAAAAATTGGTTTTTGTTAATCGGTATGTAGTCATAGTAATCACCACCAACCAGATCGTGTGGTAAATAGCTGGCTTCAATTTTTAGAATGTCGGTATTGGGTAAGGTATCGGGAAAAAGAAATTGCTGAACATCACTGGCAATCTCAAGTTCTTTCCGAAAAGATTCCTGTTCCAATTGCTTGCGCGCCATTTTTTTATTTTCAATGGCCACAATAATGATGTTGCTCAGTGCCTGGATAAATTTTATACCGTCTTCATTCTGATAACTGCTATCATACTTATCCAGTCCGCCAACAAAAACCAGAGCGAGCGTATCTTCCTTATGCGTAACCGGTATGATGATGTCAAACTCCGTAAATTCACACGCCTCAAAATCACGTAAGTGAGTAATGTCCTGAATCGTTTTAAACTCAGGCAAAAGCTTTACGCGATTGTACTGGTGTTTAGTACCAAAATGTACTTTGCAGTTCCAGTCAGCATCCAACACAAAAAGAGCAAGTTTCTTAATATTGAGATTCGAGCGTAGTGTGAAATTATAAATCTTGTAAAGTGATTCTTCCGGCAGGTTACTGTTAATAGCCTGTGTGATTTCGAGCAAGGCATTGAGCTCGAGTTCTTTGATTTCAAATTTGGCCTTGAGGGATTGGTCAACCATAGTATCGGTAAAGTTAAGCTTTCAAATTAAGTTCTACCAATTTCTTGCAGGTTGCCGGTTGCCAGTCTCCGGTAACTGGCAACCGGCAACTATTCCTTACTGACTGTGAACGATTTGAGCGTTCGGCCTTTCCATGAAAACGATAGGAAATTAGAAAGCACGCCAATCGTCACCACATAAAACGGATAAAGCAATTGAAGTAATATAAAGGAGGTCCAGCTCCACCGAAGCGAAAGAAAATTACCTACCTGATACAGAAAGATATATTCAAACAAAACTTTGGCGGATAATAAAACGACACCAATCATCGGATCGATCTGCTTTAACATTAAGAGCGAACCCAAAACAATTGTTGACACTTGAAAAATAAATATAAAAATGGCCAGCCCGATAGAAGGTAAAGATGAATTGCGTTTCCATTTACCTGCCCAGCGAATACGCTGATGAATAAGTACAGTAAAAGTTATACAAGGCGCTGTCGATACTACTGCATTTCTCTTCGCTGCAAACACAATCCCATTCAAATACTTTGACTTTACCTTACGCATTAGAAATTCATCATCGCCAGAAGGTACATCGAGATTTCCTGCATATCCATCTACTTCATCAAACACATCTTTTCGAAATGCCAGGTTAGCACCATTGCACATCGTAGGAAATCCCAGGGAGGCTGTAGCCGCACCCGATCCAATTAAGCTGGAGAACTCCAAAGCTTGAACATCGCCAAAGAAAGAGGTTGGCGAAATTTTTACTCCACCAAAAACGAGTTTAGTCTCCATATTGGCGAAATACGGTACGATTGACTCTACCCATCTTTCATTCACACGACAATCTGCATCAGTTGTTAGGATGATAGAACCTTTGGCTGATTTTATTGCCAGCGCCAGTGCTGACTTTTTTCCCTTGTCAACATTTCTCAATACGGTGATGCGGTTATCACGCTGTGTTTCGGATTTTACTTTATCCATCGTTCCATCGTCAGAATGGTCATCGATAACAATTACTTCGAAATGTTTGTACGACTGCATAGAAAGATCACACAACAGCAAAGGAATATTGAACTCCTCATTGCGCGCAGGTATTACTATAGAGACAAAGGGTTGATCTTTTGACTCAAGAGTCTCCCGTTTTCGAATCGCCAGTCGCCAGCCCACCATCAGCATGACCATCAGCGATAGGTAAACCATAAAAATCAAACTAATGAATGCACTTATCACGCTGTAATTTCAGAAATTTCTAAACGCTACCTATCTTGAGCCCGTGGGAAAAATCGTAAAAGAGAAAATCATCCTTGGGCTTGATCCCGGAACGAATGTAATGGGTTATGGCCTGATCCTCATCAAAAAACCAAAGATTGATTTAGTGCAGTTTGGGGTAATCCACCTCAGCAAATACGAAGGACATGAGTTGAAGCTTAAAAAAATATTTGAACGTATCATTAGTCTCATCGATGAGTTTCATCCTGACGAGGTCGCTTTAGAAGCACCCTTCTTTGGAAAGAATGTTCAATCGATGTTAAAGCTAGGTAGAGCGCAAGGTGTGGCTATGGCTGCAGCACTTTCGCGCGAAATACCTATTGTAGAATATGCCCCGAAAAAAATTAAGCAAGCTGTTACCGGAAATGGAAACGCTTCGAAAGAGCAGGTAGCCAAAATGCTGATGACGATGTTTCAGATAAAAGAGCTTCCGAAATTACTAGATGCCACTGATGCTTTGGCCGTAGCAGTGTGTCACTACTTTCAAAAAGGAGAAACCAAAACGAAAGGTAAATCGTGGGAGGCTTTTGCTAAGGAAAATGCAACAAGGATAAAGTAGTCCCTGGAGAAACCATTCAAAAAAAAAATAAAACCAAAGATGAAACGTGTTCTAATTATTTGCTTCACCAATTTAAAGAATGATGCTCGTGTAATGAGGCAAATTGGATTTTTGAAAGATAAATATCAATTAACAGTCGCGGCTTTTGATGCCTATCCAGATGATCAATATCAATTCTTCAAGTTAGACAAAACAAAATTGACCTTTCTTCGAAAATCCATTTGTTCTTTCTTCTTGTTGTTTGGATTACATAAGATCGCTTATAGACTGCTTCATGATTACAAAAGATACATACCAGTACTTCAAGCAAAAGATTTTCAATTAATTGTTGCAAACGACATTGAAACTTTACCGATAGCTTATCAAATAGGAAACTCAAACACAAAAGTTTTTTTTGATGCTCACGAATATGCACCCAGACAATTTGAAGATCGGCTCTATTGGCGAATCTTCTTTAAGCGTTTTAATGTGGACATCTGTAAGAAGTATATTCCAAAGGTAGATGGCATGTCAACTATCAATGATGGCTTGGCAAGAGAATATGAAACTCATTTTGGAGTAAAGCCTATTATTATAACTAACGCTTCAAGATATTATGATTTAGCCCCAGCACTATTA
The DNA here is from genome assembly GCA_036787535.1 of Chryseolinea sp. Classification (GTDB taxonomy): domain Bacteria; phylum Bacteroidota; class Bacteroidia; order Cytophagales; family Cyclobacteriaceae; genus Chryseolinea. The sequence continues at coordinate 8,727 of DAIQPD010000047.1, forward strand.
ACCAGCTATCCAATAAAGTTGGTTCACCATGGCATCTTTACGATCTCGCGCAGTCCGGAGATTATGATTGATCTTTTATCTTTATTGGATGATCGATTTACTTTGGATCTCATTTACCTTCTCCCTGAAAATGCAGCTCCTAAATCAAAGGAATATTTCGAGGCTTTTAAACTTAAAGCATTACAAACCGGAAAAATTAAAGTCCTACCTGCGTTAAAAAGTGATGAAATTACCACTACACTAAATGCAAACTATGACATGGGAATTATTTTAGTACCTCCTGTGAATTTTAATTATGAAAACGGATTACCTAACAAGCTTTTTGATTGCATACAAGCCAGACTTGCAATGGTTGTTGGTCCATTAAGGGAGATTGCTAACATAACAAGTAATTTTAAGATTGGCGTTGTGTCGGAGGATTTCACTGCGCAAGGAATGGCTAATGTATTAAATAAATTAACATTAGATGATGTTAATCAATTCAAACAGAATTCTAATGAAGCGGCAAGTAAATTAAGTGCTGATTACAATAAGTCATTATTTCTAAAAGCACTTGATGAGATTATTTAAGTCTTGTTCTTTAACAGTGCAAGATCTTTTGCCGGATTCCCCACTACTGTTTGATTAGGAGCAACTGACTTTAATACTACTGCTCCCATTCCAACAACAGCATTGTCACCAACGTCTATCTTGTTGAGTACTGAAGCAGAAGGCGAAATCCAAACGCTCTTACCTATTGTACAACTTCCGGCAATCATTGCATTTGCAATAATAAGCGAGTTCTCGCCTATCTCTACACCATGAGCAATATGAACAAGGTTATCAATCTTGCAATTTCTTTTGAGAATCGTACTTCCCAAGACAGCCCTGTCAATGGTGGTATTATTACCAATCTCAACATCATCTTCAATCACAACATTTCCAATATGAGGTATAAACTGCAAGTTTCCTGATTGATCACGCTCGTATCCAAAACCGTTACCTCCTATTGTGTTGTTAGCCCCAATCTTTACGCGACTACCTATTATCGTTCCCTTCTTTATCACTGTATTTGAATCGATACTGGTGTTATCTCCTACTTCGCAATTTTTTTCCAAAACTACACCAGCATGAATGGTCACGTTTTGTCCGATTTTAACAGATTGATCAATTACGCTTCGAGGAGAAATAAATATAACTTCCTCTTCCACAAAAAATTCCTTTACAAGATTCAAAAAGTATAATCTAGGATTGTCTATCAGGAGATAGGTGCATGCTTTATTTAAATTATACTTTCTGGCATTCTCACTGCAGATCACGATGCCATTTTCAACTTTCTCGATAAGGCTAATATTCTTGTCTGAAATCCAAAGAATATCGTGGTCTCCAAACTCAGTATTCGAAACACTTACTACGTTGTGAATTACTTTGTTGATATTTCCAATCACTTCGATTACTGGTAATCTCTCTACTATGGATTCTAACTTTACTCCCATCATACTAGAATATTAAACGTATTACCTCAAAGGCTTCAGCATAATCACTTCCAATTTGAACACCTCTTGTTTTTGCGAGCGATTTCACAAACTCCTCTGAAATATAATCGCGATGCTGTTGTGATTTATATTCCTTTAGAGCGTTACATTTTTTGTCAATGTGACTGATATTCAGTTTAACAAAGCAGCTCGTACTAAAGGTAAGGTTGTTCCAAATCAACTCATATCCTAAAATAGTCTTCTGTTTAAAAGCGCGTAAGCCTTCTTGCGCCACAGTGCTATGATCTTGATGTATATCATTTAAAGAAGGCAATAAAACCAAGTCAGGATTGATTTTCTTACGAAGATCAATGAGTACCTCAAGTATCTCTTGCCTTACATAATTAAGTTTCCTCACTTCATAATTATAGATCAACAAATTCTCACTTGGAATACCTAATTTAAAAGTAGCATTCTTAACCTCGGTTTTGAGAATATCTTTTGGGAATCCATCTGGAACTGATTTCTCTGCTGTAGAGAATGCAGCATAATAAACCTTAGCATCTGACTCAATTAACTTTGCTATTGTTCCTCCAGCCCCTAACTCACCATCATCAGTGTGAGGAGCCAAAACCAGTACGTTTCTAAATTTAGTTATGTCCATGAGGAATTAAGGTATTCAATTTAACAAATATGCTAGTTAAATTAATATGAAAGGAATTTTTAGGAAGGTAAAACAACAAGATCAATCGAATTGATACACTTTAAGATTTTAACAACTTCTTACATTGGTCAATTAAGAATTACCGGAAGGATATAACTTCTTAAAGTAAAGACCTATTAAGTCAAATTGATGGAGTTTTCTATTTTATGATGGAGACAAGCCCCTTGCTCTTTTCAATGCAGGGTCCTTCCAATACAACATAATAAACACCAGGAGAAAGATCCTCACCATTCCATTGGTTTTGATAGGCTGAAGAATGGTATACCTCATTGCCCCATCTATTAAAGACCTGCAATGAAACTAAACCAGCAATCTCGTTGTCAACAATAAAATAATCATTCTTCGAATCTCCATTTGGAGTAATCACATTTGGCAATTCATTAAACACATAATTCTTTTTGGTAAACCGAATGGTGTCTGATTCCTGACCACAACTATTTTTAACCGTAACCCAAAAATCGCCATACGATTCAACATTAAAGATTGGATTCGTTGAACCATCCTGCCATAGAAATGTAAGTCCGTTAATATCCATTACAGGCTGTAGTATTTTGGAGTCAAAATCGCAAATCTCACTATCATCACCCAGCGAAAATGGTATTGGTTTTTCATCAAACGTTATTGTCACATTATCCTCAAAAGCTCCACAATAACCAGTCACCGTAACAGAATACAATCCTGTCTCACTAACTGAAATTGATGATGTACTTTCGCCCGTGCTCCATTGAAATGTAAATTCATCATTTGTAATTCCTGTTGATATTACAGCCGCAGTATTATCGCATAAAATTTTATCATCCCCTAAAACAAATTTTGGTGTTTCTTTGAAACTTATCAAAACACTATCCTCTGCCATACCACAATATCCAAATACCTTAACTGAATATAATTGCGTTTCACTCACCACAATGGAAGGTGTGGTTTGGCCTGTATTCCATTGAAATGTGTACTGAGGATTTAGGATATTCGTTGAAATTGAATGGGATGGCTGATCGCAAACTATTTTATCTTCCTCCAAAGTAACTTTGGGTTTCTCTTCAAAACTTAACAGGATGCTGTCGCTAACCACGTCACAATATCCAAATACGAGGACCTTATATAAACCTGATTGGCTAACTGAAATGGCTGAAGTATTTTGGCCAGTACTCCATTGAAATGTAAACTTCGGATCAATAAGTCCTGTAGACAGTTCGTATGATGCCTGATCGCACAAAATCAAATCATCGCCTAAAGAGATAGGTTTAGCCGCTTCCCTAAAATCTACTTTTATGCTGTCTCTAATAACACCACAAATTCCGGATACATTAACCGAATATGAACCCGATTGACTAACCAGAATTGAAGAAGTACTTTGTCCGGTGTTCCATTGAAATGTAAGCTGTGGGTCTGTAATTCCCGTTGATATTTCATATGATGGTTGATCGCATAGGACTGTATCTTTCCCCAAATCAAAATCAGGTCGTACTCCAAAGCCTGCAACAATTTCTGCTCTTTCTGATTTTTGTACTACCGGATTATCGGCTTCAACCCAAATCGAATTAGTGTTATCATCCCGCAACAATATTTGACATGAACCATTGCCTTGAAAATAGTAGTCAGCATCGAAGTGAATGTTTGCGTCCTGGCTCACGAGAAAAACACCAAAGTAGGGCTCATTCGTATTATTCAAATCCAAGCCCGAAGTCTGGCTTGGAACATTCTTTACTTCATAGATTTGAACACCCGAAACTACTCCGTTAATATTCTTTACATCAACTTTATAATCATTATCCTGATGTGATACTGTAGTTCCTGACCAGCTCGTTGAATACGAATAGGTACTTACATCTCCAATTGCTGCTCCAGAAAAAACGCGTTGAGGATTTCCTACAAACTGACCATTGAATTTATTGGGGGATTTATCATACACAGTATTTCCGCTTGTCTCATTAAAATCCCAATACCCAATAAGTCCAGACTCATTTCCTTTAAGGATAACACACATGGTCTGTCTGATTTCTTCCTGGCTTAGTGATCTATTCCATAGCCTTATGTCATCAATAATGCCATTGCTTTTATACGTAAATCCATTTGATAAAAAATAAGCAGAAGTTGAATGTCCTCCAGGAGAATTAGAGACCATTGGAGAGGATGAATCACCGGTAGAGTACCCCCCAACATTTACTCCATTGAGATATAATTCAATGTCTGAAATACCTTTTACTACAGCTGTAACATGACTCCACCTATTTAACAAACCGGTTACATCCGCCTTCTTTCCTCTTCTGAAGGAAGGATTATTGCCACCAAAACCATCTCCATATTCAATAAAAATATAATTTTCATACGCCATGAACCAAAATCCATTATAAAGTGGATCGTTGTTTCTGCTTACAAATATTGGTGTACTACTTGAAGACGGACGAAGGTAAATCCAGGCTGAAATAGTAAAAGGAAATGTCAAATCACTATAACGATCCCCAAAATCAATATAATCACTTACGCCATCAAATGATATTGCTCTGCCTGAACCTACATTATCGGTTTGGGAATATAGAAAATGGGAATACGAAAGGAGGAAGAAAAGAAGGAACAGGGATTTTAATGGCTTCATAACACGTACAATGGCAGCATCAGTTTTGAATCAGCAAAGATAATTCAAAAAGTGATAACCCGTTTAGCAACGTATGGGCGATGTAATCTTTATTGCTAAGTTAAAGAATTATAGCGCAGATGCTGTCTTTTCAAACAGTTGGCCGTACTTAATCCATTGCCTTAGCATACACACCATTAATCGCCTTCAAAAAACTCTTCGATGTAAAGTTCTCTTCAATGTAGGTTTTTATCGCAGCAGAATTAAAGGAATTATAATTCAATATCATCCATTCAATAGAATGCTGAAGTGCTTCCGAATTTTCTTTATCACATAAGACTCCGTTGTTCTTATTCACAAAATCTTCAGGCCCTCCACATCGTGTAGAAACTATTGGGCGACCGGCTGCCATTGCCTCTATTAATGAAACACAAAACGTTTCGTAGCGGCTGGAGCAAACATAAAAATGCAATCGCGACATAAACTCGGGTACTTGATCATACGGCACAAATCCATAAAAACGGCACTTCGAATCAATGCCCAATTCTCTGGCGAGTGATTTATATGATTCCTCTAATGAACCAGTTCCACCAATATGAAGTATGTAATCCTTTTCTACCTTGGCCAACGCACGCAGTAAAATATCGAGTCCTTTTACGGGTGTGTTGAATCCACCCAACAAACCAATCTGAGTAACTCCGTTTGGTGCAGGTGCAACATGAATAAATTTTTGTACATCAATAATATTCGGAACAACGATTACTTCTTTATTTAACAAGTCCTTTAATTCTTTTGCCAATGAAGAACTCACCGCCATAATCTGGCTTGCTCCTGAAAGCGGCCAGAGTGTAATTAGTTTATGAAATGTACTTCGGAAATTATTGGTGATGCGAGTGTGCTCTGTAAAGACAAAAGGTACACCTACCAATTTGCTTATTACCCATCCCCAAAACGCTCCCGGAAAACCAATCGAAGCATGAATGATTTCTGGTTTCCATTTGCGCGCGACACGCCAGGTAAACAAACAGGTAATGAAAAGATGGTTGAGCTGATTATAAACTGGTAATGACTTGCAAATCAACAACCGATGTTCTTTGACCAAACCATTTTTACTTTCATCAACCTGATACGAGAAAAGTCCAAACTTTTTGTAATCTACTTTCGCAGATATAACCACAACATCATGACCTTCACTTAATGCCGTTGCCTGACTTTGAATAAATATGCCAGAGTTCGGACTGCGTTCATCAGGATACCAGGGGGTGAGCATGAGTACGCGCATACTACTCAATTAATTAGGCACGAATACCGCATTGCAAAAATCGGGAGTAACATCACTCTTTTTCAAAACGCCACCTTTCGAAATGATGTGTAATGAATAATTAAGTTCCTTGAAAAATGATTTAACATCAGCAACGGAATACCCTGCTGCCTCATAGGTAGCATCATTAATCTCAATCATTACCGCAGGACGAAACTTCTTTATTACCTCTTTGCTTCCCTTCAGCACCAACATCTCTGCACCTTCAACATCAATTTTTATAAAGTCGAGACGAGTGATCTTTAATTCACTCATCATATCATCCAATACCTTCAACTCGATGTTTTGAATAAACCGACTTCTGACTTGCGAAGGAAAAATAGTTCCCAATCCTTCATGCTCGCCCTCTCCTTCGCTTCCTAAATAGATAGGTAATTGTCCGGCTGCATTTGATAGTCCACAATGATAGGTCTCAATATTTTTGAATTGATTGAACTGAATATTTTCATTCAAAAGGTCATAGAAAAAATTCATGGGTTCAAACGCCAATACCTTTCCATTGGTTAATCGTTTGGCAGCAAACAAGGCAAATTCACCCTGGTTAGATCCAATGTCTGCAAACACCATGTCTGGTTTAAGGTAATGATTCAGAAACCGCCACTCGTTCAATTCATGGAACCCCATCCAATAAAATGCGGCACCCATTGATTTGGAAAGGTCAACTTTCATTACAATATTCCGGTCAATATTTCGGATTACAAAAGGCGTAGGCTTATGGACTTTCTGCTTCCAGGATTTGTAAAACTGGATCGAGATTAGAAAGATAACTTTTACGAATTTTTCTTCAAGCCAGAACGAAGAATACAACAACCGGGTATTAATCGTGCGAAACATCCAGCCAAGCCAATTATTAAACATGTAATAGATAAGATTATTTTATACTTTTCGCCAAATGTAATCTTTACAAGCTTCAAAGGCATTGCAGAAGACCAGATTTTATTGTTGCCCTAGAGGTTCACTGGTTTTGAAGATGTTCTGAAGTATTAAAAAGTTAATTCAACCATGGGGTCTGTCATCCGGCAAAGCATTCTTACTTCTATTATATCCTACATCGGAGTGCTCATCGGTTATGTGAACTTACTTTACCTATACCCAAAGTTTCTTGTGCCCGAGCAAATCGGACTTCTCCGTGCTATTCAGGATTCTGCTTTGTTGCTGGCACCTTTTGCAACTGTCGGTTTGGCTCAAGGTATCGCACGCTACTTTCCTCAATTTTCCATAAGCAAAAGTCAGACGAATACCTTCACCGGACTTATCATGCTGCTTGGTGTTGCCGGCTATGGTTTTTTTATTGTGATCTTTTTGTCATTAAAACCCTACATCATTTCTTTCTTCGCGAAGAATGCAAGCGATGTTGTTGATAATCTTACGCTCATACTCTGGCTTACCTTTATTTTGGTTTTCATTGCCATTGTTGATCAGTTTTCGAAAGCTATATTAAAAATAGTATTACCTAATTTTCTGAAAGAGATTGGCATCCGCGTATTTCAGGGCGTATTGGTTAGTCTTTATTTTCTCAGCATCATTACGTTCGATCAACTTATTATTGGCTCCGTATTAATTTACATGCTGTCGCTATTCGTTCTTGCATTTTATTTATATAAGTCGTGTGGTTTTGGATTCAGCTTCAAAGACATTTCAACAATCCCGCGTCAAAAGATTTTAGAGATTATAAAATATAGTGCATTTAGTTTCATCAGTGTAAGCGCCATGATTCTAGTAGGTAAAATGGACAGCCTGATGGTGGCTGGTTTTCTGGGGCTTACTTCAGTTGCTGTTTACACTACCGCTTTTTATATGGCCACCGTAATTGAAATACCTAAACGTGCTATTACCCAAACTACCACTACATTGATTGCCCGGGCGCTGGAAAAAAATGATATAAAAGAAGTACATCTCTTGTATTGCAAAACCTCCATCAATCAACTCATTATTGGATTACTCCTATTAACTGGTGTGTGGGCTAATATCGAAAATATTTTTTCACTCATGCCGAAGGGAGACCTCTATGCTTCCGGAACGAACATCGTACTGTTAATTGGTATTGGGAAATTAATTGACATGGCGTTTGGGCCAAGCAGCGAAATTATTGGCTTGTCGCGTTACTATAAGTTTAACATGGTCTCGATAAGTTTCCTGGCCATCATTGTTTTTATATCAAATTACATACTCATTCCTAAATTCGGTATTGATGGCGCTGCCTATGGAACCTTGTTTGCACTTGGTGTGTATAATTCCGTAAAGTTTTTTTATATCTATTCTAAATTTAAAATTCAGCCCTTTACCATCGGAACATTGAAAGTGATTGGTATTGCCATTCTGGTTGCTGGATTGAATCTGATACTACCGAAACTAAATACCGTAATCATCGATGTTCTGTATCGATCGGCCATCATTACCTTGTGCTTTTCAGCATTGATTTTACTCAGCAAGAGCTCTCTGGAAATTAATTCAATTTTCAACAAAATTGTTGAGCGCTTTAGATATCGCTAAGCGTTTTGAATGGAGATCACAAAAAAAACTACTTTGATTTCACGCCCTTCATTCCATAATATTGTTCAACAACGTGGCTGATGGATTTGTAGGAATGTTCAAGAGCGTGATACACTTCCTTTCTATTCATCCAACGAACTTCTTCTATATCCTCTTGAGCCTGGGGTTTCATTTTTGCATCGTCTGCAACATCCATAACGTACCAGCGTGTTTTCTTTAGCATGGCACTTTTGTTCATGGTATAGGTATGCCAGGTAGTACAAATCTTTTTACCGAGCTTAACACTTACATTACATTCCTCTTCTACTTCACGAACAGCAGTTTGCTTTGATTTTTCTCCTCTCTCCTGTTTTCCTTTGGGAAGATCCCATTTTTTCATTCGATAGATCATCAGAAACTTTTCCTTCTTGCGGACTAAGCCACCTGCTGCCTTCACTATTTTGAATTTACCTCTCAGAAATTCTTTAATGGCATCGTAATCATTAACCGATACAATTAAGGAAAATAGGTTGGTTGGAGTCTTAGAGTTTAGAAAACCCAGCAATTCATCAAAATGATCAGTCGAAGCACGTTTTACCCATACATGATGAATCAGTTTGGCCGGGGTGATCGGCTCCTTTGCTGCATCGATTGTGAAATTAACGCTACCAGAATCTACCACTTCATCGGCTTTTAAGAGTCGAACGGGGATATCGTTAACAAAAAGGATCATGTTGGCTTGGGTAGAGTTAAAACCGTAGCTACAAAAGAATAAATAATTTAGAAGGAGGCAAGGAGATTTAATGATTTTTGCGCTTGGATATTGATTTTCTTTTTTACAACGTCAAATAGAAAATACAAACCGCAGAGGGTGCAGAGATACGCAGAGAAGACCCATAAAGTTTACTCGTTCAGATTCCATAATAGCAGAAGAATACCGAATGCTTTTACGAATTCCTCTGCGTATCTCTGCGCCCTCTGTGGTTTTTGCCTTTAATTCTCTGGGGAAACAAAGCTTAAAGAATTAAATGCGTCTTTCTTATCCTAAGCCATACATTTTTTTAACAGACAAGATTTTAGTTTTACCTTTCGCCCACTATGCCCATTATAAAAGTACAAGAAGAAACAGCCGCTCGCGTTGCCGAAATGCTGTTACACATCCAAGCGATAAAATTAAATACCGAAAAACCATTCACATGGAGTTCGGGATGGAAATCGCCAATCTACTGTGATAACCGCCTTTCGCTTTCGTATCCTGAAATACGAAGTAGCATTCGTGACGGACTGGCTCAGGCTATTAAAGAAAATTTCTTTACCGTTGAATCCATTGCAGGAGTGGCCACTGCAGGTATTGCTCAGGGAGCTTTGGTTGCCGATGTATTAGATCTTCCTTTTCTCTATGTTCGGCCAAAGCCAAAAGATCATGGTATGGAGAACTTAATTGAGGGCAAAGTTACACCCGGCCAAAAGGTAGTAGTGGTGGAAGACTTGGTTTCAACCGGAGGTAGCTCTTTAAAATCAGTTCAGGCTTTACGCGATGCTGGCTTCGAAGTATTGGGTATGGTATCCATCTTCAATTATGGATTCGACATTGCCACCCGAAATTTTTACGATGCCAACACATCATTGATCAGTCTTAGTGATTATAGCCAGTTACTCAAATATGCCCTCGACAAACGATACATCAGTGACGCCCAACTTACTTCTTTAAAAGCATGGCGTGTGGATCCTGCAGGATGGAAGGGTTAAAGGGGAGTGAAAAGTTAATTGTTAATAGTGAAAAGTTGAGCCCAGTTTTCCTATTTTAAGCTTACATCGATGAGTCATTCAAGAAAACCGATTGTTGCACTACGGCTATCCTTAATCCGAGGACTTGGTCAGATTTATAATGTTCAATTAAATTAGAATGAAAAAGAATGGAATGCTTCAGCGACTTTGGAGGAAAATCAAAAGGATATTCATCATTCTTTTTATTGCTCAGCTTCTTTACATCGTTGCACTAAAATGGGTTGATCCACCTTTCACCATTACGCAGCTGGTAAGCCTGGTAAGTGGCTACGGATTAAAACGCGATTACATCAAATTAAGTGAGATGTCGCCCAATGCCCGACTTGCTGTTATCGCACATGAAGATCAATTGTTTCCCGATCACAATGGCTTTGATATCAAGAGCATTGAAAAAGCATTGATGAATAATTCTAAAAAGAAGAGTCGTATTCGGGGTGCATCTACGATAAGTCAACAGGTGGCAAAAAATGTTTTTCTCTGGCAGGGCCGAAGCTGGACACGCAAAGGACTTGAGGTGTACTTTACCTTTATGATTGAAATGGTTTGGGGTAAAGAAAGAATTTTAGAAATGTATCTTAATGTTTCCGAAATGGGGAAAGGTGTTTTTGGCATTGAAGCGGCAGCACGATCTTACTTTAAAAAGCCGGCAAAGAAATTAACGCAATCCGAAGCAGCAAAGATTGCAGCATGTTTACCCAATCCTAAACTTTACAAAGTCAATCCTCCTTCGGCTTACATTACAAAACGATATCCATGGGTTGTTCAACAAATGAAAAATCTGGAGGGTGATGAGGACCTTGAACGGTTTTTGAAATAGTTTTTTGGTGTTAGACTTTAGTATTTAGATTTAAGACGTGAGACTTTAAATTACACACATACTTCAATACTTACACACTTTGAATTAATGCCCATTCTAATCGCCCAGTTTGTTGGGTATTAACCAAAATTTTATTTCTTTTCGGATTGGAATTTTAAGCAAGATCATGAAGTACACCCATTTGCTCGTTTTACCTGTTATTGCCATGATCAGCTTAATCTCATGTGGCGATCCTAAATCTACTTCAGAAAGTGTTCGCGATAGCCTCGTTCTTGAGTTCACCGTAGTCAATACCTTACCCCATAGCGTTGAAGCCTTTACTGAAGGGTTGGAAATACACAACGGAAAAATATTGGAGAGTACAGGTCAACATAATCACTCGTGGATAGCGGAGGTAAATCCCGGATCTGGTGAGCATGACAAAAAAATAAACTTAGACGGACAATATTTTGGCGAGGGCATCACATTATTAAACAATAAGATTTATCAGCTTACCTATAAACACAACATTGGTTTTATTTACGATGCTAAAACCTATAAAAAGATCGGAGAATTTCCGTTTACCACTTCTACAAAAGAAGGATGGGGTATGACGCACGATGACACAAATCTCATTATAAGTGATGGCAGCGAACATCTTTATTTTTTAGATTCTGTTACCTTGAAAACAGTTAAGACCATTTCTGTTAAAGAAAATGGAAGCCGGTTAAAACAAATAAACGAACTCGAATTTGTGAACGGCTACATCTTTGCCAATGTCTGGCAAACTAATTTCATTGTAAAGATTGATCCTTCCAGTGGAAAGGTAGTTGGCCGATTGGATCTTACAGCCTTAAACAATGAGATCCGGGCAATCAATCCGCAAGCAAACGAAATGAATGGGATTGCCTACGACAAAAATTCAAAATGTCTCCTCGTTACCGGAAAATTTTGGCCGAAGGCATATTTGATAAAGGTGAAATAAAAATGTTCCAGGTTTAAAGTTCCAAGTTCAAGGTTGATACAGAACTCAACTGGGAGTTTAGAACCAGGAACTTTATTTTGTTAAAGCAATAGGTGCAGCAAGTAGTGCATCCGGAATATTAAATGCATTGACAAGTGGAACGGCATCTTGCCTGATCTCCCAACAAAGTTGATTCACCATTTTACGAATTGCTTTTGTTTTAACACCTTCCATGTAGCCATTCTCTAAATACCATCCTTTATTATTTTCAATCTGCGAAAGCGCAAAGAGTTGGCAAAGTTTGGTTAGAATAGCTTTACAACCTTTATCCTTTGTTTTATCAATCTGCAAAATGAATTGCTCAAGTATAATCCGGCCAATGTATGCGTGACCAACTTCAATTAAGTGATGCTGCGAAACGTTAAACGCATCGAACGAATCCATGCCACCATCGATGTGGCGCTTTAAACGTTTGGCAGCAGAGGTAAGGATATCCCGTTCTCTATATTTGAAAGCATTCAATTGAAATTCAAAATCAAGGAGATGTTCTTCATCCGTATTGCGAACGATCAATGGATTCAACTCGGTTATGGATGTCTTGGCCTGATCAGCAACATAGTTCAATATTCCAAAGAGGTTCATATTACTGAACTCTTGCTTAAACTCAGACAATCTGCTTTTCGCTACAAGTTGCATCAACACGGTGTTGTCGCCTTCAAACGTGGTGTAGATTTCGGAATCATTCTTCAACGCATCAATTCTATTCTCTGATAAATATCCTTTGCCACCACAACACTCACGACATTCTTGCAAGGTATTCGTAGTATTCCAGGTAGAGAATGCTTTTAGTCCAGCGGCCAGTGCTTCGATCTCCTGCATGTCTTCTTCCTTCCGATTTAAAAATCTGTCAGTGAGATACTGCAATGAAAAATGCAAAGCATATGCATTCGCCAGCAAAGGCATCAATCTTCGCTGATGTGTTCTGTAGTTTAAGATCGGAACTTCAGCAGCACCTTCAGGACCAAATTGCTTTCGCTGATCGCTATACCGAATGGCAATGGTTAATCCTGACTTCACTGCACTAAGCCCTGAACGTGGAATACCTATGCGCCCACCAACCAAAGTACCGAGCATGGTGAAGAATCTTCTATTATCACTCGCAATCGGGCTGTCGAATTTTCCATCATTTGTTACTTGCGCAAACTTATCCAGCATGTTTTCATAGGGAATTGTAACGTTGTTGAATCGTATCTTTCCATTATCAACACCATTCAATCCCATTTTTCTTCCACAATCTTCAATGGTAATTCCAGAAAGCGTATTTCCTTTTTTATCGCGAAGCGGAACTAAGAATGCACCGACACCGTAATCTTTTCCTTCTACAATCAACTTTGCAAATACGGTTGCCATTTGTCCATGCACCGCTGCATTACCTATATATTCTTTCTGCGCAAGCTGATTCGGTGTGTTGATACTAAATGACCGTGTAGTATGCATGTAGGTCGCGGTCGTCTCTATTCCTTTTACGTTTGATCCATGACCTGTTTCCGTCATGGCAAAACATCCGGGTAAATCGAGCGAGCCAATATCTTTCAAATATTTTTTATGATGTTTTTCCGTTCCTAAAAAATAAACACTCATACCAAACAAGCCGAACTGCACACCAAACTTGATCACCAGACTTAAATCATGATAACTCAGTGCTTCCATAATCGCGAAGTAAGAAGCCATGTCTCCACCACCTCCGTATTCTTTCGGAAAGGCCATTGCTCCAAATCCCTGGTCTGCCAAATGATGACACCACTTCAATACCTTTTCGCGTTGCTCTGATAAATTATCACTGTCGAGGTATTTGAATTCAGGATCACTGACAACCGTTTTTACTTTTTGAATGATATCAGCATGCTTGCCATCTAAAAGTTCTGAAAGTGATTTAACATCAAAAGTATGTTGGGTAGTTTGCTGTTGCGTAATCGTCTTTCTGCTTTCAGGATAGAAATGAAAAAGTGATTCACTGCTGATCATCCCCAGACTATCCTCCATCCGCGAAAGCGATTCACGCTCTTTTGCAAAACCATTTTTACTAGAATCACCTTTGTGAAACTCCGCCAATTTTATTCCAATGTCCACCAGACTTTCTTTTGTATCTGCTGACGCTGGAATTACTTTCTTAATTTCTTCCAACCAATTTTTAAATTCATCGGGCGATGGAGGCGATGCCGGATTGAGTTGTGCCAACAAAAATTTCTTTTCTTCATCCTTCAACCAAGTCTGTTGATCAATTAAGGTATAGAGTGCTTTCGCTTCGCTTGCGGTAAGCACTGCATCAGACCATACAACATAAAAGATGGGAAGGAATACGTAGAGATTTGGATTCTGCTTTAAATAAGTAGTATTCATGCGGGCGTCTTTTGGATGTCTATAAAAGTAGCAAAAGATTTGCAGTTCTATGAAAGCAAAATGACAAGTGGAAAAATTACCAGACAGACTAACGTTGAGTTCAAACAGATTCATAAAATATGTATTCGTTCATAGGTGTTTCATAGGTGTTTGATTGCTCTTCGAAGTTCCGTCATGCGAAGCGCGAAGCAATCCCGTAACTAAGGAGTACACAAGTAAAGGCACAATGACGTTGAATTGAAGAAGATTCCTAAAAGATGTGTGCGTTCTTCTGCATTTCATAGCTTGGGGATTGCCACGTCAGCATATAATATCCTGATAGGTATTGAGAGTGTGGACGCCTCCTCGCAATGACGCGGTAATTTGCGGAGTTACTCTTTGAAGTTCAACGTCATTGCGAACCCGTCTCGGGTATGGCAATCCTCATACTACGAAGTAAAGAAGAAAAGAAGCAGTGACGTTAACAAGAGTAGATTCTACAAACATGTACTCGTTCTTTTGCATTTCATAGTCGGGGGATTGCCACGTCAGTATGTCAGGCGCTTCGCGTGACGCTTCCTCACAATGACGTTGAACTTCAAAGAGCAAAAGAAAAAGAAGTAATCGCTAAGTACTTTTTTTTGAGTAATCACTTGCCTTTCTGCAATTGAATTGCTTCAATGGCACTTACAAGATAAACCAGTGGTGCATTCCAATTAATTGCGACCTCATTAGATGCATACGAACACACATCATCAACATACGTTTCATCAGCAACAGATGATGAGTAATTGCACTTATCCTGCATGTTAGGGTTTGGTCCGCCAGCTAGTAATCCCGGAATCGGTTCAACAACTCCATCTGCCTCAGAAGGACGATGATGTGGATGCATCGGAGTTTTATCGCCTGATCCGGTAACGAAAGAATATCCGGTTCCATTTCTACCCAATAGGTAATCTAAATTACTCAGTGCGGCATTTAAGTATTTTGCATCACCCAAAAACTGGTAAGCATACAGCAACGCAATACCTTGATTCGCACAAACAGCATTACTACCCCAAACAAAATCTCTTTTCGATTGTCCCATCACAGTCTGATAAATCGTGTTGTCAATGTCTTTCAGCCACGTATCTGTCATTGCGATTAGTTTCCTTTTACGTTCATCAAAATCTTTCTGAGCAAGGGGTGTAAGCGATTTGTTAAAACGTAAAAGAGAATATTGTCCTAAAGCACGAACGGATGCCCATGATGGCAACGTCATTTCACTTTCAGTATATGTGATCATCGATTGATAATATGAATCATCCATTGTTGTTATATACAATTCGCTTGCTGCCCAGCTAAACTCATCCTTGAAACTGGAATCTCCATAGGCTCCAGTAGAAATATCCGGATCAAATTGTTTATTGATTGCATTCTGATTGTATTCTATGTTTGGATTTTTCACTGCCCATTGCCATGCATTAACCGATGCGCGAAGGCATGAATCAGCAAGACCCGGAAATTGCTTTTCAAATTTTCGGTAAACACGTGAAGCCTGAGCTGTAACAGCAGCAAAATCTAAAGTGGCAGCCGTTCCTTTTTGTACAGCATATCTTGGAAGTGTTGTGAAATCAGGCATTACCATTCCGTCAAACTTTGCATTGGTACATTTGTGATATACACCACCATCATTCGGATCCTGCATGGTTAACATCCAGCGAAGGTTCCACAATAGTTCATCCAACAAATCCGGAACTTCATTTTTACTTTCTGGAATATCAAGATTCAATTGACCGAAGTAGGTTGAATAATCTTCATAGGCAGATAACATGGTTCCCATTGTAATGCCGCTGTTCACCATGTATTTGTTGTAATCACCGGCATCATACCAACCTCGTGAACTTGAAATCCCAAAACCTTCCGGCCTTTTTTCGGAGGCTGCCGATCCGTGAATCAATACCTTGTCGTCTGGATGTCCGGCTTTGCGTTTCCACTTACCAGCATATTGCTCTTGCAAACTTGTTGATGCACGTTGAAAATAGTAAGACTTGATGGATGCCTTTACCACATCATCATGCACTTTGTTTTTTATTTCGAAAGAATAGGATTGCCCAATATTGGGTACTACCAAAACATAATTACCTTCTTTGGTAAACGCTGAAAAATCTGCGATACACGTTTTCTTCGATGAGTAAGGCGAAGATCGAACTTCACTTAGTTTTCCGGAAAAC
>DAIQPD010000252.1:0-5427 GCA_036787535.1 Chryseolinea sp.
CATCGATTACATCCTCTTCGGATACATTGGCGATTGCTGCGATCTCGTTTAATTTAGTCGGTCTACGAATTCCGAAATGCTCACCGCGTTTTTCTGTTATGGCTTTGAATAATATTTCGCAAATGTGTTTTTGATCTTCTGTTAACTCATCAAATGCTTCATTGGCGTGCATCGACAATGCCTCCGACATGGTGCCGATGGCTTCGTAATGTTTTAAGTCAACAGCTTCTCCTTCCACATCCCGATAGGAGGACCAATAGCTCCAGGTACGCATAAGTGCGTGCTGAAGAATAGGGAGTTGATCAGGATTATCGCCAAGATCATTTAAGAGTTGTTGTATAAGCCGTGGCGCAATCTTCGCTCCACCAACGGCAACAGGACCTTCAATGGCATTTCGTTTCTGATCGCGCGTTAACTGCGGTATAAGGTAATGGCTGTCGTTTATTTTTCGGGTGAGTTCAGGAAACTGTGCGCAATCACCAATAAAATCTGATCGCATGGTGATGGCAATGTAGATGGGAGCATCGGGATAGTTCACGGCCTCCATCAATAAGTTTACAAAAGCTAATGTTTCATTTACGGAGTTAGCATCGTGACTATCTTTGAAGCGAAAAAGTTCTTCAAACTGATCGACTAACACAAGGTAATTTACATCCGCATCTTTGCGGGTTTGTTCAATAGCCTCTACTAACCCCAATGAACTACTGCGCAGCAAGGTTGAAAAGATGGTGCGCTTTATTTTCTTCTCTTCCGTTTCAGAACCAACGTATTCCGGATTATTTTTTAATAGTGCTTCAGCAAGATTATCGATTGGACCACCCCCCGGCCGAGTAACAATGACTTCCCAATTCGGACTGGCATCAGTAAGGAAACCACCGTAAAGTATGGGCATTACTCCGCAATAGATAAAGGAGGATTTACCACTTCCTGACGGACCAATGACACCAACAAACCGACTCTTTGAAAGCTTGAGGAGCACTTCATCACTCTGACCTTCACGCCCAAAAAACAAATGACTTTCATCAATATTAAAAGGACGAAGACCCGGAAATGGGTTGGATGTTTGAACTAAAGTTTCATCAATGACTTGACTCATGATTACAATTAGACATTAAATTCTTTTAAAAAAGATTTTAGAGATTCAATGGAAGATACTGCGTCACCTTCTACCACTCTTAAATTCTGACTTCGAAAACTTTCGTTATTCAAATTCGATCCGATGGTTGTGAAAATAGCTTTGGCAAGTATCGGTTTCTTTCGTCCGAAGCCAGGAGCTTTTAATAAGTCGAGTGCCTTCATGCGCACCCACTGCTCATTTACATTACCTTTATAAATGATGGCGCCATCTAAGTTTTTCAAATTATTGATATGCTTTTGGCGCAATTCCAATAACTCACCTTCGTAATCAGGCATTAAAACAGTGAAGCCCGATTTTTCCATTACATCAATGAGTGGTTTTACCGCAACACGATCTACCTTATCGTGCATTACATAAATAGACTGTCCACTACCTTCAGTCACTGGTTTTTTTTCTCCGGCATCTACCAACTCTTCACGCATTATATTTTTGAAATCTTCGAGTGAAGTTTGTAAGATTTCTGCGCCCTCTTGTACTTCAGCATCACGCTTGATATTTTCAATAAATGCTTTTTGCTTTTCGCTGGCGAGCGTAAGGTTAGGAGAGATCCATACGAGCCTGCCAAACTCTTCCTTATTTTCTTTTGCCTGAATACTTTTTTCTGCTGCTAATTTATTTTGAATATCAACAACTGAGCGATCTGTACCTTCGGGAATTTCTCCATAGGCGTTACCGATTAAATGAATGGATAGTGCTGACTCATTTAATTCTTTCTGCACCACTCGCTCAAGATCGCCTGCATTGGATGGTAGCGTTTGATTCGGTAAGACCTGATAACCATGTCGTAATAATTCACGCTTGATGATGTTGCGTTGTACTGAAAGATCGTGACCCGTTTCAGCAAGGTAAATGGTTTTTCTTTTGTAAATATTCTTTACTTCCGCACTTGAAGAATCATCCTTTAGAGCAAGAAGTCTTTCATAAATGTCATAGGCGAGGTCAACCATCTTCATCCAGTATTGGCGCTCTGCTTCTGTACTGAAATAGTCAGTGTATTCTTTTGTTTCACCAGAATCAGGATCAAGTTGGTACATATCATATCCAATTGAATCTCGCAAACGTGGTGGTTGCTCCTGTGTGCTAAGTGGGGTTTTAAGAACTTTAAATGCTCTGTTCTTCTTTTTTGATGTTGATTCTATCGCTTTGTAAAATGACTCAACATGATCTAAACATTTACCAGATTCAATAAAATCCTTGGATAGAATGGCAACCAGTACACCAACATTATCTAGTTTGGGTGAAACCAGGTTATCATAATCCGCTTTGATCATAACATTGGGTTTCTCGCCCAACACCTGGGTAAGCATTAACTCCAGAAATTTCTTGAATTGCGAAACCCAACCCAATTCGTTCTTCGAATTCGTTTCATTATCACGGTCGGCAAAGGCAATCAATACGTCAATTTCAAATACCATGAGGTCGTTTTAGTTAGTTATGAATAGTGTTTATTTTCTTCTGTCATATTTTTGATAAGGCCTTGAACAAGTTCATGATGATTGGCCATTACAAAGTAGAAATCCATTAAGTTAATCTTAAATACGATGGAGCGCTCTGTTGCTTCAACGGAATTTGCGCGCACGATTGGACCATTTTGAAAGAGATCTCCATAGACATCTCCTTTCTTGAGTACGGTGATAATCTCATGATCGTTTTTAAGACTCACTTCTCCATGCGCAACAATAAAGATGGGTGTATTATGATCATCGGGATTGAATTTTGATTGTTCACCAGGATCCAAATCAAGTGGCGTAATCTTATCGGCAAGATCACTTAGTAATGAACCATGAATGTTTTTGAAAATAGGTGACTGTTTAATAAACATCACCATCTCAATCCCAAGAAAGAAACCATCCTCTAAACCATCGATTAATTGATTTTTCTCAATAGCCGAATCCATGAATTTTTTATCGCGCTCAGGTATCCGTTCACCAATGGTTTCGTACGCTTTTTGATCTTTATTATAGATTACCCAAGCGGCAGTTTCTTGTAATACTTTATCAGAATTGAAGACCTGGGCGATTAGTCCACGGCTTATTCTGAAATCCTGAATGAAGGCAGAAGCATGAACGGCACATGCTTTTGTCCAGCGATTGTTTTGATTAAAATCGCGATTGAGGATATAGTTGATAACCTGAATGGGGTTATAACTTTCACGCGGAAAATAAATCTGAAGGAGTTTTAACTTTTCAGGGGTTTCGATATCATCTAAAAGAGGTACCAGCTTTGGTTTTAATTCGGAGTCGATAAATAAATCCATCAGCTCCATGGCAAAGGCAATGTTATCCGGATCACCCGTTTCAATGTTCTCTCGTACTAATTGAATGGACTCCGGATCATATAGTAGAGATAACAGCAAGGTAATCTGATCATAGTTTTCTGCTACCTCTTCGGTCAATGCCTCTCTTAAATAAAAGAACTCATTTGTGATTGGCAATTCGTGGAGTGCCGCGAGATTCCATATCGTTTTGCTCATTTCGGCATCAAGCAAATCAATTACATGTCTTGCTTCCCTGCCTTGTGCCTGATAGTGAATGAATCGAAGTGAATATAGAATTTGTTTCACGATTCGCTTATCCGGATAATCGGCTTTTTTCCATAGTAGTTGCAATGCATATCGGCCACCAATGCGACCCATGATCTGCACAATGCGAAGCATGACGGTATCGGTTTGCCCGGATTTATGGAAAGCTGATTCTAATGTTGGAAGTACGGATTCGCCAACTTCGCGCAAGGATGAAGCGGCCAGATGGCCATAGGATGGTGAGTTGAGAAGTTCAATTAAGACCGGCCATGTCTCCTGGCGTTTTACTTTACGCGCAGTAAACAATGCTTCAAATCTTACTTTTGGATCAACATCACGAAGAAGTTCAAGCAAAATAAAAATGGTACGCGCACTAATAAGCTTACGAAGAAGCTTTGCTGCCAAAATCCGATCAGATTGTCGGACTGATTTACTGAGCTTAAGTAATTTTTCAGGTGAGATGGAAAGTAAATCACTGTCTTCCGCTTCTGAACTTGCCTTTTCGGCTAACGATCTGATCTCTGATTTCTTTTCATCACTTTTAATCTCTAAAGTCTTAATCTTATCGTCAACAAATGCTTTGATGGCCGGGGAATCACTATTATTGGCTAATCGGATAACAGAATTTTCAAAGAGTGCTGGCTCCAGTTTTTCCATCAGCTTCAGACCGTAAATAACCTTATCTTCTGTTGTGGCATTTACCTCATTCTCTAAAACTGTTTTGATGGTGTATTGCTTTTCTGCAAGCTGACTCATCTTGCTTTTATTTCGAGCCAGTGTCTCTTCAAGTGTTTGCTTGTAGCTCGCATGCATTTTGTTCGCGACAATAAACCAGATTACAATTAATGGTAGTGTAAACAGAGTAATGTAAATCAGATCAAAGAAGTCCAAATTGGTGATGAGAATAATCAAACCACCGGCCAACACACTTGCGAATGCCGTAACTAAACCTTCAATTTTTGTTTGAACATCAATGCGGATACTTCCTTCAATTGGAAGGAGGTAGAATTTAAAGGTGGGGTTATCCAACGCTTCTTTCAAAGAACTGGCAAATAAACGGGTTACGGCTATAAAAATAAAGAAGAATATTAACAGTGGTTCACCGGCTGTGTATCCAAACTGATAGCCCAGTATAAGTGCAGTTAACGTAAAGAAGCCCAGGAGAATGGGGCTCACAAGCAGAGCGATACGTGTGCCAAAGGCATGATGAATTCTGTCCGTAGCAAAGACATCGAACAAGAATCCGAATACAACAATAGTTAACTCGAAGTAACTGATGAATTTTGTAAGCCCCTCTGGGTCAGTATAAATGAGTGTTGTAACGTTTAGAAATGAGTAGTTCACAAAACTCACCGCAATAGTAGAGAGGATCACAAACAGCGACATAAACAAAATGTATCTGCTTTTAAAGAATTCCTTTACTGTCAACTTTTTGTACTGAAGTCTTTCCTGTGCAAATGTGCGTGTCTTAGCAAGATAAGAGAATGACAGAATGATGAAGAGGAATGTAAAGACAGCGATACTGATCAGACTAATTGTATAGAGTGTTGGTGTATCGATACCTTCTAAGGATAGAAAAAGAGGAATAGAAAAGAAGGCGATAAAAGACGCGATCATGGATCCCTGATCTACACCTCCTACTAACCTTTTCGATTGCTTTAGATTAAATAGTCTTCCGAATGTACCCCAAAAAACGAGGTAGGTAATAAAGGTAAAAGGTATAATTAAAGTAAAACCAAGAAAGAATATCGTTTCAGAATTGCTGAAG
>DAIQPD010000048.1:0-25363 GCA_036787535.1 Chryseolinea sp.
CTATCCTGTTCCATTGCATTTGCAAATAGCATATGTACAACCTGGATATGGCATAGGAACTTTTCCGGTAACGGAACAACTTTCCAAAACGGTTCTCTCCTTACCTGTTCATACTGAAATGAGCGAAGATCAATTGAAGTATATTTGTGACACGGTTAAAACATTTTTTCACGTATGAGCGCTGAAAAGTATTTCGTACATCCATCTTCTTTTATTGATGAGGGTTGCACAATAGGTGAGGGCACAAAGGTTTGGCATTTCAGTCACATCATGTCGAATTGCGTAATAGGCGAAAACTGCAACATCGGACAAAATGTAGTAATCTCACAAGAGGTAGTGCTTGGAAAAAATGTAAAAGTCCAGAACAACGTATCCATATATACCGGAGTGTTGTGTGAAGATGATGTCTTCCTTGGTCCATCTATGGTATTTACTAATGTTATTAATCCACGGAGCGCAGTCAATCGTAAAAATCAGTATGCAAAAACGATTGTGAAGAAAGGAGCTTCTATTGGAGCGAATGCTACGATTGTCTGCGGTCACGATATTGGAAGGTATGCCTTTATTGGTGCCGGTGCTGTTGTAACAAAAACAGTACCTGACTATGCTTTGGTAATAGGTAATCCAGCTCGACAAACCGGATGGATGAGCGAGTACGGACATAAATTGTTATTCGATAAAGATGGGAATGCCATTTGTCCCGAAAGCAAGGAGCAATACAAATTAGAAAACGGTATCGTTATAAAACTTTAAGAGATGAAGAATTTTGCCCTGATTGGAGTAGCAGGTTACATTGCCCCACGGCATTTGCAAGCCATACGCGACACAAAGAATAATCTTGTAGCTGCTTTAGATAAGTTTGATACAGTTGGAATAATCGATTCCTATTTTCCGAATGCTGATTTCTTCACGGAGTTCGAACGCTTCGATCGGCATATTGATAAACTGAAACGTCAGGGAACTAAAATTGATTACGTAAGTATTTGTACACCCAACTATCTACACGATTCGCATATTCGATTTGCACTCCGGCAACAATCAGATGCTATTTGTGAAAAGCCGTTAGTCTTAAATCCATGGAATGTGGATGCGCTTGCTGAGATTGAAAAGGAAACTGGTAAAAATGTATTTACCATTCTTCAATTGCGTTTGCATGAAAGCATCATTGCTTTACGCAAACAAGTTTTGAACGGACCAAAAGATAAAGTATACGATGTTGATTTGTCGTACATCACTTCTCGTGGCAATTGGTATCAAATTAGTTGGAAGGGAGACTCGTCTAAATCAGGAGGAGTGGCTACCAATATCGGTATTCATTTTTTTGATATGTTGATTTGGGTTTTCGGTGCAGTGAAGAAAAACGTTGTGCATGAAATGAAAGAAGACATGGCTGCAGGATATTTAGAACTAGAGCGAGGTCGCGTACGATGGATGCTCAGTATAAACGCAGATCATTTACCTGCTGATGTCAAAGCAAAAGGTAAACGCACTTTTCGTTCGCTTACTATGGAAGGAAAGGAAATAGAATTCAGCGATGGATTTACAGAATTACACACCACAAGTTATCAGCAGGTAATTGATGGAAAAGGTTTTGGATTAACGGATGCCTATCCATCGATTCAACTTGCTCATGATATTCGTCATGCTCAACCGATCGGAAGAAAAGGAGAATTTCATCCTTACTTAAATTCTCTTTAGTTCGAGAAACGAACCACCATCAACAAACAACAGTCATGAACGTTCCGTTTGTGGATCTCAAAAAACAATATCAGTCTATTCAGCAAGAAATTCTGAGCAGTATCAATTGTGTTTTTGAAGATGGAACATTTGTCAGTGGTCAGTACCTTCAACAATTCGAAAATGAGTTTGCTTCACTTCATGGTGTAAACCATTGTATAGGCGTTGGAAATGGAACTGATGCAATATTTACTATTTTAAAAATGCTGGGCATTGGAGCAGGTGATGAGGTAATTATCCCGTCACACAATTGGATTTCATCAGCAGAGATGATAACGCTAACAGGGGCTACACCTGTTTTTGTGGATAGTGATTCTTCTTCAAATACCTTTACAATTGATCCAAAAAAAATTGAGGCCAAAATTACACCTCACACCAAAGCAATTCTCCCCGTTCATTTGTATGGACAGCCCGCACACATTCATGCGATTAAATCAATTGCTGATAAGTTTAATCTTTATCTGATTGAAGATTGTGCTCAATCCATTCTGGCAGAAGAAGATAATCAGCGCGTAGGTACATTTGGAATTGCTTCGGCCTTTAGTTTTTATCCAACAAAAAATCTGGGTGCATACGGTGATGGTGGCGCTATCTTGACAAACGATGATGGTCTTGCCAAAAAGATGCGTGCCTTTGCCAACCACGGAATGATTGAAAAGAATGTACATGCCATGCAAGGTATAAACAGTCGGCTAGATTCAATACAAGCTGCGGTGCTTTCTGTTAAACTTAAGCACATTGAATCGTGGAATGAGAAGCGAATCCACCTCGCTAACCGATATTCATCATTACTTCGTGATATACCTTTTATAGAATTGCCTGTTATTCGTGACAACGTAAAACATGTATTTCATTTGTATGTGATCAGAACACCACAGAGGGAAGCGCTCCAAAAATATCTTTCTTCAAAAGGTATTCAAACATCAATCCACTATCCGTTAGCATTGCCTTTTCTCACTCCTTATAAATCTGTGAACTCCAATCTGGATACCTATCCAATCGCTTTTCGCGATCAGAATCAAATATTATCGCTCCCGCTTTATCCCGAATTAAGTGTAGAAGCAATTCAACATGTTTGCAGTTCGATAGCCGAATTTTTTAAAAGATGATGGGTTTGAGGATGATCATGGTTTAATTGCAAGCAAAATGCTTTTATTCAACCGAATGGTTAATTTTGAAAGATTTTGACCTATGACCACCCCTCTCGCCTCAGCCTTTACCTCCTTTATTATTGCCTTTCTGATCGTGCCGGTCATTATTAAGTATTCCTTACAAAAAAATCTGTTTGACATTCCGGGAAGAAGGAAAATCCACAAGAAGGTAACACCATCAATGGGCGGAATTGCGATATTCCTGGCATTCTTTGTTTCCGTTCTCATCTGGGTTGACATCTCGTTTTGGAAAGAAATTAAATTCATACTCGTTGCCTTGTTTATTATTTTTTATGTAGGCGTTCGTGATGACCTATTGCCATTGCGACCAACTATCAAATTATTGGGGCAACTGATGGCCGCTACCTTACTCATCTTATTTTTTGACCTAAGGTTAGATTCTTTCTATGGACTGATTGGAACATTTGATTTTCCACCGGTTATCAGCTATGGTGTCACCATTTTTACAATCATCATCATTACCAACTCCTTTAACTTAATTGATGGCCTTGACGGATTGGCGGGGTCAGTAGCACTTGTTGCGCTTCTCGCCTTTGGAATTTGGTTTTATCTCGTAGATGATATTGTCTTTTCTATTTTTTCATTTTCTATGTTCGGTGCCGTTGCTGCATTTCTAAAGTTTAACTGGGAGCCCTCCGAAATTTTTATGGGCGATACCGGTGCGTTGGTTATTGGTCTGTTACTTTCCATTCTTTCCATTCGCTTCATTAATTTGAATTACGATCTTCCTGCAGACAATGATTATAAATTTGTAGCTAGTCTTGCAACAGCGGCCTGCATCATTATCATTCCCTTAATTGACACGGCACGTATTATTATTCTTCGATTACGAAAAGGGCAATCACCTTTTAAACCAGACAAGAGTCATATCCATCATGCCATTATGAGACTTGGACTTAATCATGGACAAACAACATTGCTGTTGGGAGTTGTACACATTTTGTTTATTCTAATGGCCATTATTTTTCATCATGTTACCGATCGATTTTTATTACCGGGCATTATTTTGTTATCACTTGTTTTAAGCTTGATCTTAGACAGCCTCATCGTAAGACGCCTTTCTGCCAAAGAAGTTGAGGAGGAAGAGGATTAAGTAATCTATTAATTCGCTAGGCTTGTTATCAATTACCTTACTTTAAAATGAACGCTCAAGTCATTTCATTGAATTGATTTTTCGTCTCACGCTGTTATGGAATTCAGAGATTGCCTTAGTGTGAAATATTGGATAGATCCGCTTATCGCGGAAAGAAGAGCCACTCTTATACTTTGTTTCGTGAAGAATTTCTGTGTGACCTTCTGGTGTTGAAACAAATCGTATCCACTGTGAACCTTCAGACTTACCATTGGCCATGTAGCTCAACTTAAAAAATTTCTCAGCTTCGTTTACCTCCTTTACTTCGTGTGCCACTGCTAGATTGGTGAGACCCAAAATATTTAGATTCAGAAAAATTATTTGGCCTGCCTCCATACCCGTGTATTGATCTTCGAGATAGGAAATTTTATTTTGTCTTTTGCAGTATCCCATTCCAAACGAAACCATTTTTCCATTCCACGCTTCTGTTGGGTTAATGGTTTTATAGGCATTCCAAACGTCTTCAATATTTTCTTTTACTATAAAGGATTTGAAATGGCGGGAATATGTACTGGCGTGAGAAGTATTGTAGCAAAGGGATCGATAATCCTTTAAATGATTATGTTCTATTAATTGATTATCAATCAAAAATTTTTTTACTTTTTTCGATTTTATGCGATGTAAATCAACCATGACAATTCTTAAATAGGCGTTTGCACAGTTGTGAGCTGAGTTTAACAGCAACCATGCATTAGGTTTAGTTGTTCAAAATAAAACTATTTTAAGCAGTTACGCCACAGAATTTTCACTTCTTTATTACAGGCATGGATTTGTATGAATATTTGCAAGAAGGATTGCTACCCGAGCCAGTTTTTAAAGGCAACTGCCTTCTCACGGCTGATGTCAATCTCCGTATGAAAGGGAGATTTTAACTGAACGGTCAACCCTTTGTGAGTGGTCTTCACTTTTGCAGTAGATTGAATGTGAATGATAAACTGTCGGTTAACACGGAAGAAGATTTCTGGATTGAGCATGCTTTCAACTTCATCCATTGTCTGATGCTCACAAATGAATTTTTCATTACTCATCGTATGCAAATAGATTAATTCCTCTTTGTGAAAAAAAGCAATTTCACTTTGCGTGATGGGCACTAAGGTATTCCTTTGCACAGCCAGGAAGCGTTCTTTGAATTTTTTTTCAGGACTTCTCCAATGACCCATCAATGCTTTCAGTTGATCGTTTAAAATATCGTTCCGATTCAAGGATTTATATTTATCCAATGCAGCTGCTAGTTCCTTGTGATCTATGGGTTTCAATAAATAATCAATGCTGTTTAACTTAAAGGCGCGAATAGCATACTCATCGTACGCAGTAGTAAAAATTATGGGACACTGGAGATGGAGGGCTTCAAAAATAACAAAGCTAATGCCGTCTGATAGTTGAATATCAGAGATTACAAGATCGGGACTGATACTTTCTTTAAACCATTTTTGAGCGCGCTCCACACTACTGATAACGGCAAGGATCCTGGATTCTGGCACCAATGTTAAAAGCTGGTTTTGTAAATCTTTCGCAACCAGAGGTTCGTCTTCGATGATGAGAATGTTCATCGCAATCAGAATTTATTAAAGTTCGTAGTTCGGATTTCGCCAACCCATTGGAATATCGGCTTCATAATCATCGTGTGTTGTTTTGATGCGCATCTCCATTCTGCCCTCAACTAAAAAACCAAGCGATTGGTACAACGCAATTGCTTTTGTATTACTCTCGCGCGCAATTAATTCTACCTTTCCAACATCAAGTCTGTTCCGACCGATCTCTTCCAGAAAAATTGTAAAGATGGTGCGGCCAATTTTCTTTCCTTGAAATTGTGGATGCACAACAAGTGTCATGTCACCCAACACATGATCAAATACCTTAATTCCTTTTTTGTAAGCGTGAACAGAAGCAATCAACTGTGTTTCATCATCAGGATTTTCACCAACAATGATCAATCCACTGGCAAGACTTTTTAGAAGAAAGTCCTTTACATAATCTTCTGTTACTTCATATTCAAGACGAGCGATCCCATCTTCCGTTCGGGCTACGGCTTTGTATAAAGCAATTAACGAATGCAGGTCATCGATATCGGCAATTCTGTAGCGCATTTTTTGTCTGATTTATAACCGAATCTTAAAGTAAAGGTATTTTAACTGCAAATCTGGTATCTGTATGTTCGATGATAACAGGCTTGTCTGTTAAGAAAGAGTACAATGATTTTAAGTTGTCTAAACCTTGCTTGTTCGATGTATCCACAAGTTTACGCAATTGAAGATTATTACTCACAATCAAATAATCACCTAACGTAAAGATTTCAATCTTTAAGGGCTTCTCGTGATCGGCAATGTTATGCTTCAAGGCATTTTCAATCAGAATTTGCAATGTAACCGGAACGAGTGCGCGCTCCTTCATTTCATCGGGAATAGAAACGTTAATGGAGACAGCCTCCTGAAACCGGGTTTCTAATAATAAAATGTAATTCTTTATGAAGTCGTATTCGGTTTGCAGACTCACAAAATTTTTGTTTTTGTTCTGCAATACGTACCGATATACTTTTGAGAGTTGCTGAAGAAACTGAGATGCCAGGGTTGGATTTTCAAAAATCAAACTATTGAGTGAGGTAAGTGCATTAAAAAGAAAATGAGGGTTGAGCTGATTTTTTAAATTGTCAAATTGTACAACTGATTTTTCTTTCTCCAGACGTTCAGCCAAAACAAGTGAGTCTTTCCATCGACCAATAAAGTAGGCTGTAAAAAAACCAAGATTAATTCCCACAGTAACCATAATATAGAGCACCCATGTTGCTGCCATGAACAGTTCATCGGGTTTGAAGGGTAGGTAGGGTTCACCAAAAGTGTAAAGAAGAAATCGAACGAATGACCCGATTACTATTCCAAGAAGTAATTGAATGATAATCCGGTTAGAAAGACTACGCTCGAAAGGATATTGTTTGTTTAACGTGATGTTAATTTGCCGTAGCAGTTCCCACAGAATGGAAACGAAAATAAAGGATACAATAAAGAGGATAATCTGGAATTGAAAACCGAATTGACTGAATTTGCTCATCCTTACCAGGAATGCAATGAAGGCTATTCCGAGAATGACACCATAGGTTAACGCAAATTCTTTTTTCGATTTGTATCCCAGCATCTGTTATTGTGGCCGCAGAAGTTGCCGTTTACTTTTCTGCATACGTTTGTTTAACCGTTCTTCTTTAATGAGTTGGTTAAAGTTACTCTGTGCAATGTAGAATTGCTTCAGGTATGCATTCGCTGTAGAGGAGAGATTGATGTTATTTTCCATAGCTGTAATTTTAGTTATGACAACTGTAGTGTCGCATACCCTTACGCATTTATTGTATTTTTTGTTCCTCATTTTATAATTTTTCCATCGCTCATTTCGACAATGCGGTCAGAATTGCGGGCGAACTCCTCATCATGTGTTACAGCGATAAAGGTTTGCTTGTAGGTATGTGTCAGTTCACGAAAGATATCGAACACGATGTGGGTATTATATGAATCCAAATTACCGGTTGGTTCATCACCCATAATAATATCCGGATCATTAATTAAACCACGGGCAATGGCCACTCGTTGTTGCTGCCCACCAGAAAGTTTTGAAGAGGACTTAAGCGCGAACTCATGCATACCCAACATTTTTAATTTTTCATAGGCACGCGCTTCAATCTCAGCAGGAGTATATCGCGCTAATTTTAATGCAGGTATCATTACATTTTGAAGTGCTGTAAATTCAGGTAGTAAATAATGGAATTGGAAAACGAAGCCAATGTGTGCATTGCGAAACGCAGCCAATTCATTTTGATTTTTTCCGGTTAACCGATTGCCGGCAATTTCCAGATCACCTTCATAATCGGTATCCATCGTAGAGAGTACATACATCAACGTTGACTTTCCACAACCTGATTTTCCAACCAGCGAAAG
Source organism: Chryseolinea sp. (assembly GCA_036787535.1). Taxonomy (GTDB): domain Bacteria; phylum Bacteroidota; class Bacteroidia; order Cytophagales; family Cyclobacteriaceae; genus Chryseolinea. The sequence continues at coordinate 7,962 of DAIQPD010000048.1, forward strand.
AAACTCTCCTTTCTTCACAACCAAATCAATCTCTTTCAACACCTGAAATTTTTCAGGCTCGTAAAAGTATTTGACGATCTTATGTGTTTTTAAAACATCCATTTTTTTAAATCAAAAATCACTCATCACAAATCTTTTTATCCTCTAAGAATTTCAATCGGATCAAGCTTCGCAGCTTTTCGTGATGGCATGTATCCGGCAATAGCAGTCGTTACTACACCAAACACAATTCCGATAACATAATATTTCAATTTAAAATTAACGGGGATATGATTGATACTGATAATATCTCCACCATCAAATGGCGCTCTTGAAATTAGGTATGAAAGAAGAAAGCCAATCACCAATCCCATCATACTTCCGAGTAAGCCAATCACGATTGACTGAATCATGAAAATTTGTTTTACATCTCTTCCCGAAAAACCCATTGCTTTTAAAATGGCAATGTCTTTCATTTTATTCATGATCGTCATGTTTAAAATATTATAGATACCAAACCCAGCCACAATGAGTAAGGTAATGGATACGGAGTAGGTAAGAATATTTCGGATGATGACACCAAGCAGCATCGTAGCGTTGGCAGATTCCCAATCCTCTGATTTATAACCAAACGATTTTTGAAATTCTGGAGCTACAGCTTTTGCAAAATGGAAATCATGAAGTTTGATGTTGATGTCTGTGATGTAACTTTTGTCTCGTTGCAAAATGCGCTGAACAGTTGAAATGTTGGCATAGCTTTTTACGTTATCGATAGCACCCATGCCCATTTGAAATAGGCCAACAATTTTTAAGCTCATGGTGTATCCTTGTGGTGTGGTGATCACAACACGATCTCCGGTCTTTGCATTTAATTTTTTAGCAAGACCTTTTCCCATAATAATTCCATCCTGGCTAACGATCAGATTTTCAATCCGACCTTCCTTCATTTTATTTTTAAGATCAAATAGATTGTCTTCTTCCAAAATATCAACACCAGAGATAGTGCCATTAAGTTGTATCGGACCATAATTATAAAATACCTGTGATGTAAGTTGTGGAGAGGCACCGCGCACTAAAGGATTTTGTCTAATCAGCTCTGCTATTTTAAAGGCATTGCGGATTTTTGGTGTTTCGTTTTTTGGCTTAGTGTGATGGGTAACGTTTATACCCGAAGGATTTACCTCTTCTAAAATAGAAGGACGATCAAGTGTGATGTCATTGTAAATCCGAATATCGGCAGATGATGTCATGGCCAGATTTTCAGTCATGTCATTTAAGCCCGTCATCATGCTTACCATTGCAATGAACATTCCAATACCAAAGGTGACACCAAGCATGGCCACAAGCGTTTGCTTTGGTTTTGCGAGTAGGTGAGTCTTTGCTATTTGGAAGGTAAGCTTCATTCGTAAATTCTTAATCGTTATCCGTTATTGGCTTAAGTTCATTGTTCTTTTTAGCAGTATCAAAGAGATAGTGTATTACGATTAACCATTAACGTTTAACGATTAACCGATCATCACTATCAACGCCTGCTACAATTTCAACCTCATCCAGCGTTTCAATACCAAGCATTACCTTTATTTTCTTTTCACCGTTTTCGGTTTTTATTAAAACAGAATCTCCTTCAAGCAAAATTGATTTTGGAATGACTAAGGCTTTTTGTTTTTGTTGAATGATGATGTTGGCTTCAACAGCAAGTCCTGAAAAACTTCCAGGTAATGGTTCTGTAAAGGAAGCATCTACACGAAGAGATTGCTGTTGAGCATTTACCATTGAATAGACTTTTGCAACACTTGCTTTGAACACGTGATCAGGATAGGCATCGATCTTTACTAAAACTTCTTGCCCTTTCTTAATACGATGCACATCCAGTTCATCAATACTCAGTTGAAGGTAAAAGGTATTGTCCTGACCTAAAACTGCAAGGGCCTCGCTTCGCCTTACCAACTCACCTTTTTCTTTCATTGTTTTAAATACTTTTCCATTTACCTCGCTTCGTACAGTATATCGGCCACGCTCATCAGTTGAAATCTGTAACTGACTTTTTGCATTTTGTAATTCGATGTAGAGTTGGTTTTTGGTTTTTTGATATCGGCTTTTTTGCAGGACGTAATCATTCTTAGAATTTTCGTAGGTTAATTTTATACGATCAAAATCGACTTGGGAGGTAGCATTACTCTTTAATAAATTAGAGTAACGTGCAGCATTGAGAGAATCGAAAGACATTTTTGTTTTAGCGGATGCAACGGTAGCGCTTAATTCCCGCAGAATAGGCGAATCACTTCCTGCATTTTTTGCCGCCATATCATAGTTTTCTTTTGCCAGCTGATTGCGTGATGATTGTTGATCGCCTTCAATAATAAAGAGAGGCTGATCTTGTTTCACGTCCTCACCGTCTTTCACCAGTTTATCTACTAATGATCCTTCTACTTGTGAAAATACCTGATACTCACCTTCTGCCACGACAAATCCTGAAGCATAGACAGCTTCCATTAAGGGCTTTACTTCTGGCTTTATAGTGCTCTCTTTTTTGCAAGCAGAGAGCAGAAATAAAATAGCGAACCAGTATCGAACGGTCATAGGGATGAAATATTAAATGAAAATACGAAGAATGCCTTGGAAGGATTGGATATTGATAGCGAAGTGTCTGTTTAAAATGGCGAAGTGCTTTAAAGCTTAGGTGAGGTGTAAAAAAATGCTTACCGAAACATTGATCGATAAGCATTTTATAAAGAGTTGAAAACCCTGATTAAATATTCGGCTGAGGAGTGGTTCTTAAATATGGCTTAATGCGGGTATGCCCTTTCGGGAATTTCCCTGCAATATCTTCATCCTTTACTGCAGCAGTTATGATTACATCTTCGCCTTGTTTCCAGTTGGCAGGTGTTGCAACGCTGTACCCTGCTGTTAATTGAAGACTGTCAATGACGCGAAGGATCTCATCAAAATTTCTTCCGGTCGCTGCAGGATAGGTAATCATAAGTTTCACCTTTTTATCAGGACCAATTACAAAGACAGAACGAACGGTGAATTTGTCAGTAATAGCAGGGTGAACCATGTCGTATAAATTGGCGATCTTAAATTCGGGGTCTGCAATTAACGGATAGTTAACAACGGTATTTTGGGTTTCGTTGATATCGCCAATCCATTTCATGTGTGATTCCATCGGATCAGCGCTCAGTGCCATTACCTTTACATTGCGCTTATCAAATTCACCACGCAGTTTGGCGACAGCGCCAAGTTCAGTGGTGCATACAGGTGTAAAATCTGCTGGGTGAGAAAACAGAACTCCCCAGCCTGAGCCAAGCCATTCATGAAATTGGATTGTACCTTCGGTGGTTTCCGCTGTAAAATCGGGTGCGACATCGCCTAATCGTAGTGACATATAAAAAATTATTTAGAGTTGAATACTATGAACTACAAAAATCAAACATTGGTTTATTCCAATGAAGATAATTTCAGACTTAATCTGATGAATAGGATGGGATGAAGAAAATTATTTTGACTTCTTTTTCTTAGCCTTGAGTTTGTTCTCCACATTCACCATACTTTCAAGTGTTTCCGATTTGAGCATTTCTACCGTAGCATTTCGAACTTGAAGGAAAGCTGCCCGAACACTGCAGGTGTGCTCATCTTCACATTCATCGCACGATTCATAAAATTTATGAGTTGCACAAGGGACAGCAGCAATAGCACCATCAAACAAGCGAACTACTTCAGCCAGGTTTACATCAACCGGTGACCTTCTTAAAGTATAACCTCCCCCTTTACCTTGCTTGCTTCCTAAAATGCCCGCTCGTTTTAAATCGAGTAAAATGGCTTCCAGAAATTTCTTCGGAATATTGCAGGCAGCCGAAATATCCTTGATCAGATATTTCTCTTCCGGGTCTTTCGCCATGTGAACCAAGGCGTGAATGGCATATTTACATCTCTTCGATATCATAAAAACGTGGTAATTTAGTAATTTACAAAGTATGAAAGGCGATTTGATTGATGGCTTTGGTGCTATCTTTTCAAGACTTACTTTTGAAATGCTCATTATCATTCCTGGCCGAGGTAGCTCAGGGGTAGAGCAGCTGATTCGTAATCAGCAGGTCGTGGGTTCAATTCCCATTCTCGGCTCTGAAAAAGTTAACTGCAGAAAATTAATTGTCCGCAGCGTTGAGAATAACAGGTCCTTTGTAAAATTTGATTTTTAATTTTAGCGCAATAATGATGAAACTTTTGGCAATTGGCCTCGGTGGTTTTATTGGAAGCATACTGCGATATGTCGTTGGTAAGTCAGTTGATGAAAAATTTGACAGCACTTTTCCATGGGGGACTCTTACCGTAAATATAGTGGGCTCATTTATTATTGGGTTCATTTATGCGCTGGCCTTAAGGAAGTTGGGCGTTACCGAAAACTGGCGTTTGTTTCTTGGTGTGGGTTTATGTGGTGGCTTCACTACCTTCTCTGCCTTTGCGTGGGAGAACGTTAGTCTGCTTGAACAAAAATTAATCGGAACATCTTTACTCTATATTAGTATGAGTGTCATACTCGGATTATTGGCAATTATTGGAGGAGCCTGGCTTAGTCGCTTTTTATAATCCCTTTTGTTAAATCTTTAAAGCTTGTTACTTTTGTCGCCCTTGTAACACACTCACACAAAAATGCCCAGGTGGTGAAATTGGTAGACATGCTACTTTGAGGTGGTAGTGCCTTAACCGGTGTGCAGGTTCGAGTCCTGTCCTGGGCACCATTCGGTTAGATGTTAAATGTTAATGGATCTACCATTAACATTTAACTAATAACTCAACAATGCCGAAGTGGTGAAATTGGTAGACACGCACGTTTCAGAGGCGTGTGGCGCAAGCTGTGAGGGTTCGAGTCCCTTCTTCGGCACATTCTCTTGCGAATATTACAAAGACGGTCAAGTTAGGAGTTTTAAATGCAATGTCATTTATTGTAAGGCTCGAATCGCCCTTCATTTTTCATTATAAAGTTTACCCTTAGCCTAAAAAAATTATCGTCAACGTTTCCACCAGTTGTCAGTATATCGGTGTATTCGTGATACTGACGAAAATAAATGACGCTTGGCGTGTGCGCAAACGCTGGGATAAAGAAAATAATCCCTAACTTTCTCAGTATGAATAAGGCTTTAATCATAGTGGGCTTTTTGGGCTTAGCGAACATGAGTTATGCCCAGTTGGTTTCAACTTCAGGCTCACAGCTTTCAACAACGGCTGGTACGGAAATCGCCATTAAGACAACAGGCAACGTGTCGATTGCCCAGGATTTACCGTCAGCAAAGATTGACCTTGAATTAAATGGCTCATCTCAAACTATTAGCGAAAATCTGACACTTCGAAAATTAATACTAACCGGTAGCGGAATTAAAACCATCAGCAAGAATTTAACAGTTACAGATAATATTGACTTTGTATTGGGCATATTGAGGGCGGCATCCTCAGGTAAGATTTTATATACTGGCCTAATTGACGGAATTAATGAGGGAAATGATAATGCCTATGTTGATGGATTTTTTTTTAATCAAAGTGCCAATGCTCAGATTTTCCCAGTAGGTGCCGCAGGCTTAGGTTATGCACCAGCTACTTTACTAACAGGAGATAACCAACGCCAGGTAGGTATGCAGGTTGTAAATCAATCCCCTAACTTTGTGGCCGATCCTGCTTCTGATGTAAAAATATTGGAGAACACCCATTACTGGGAGGTAATAGCACCAAGCATTGCAGACATTGATTCAAAAATAGAGTTGAGTTTAAACGGTGTAGATCTTATACCAGATAAAGGACTAAGCTTCACAGTTGTTCAGGCTGATAATATTGGAGATGTGGTTGATGGAATAGGAGGCTCTTCAAGCACCGCATCCGTAACCAGTAATAAAGTATTTACAAAAGCATTACTAGGAATTGGCGCTTCAGAAAAGGTAGTTGTTTCCGTAATTGATATCATCACACCAAAGCTTGACGATCACAATGATTTTCTTAGAGTCTTAAACATCGAAAAATTTGATAACAATAAAGTGAAGTTGCTGGATAGATATGGTTTTGTAATTAAAGAGTGGACTGATTTTAAAAACTATGTTGGTGACGATCCAAATACAGATGGCTTCGACTTTAATACCTTAAGTTCAGGAAGTTATATCTGTGTGGTGGAGTATGGGAATGATGATTCCGGAATGCAGTCGATCCAACAAATGGTTTCGGTTATTAAAAATTAAAAGGACGTAGCATGAAAAGATATTTACTCCCATTATTTTTCATTGCTTTACTCTTCATTGCCACAACATCAGTGGCACAGGATATTCCGTTGTTCAGTCAAAAACTGACCAACTCATTTGTTTACAATCCCGCCATTGCCGGCCTTACGTATGGATCATTAACCTACTCATACAAGCAGAATTATTCTGGTGTGAGCGGTGCACCACAAAATCACTTTGTAAGTATCCACACACCTTTAGGTAAACATAAATTTGGTATTGGGGCTAACTTTTTTCAAGAGGATGTTACCTTCTTAAGTAATCAATACGTATCAACTGCGTTCGCTTACCATCTTCGATTTGATAAGTTCACTACACTTTCAATGGGTGTTTCAGGCGAGTTTAATTCTATTGGATTAAATGGTACACCCAAGGATGGCTTCGATCAATTGGATCCGGAATATCAACAGCTAGCAAAGGGCAGATCAAACAACATGGATTTTTCTTTTGGCATGCATTTTCAAAACCGATATTTAAAAGGAGGTATTGCAGCGAACCGATTGGCTTCAAACTGGAAAACAGATACAACAACATTATCACTGGCTAACTACTACTCTACTTTTGTTCAAGGTTTAATTCCTATTCGCGGAGGTCAGGATTTACTAGAGCCTTATGTAGCCTTTAGAAAAATGTCAGATGTGAATAACACACTTGATCTTGGATTGTTCTATACCTACGATGATAAAGTAACAGCAGGTGTATCCATGCGAAGCGGACAAATATTGAGCGCAACGTTGGCTTTTCGTCCCTCCAAATATTTGATGGTTGGTGTTTCGCGCGAAACCATTACGAGCAATGTGGGTGGCTTTGTTGGTGCTGCTTACGAGTTTACACTTCGTTATGATTTTAATAACGAAAGTTATAAAGATCGTTTCCGTTCAGATTACAAATCTTCTTTAGCGTATCGCAGAAAAACACTCAGTGCTCCAGTCGGAAAGGTAGGATCAAAATCTCCACAGCAATTGCACCGAAAGCAAAAGAAGGTGGCTGCGTATTCGCCAAACAAGCGCTATCAAAACATTAAGAAACTGAGTGGCAGATCGGCTCCTGCGAAAAAATTTAATCCGGCAAAACGGAAGAAAACAAACTATAAAAGAAACGTGAAGAAAAGGAAGCACTAGTAAAAAAGGAGGTAGCCTCAATGGCAATCTCAAGGCTTTAGTAGCTGTATTTTGCATACAGCTCTTCGTCAGGAATTTAGTTGGAGGATTTAGAAATTAATGATAATAGTGTATGAAAGTTTTAATCTCAACAGGGTTATGTATTGTTTGCCTAACCGTACTCTCGTTTCAAACCAACGCCCAGAACTCTTCGGTGGCCATTGGTGACGCCACACCAAAATCAAGTGCGGTGTTGTATTTGAAATCACCGGGCGGCAATCAAGGTTTTATTATTCCCATTGTGACCAGCACGAGTTCAATCACTACTCCGGAAGCCGGAATGATCGTTTACAACACTACGGATAAGATCGTCTATTATCACAACGGTACAACCTGGGCTCCTATTGGCAGTGTGTCTGGTGGAACTGATAGTCAAGACCTGAGTTTGAATTCCACTACAAATATTTTGAGTCTTACCAATGATGCAACAACTGTTGACCTTTCTCCTTATAAGCAAACACTTTCAATTGCAGGAAATAGTCTGAGTATATCAGGAGGGAATGCTGTTACTCTGCCAGCGTCAGGTCTAACCAGCGTTACAGCGGGCACGGGTTTAACAGGAGGTGTGATAACAACAACGGGAACTATTAATGTTGATGTAGGAACCACCGCGGGTAAGATTGTTCAACTCGATGGAACAGGCAGACTTCCTGCAGTGGACGGATCGCAGCTTACCAATCTTGCGGGAGGCGGAGATATAACAGGAGTTACAGCAGGAACGGGATTAACAGGAGGTGCAGCATCGGGTAATGCTACACTTAATGTTTCCGTAGGAACAACTGCCGGTAGTATTGTACAACTTGATGGAACAGCCAGACTTCCCGCAGTAGATGGATCACAACTTACTAACCTTCCAGGAGGCGGAGATATTACAGCCGTAGTTGCAGGCACAGGATTAACAGGTGGTGCAGCATCAGGTAGTGCCACACTTAATGTTGCCGTGGGAACAACTGCCGGTAGTATTGTACAACTTGATGGAACGGCCAGACTTCCTGCAGTAGACGGATCTCAACTTACTAACCTTGTTGGTGACATCTCAGCAGTGGCAGCAGGAACAGGATTAACGGGAGGCGCAACATCAGGTACTGCTACATTAAATGTTAATGTGGGCACCACTGCAGGAAGTATTGTTCAACTTGATGGAACGGGTAGGCTTCCTGCTGTAGACGGATCTCAACTTACCAATCTTGCAGGAGGTGGGGATATAACCGGGGTTACAGCAGGCACAGGATTAACCGGAGGTGCGGCATCAGGTAATGCCACACTTAATGTTGCAGTGGGAACAACGGCAGGTAGTATTGTACAACTCGATGGAACGGGCAGACTTCCAGCAGTAGATGGATCACAGCTTACTAATCTTCCAGGTGGATCAGGAACTGTAACCAGTGTTTCAGTGACCACAGCGAATGGAGTAAGCGGAACTGTAGCAACACCAACCACTACACCAGCGATAACATTGACACTTGGTGCCATTACACCAACCAGCGTAGCCGCAACCGGAACGGTAACAGGTTCTAATTTATCTGGAAATAATACAGGTGACCAAACATCAATAACCGGAAATGCCGGAACAGCAACGGCATTGCAAACGGGCAGAACAATCTCGATGACGGGTGATGTAACCTATTCGAGTCCAGCCTTTAATGGAACTTCAAACGTAACAGCAGCGGCAACGGTGGCAAGGATAAATGGTAATACGGTTCCTGCTAATGCTGCCGGAGCTTTAACGAATGATGGAACCGGCACTTTAACATGGGCACCTATCGGTGGATCAGGAACAGTAACCAATGTTTCTGTAGTTAGTGCAAACGGATTTACCGGAAGTGTTACTACTCCAACAACAACACCGGCTATTACATTGGGCACTTCGCTGACTGGAATTTTAAGAGGTACTGGTACAGGAATGACTGCTGCCACCGCTGGAACAGATTATCTAACACCAACCGGAAGTGCAGCAGGATTAACAAGTTTCCCAATACTGAATCAAAACACAACAGGAACAGCAGCCACCATAACTGGAAATATTACCGAAAGCCAGGTAACAAATTTAACAACAGACTTAGCAAGTAAGGTAACAGCAAACGGAGCGATAGTCGCTGGGACGAATACAAAAATAACGTACGATGCAAAAGGATTGGTAACGGCAGGAGCACCTTTAACGGTAACGGATTTACCTGTAATGACGGCAACTGTTGGCGGAGCTGTGCCAACACCGCCAAACAACACTACTACTTTCTTACGAGGTGATGGAACGTTTGCAACTCCTTCAGGAGGCGGAACCATTACTGCTGTTTCCGTAGCAACTGCTAATGGTTTTAGTGGAACATCAAGTGGAGGTTCAACACCAGCATTAACCATTGTTGCAGGAGCCATTACACCGACAAGTGTAGCGGCCACAGGAACTGTTACTGGATCGAACTTATCAGGAACAAATACGGGTGACAATTCTGTAAATACATTATACAGTGGTTTAGTATCAAACGCTACACATACTGGTGATGCAACGGGTGCAACAGCTTTAACGGTAAGAGGAATTAATGGTGTATTGCTGTCAGGTTTAGGAACGGGAATATTAAAAAATACTACTGGCACAGGTGTTCCCAGTATTGCTACAGGAGCAGATTTACCTGTGATGACCGCAACAGTTGGAGGAGCGGTTCCAACACCTCCCAACAACACTACTACTTTCTTAAGGGGTGATGGAACATTTGCAGCTCCAGTTGCAGGCATGACCAATCCACTTACCACTACTGGAGATATTATTTATGGAGTTGGAACTACACCAACACGTTTGGCTGGAGCAGCAGGAGTTTTAAAATCAACAGGCGCTGCCGCACCATCTTGGGGTGCAGTAACAAATGCTGATATTACCAGCATAGATGCTTCAAAAATAACAACCGGTATTTTGCCGGTTAGCGCTGGTGGTACAGGGCGAGATACTTGGGATGGACTTCTTATAGGCGATGGTGCTGGGACTATAAACGATATATCAAATGGTACTGCAGGACAGGTGTTAACGATAGTAGGCACAACCCCATCTTGGCAACTACCAGCAGCAAGCGGTTGGGGTTTAACCGGAAATGCTGGAACAACACCTGCTACTAATTTTGTTGGAACAACTGATGCGCAGGATTTGGTATTTAAATCCAATAGTGTGGAGGCTCTTCGAATTAGAGCCACTGGAAATATAGGTATAGGAACAGCAACACCTTCTGAGAAATTCAGTGTAGATGGTAATGTACTGGCCACTGGTACTTTGGGAACAGGATCACTGACTATTGCAGGTGCTGGTACTCGTATGTTTTTTTACCCAGCGAAGGCTGCTTTTCGTGCCGGTCAAGTAATTGACGCTGGAAGTGGAGAGCAAATACGTTGGGATGATGCTCAAATAGGTAATCATTCTTTTGCTGGTGGACTTAATACATTAGCGAGTGGCACGAGTTCTTTTGCAATGGGAGACAAAAATAGAAGTACTGGAGTCTCTTCAATGGCTTTGGGGAGTCTAACGGTTGCCAGTAGGTTTGCAGCTTTTTCAGCGGGCTATAACACTCAGGCCAATGGCGAACAATCAGCGGCATTTGGTAGGGAAACCTTAGCCGAGTCAACAGGTTCCTTTGCTATTGGTCGGTATAATGTCGGTGGTGGTGATCCAGTGAATGTAGTTGGAACCGACCCTGTTTTCGAAATAGGAAATGGAACCTCTAATGTGGCACGCAATAATGCTTTGACCGTTTTAAAAAATGGTAGAACAGGCTTGGGTACTCCAACACCAACACAAGCATTAGATGTTGTAGGGAATGTTAGGTTTTCGGGCGCGTTGATGCCGAATAATCTTCCAGGCACAGCCGGTCAAGTCTTAACTTCAGGGGGTGCTGGTCTACCACCTACATGGACTTCTGCAGGAGCTGCAGGTTGGGTCTTAGGCGGAAATGCGGGAACTACTTTTGGAACCAACTTCATTGGTACTACCGATAACGTTGGACTTTCATTCAAAACAAACAACTTGCAGCGAATGTATATCAACAACCTAGGCCAGATGGTTATTGATATTAACAATGCAAATCCTATAGCAAGTCCAGTCGCAAACGCCATTTTGGATATTGTACCGAGTGGTGCAGGTATAGGAAATATTGTATTGAGAGGAAGTAATGCAAATCCAAATGACCCTGTAGATATAGAGTTTAGAAATTGGGGCGGAGGAACTACTCTTGGTGCAATGGCCATGTCTTCTACCGGCCAGGACATGATATTTAACGTGGCGGGTACAACAAGGATGACGTTGGAAAATGCAGGGGCTGTTAATTTTAGTGGCAACTCTATTGAATTTGCCGGCACTTCCATACTAAACAATACCGGTACTGCCAATATTTTTGCCGGTGGGAATAATTCAACTGCAGGAAGTAATAATGCATTTTTTGGAACTGCTGCCGGTCGTGATAATTCGGCCATTGATAATACCTTCATTGGAAGAAATGCTGGCTTAGCAAATACAACGGGTACGTTAAATGTTTACGTTGGTTCGAACGCTGCTGCAAATGTTGGTGCTCTTACTGCTTCAGGTAATACGTTTGTAGGTTACCTTACAGGTGCTGCGAATACAACAGGAGTTCGAAATGTGTTAATTGGGAGGGAGGCAAATGTTGGGGCAGGTGGCCTCCAGAATGCTATTGCCATTGGCTATCAGGCTGTAGTTAATGCCAGTAATAAAATCAGACTTGGCGATGCGTCCATAACGGTTATTGAAGGTCAGGTTGCATTCACTGCGGCTTCTGATAGACGCTTTAAAACAGACATAAAGGACATCGATAAGGGGCTTGATTTTATTACTAAGTTGAGACCTGTATCCTATCAAATGAAAAATGGTGATAGTCGCACGAACTGGGGTTTCATTGCCCAGGATATTGAAGCATTGGTAGGAACAGAAAATGCTGTGCTTACTGTTGGGCAGGATGCTGATCGATCACTCGGTCTTCGTTACACTGATTTTGTTGCTCCCTTGGTAAAATCAATACAAGAACAGCAAGCTCAAATTGAAGAACTAAAGATGGTGATTCAGGTATTAGAGGCCAAGCTTAAGAAATATGAGAATGATGAGAATGTAGAACTGGCCGTTATACGTGAGCAGATAAAGAAACTTTCAGATGCTGTTGGAATGGAAGCTAACGCTGAAAAGAAAAAGTAGAAATAAGGAAGTACTATTGATTTTCAATCACCATTTGCTTAGGAGGCTCTGCATAAAACACAGAGCCTTTTTTTATGGCCAATAAATGATAAGGCCGTTTTAATCTTTGCGATTTTTTACGGATCAACATAAGCGGCAGACCTACTGCCAAACTCGAAACGGAGATGGTTGTAACGCGATCATCTAATGAAGCTTTCTCTCCTTGCACAACTACGGTATTTAGTTGATCAATTAAAAAAATACCCGCTCCTCCAATCACTAAAAATCCACCAATGAAATTGGTGTACGTAGATCGTTTAAAATAAATTTTGTCAATTTTATGAAAAGGAACAATGGTGTTGTGCGCTACAACAGCGGTGTCTGATATATTATTAATATAACTATCGTGCACTCCCTTTTCTCCTTTGATCGAATATTTAAAGTCATCGCCAGGGTTGAGCCGAAGAATTACCTTTTGCTTTTTAAGCAACACCAATTGCACCTGTGCATTTGTATGAAAGCCGATGCAAACGAGTAGAGCAAAAATGAAAAAGAGTTTTTGTGGTTTCACGAGAATAGTTAGTGCATAAAAGTAAAGAATTAGAAACGATATTGTTTATCCATTGTAAAATTACATTCGGGGCTTCCAGGGTGTTTCTTCCGCTCCGAGTTCATGTGTCATTTTTCTACTGAGCATAAACAAATAATCAGAAAGACGATTAAGGTATTTTATCACGAGCGGATTAATTGCTTCTTGTGTGTTCAGTGATATGGTTAATCGCTCTGTTCTTCTGCAAACGGTTCGTGCCACATGGCAAAATGAAACAGCCTGGTGACCACCTGGTAAAACAAAAGACTTCATGGATGGAAGTTCAGCTTCCATCACATCCATTTCTTTCTCAAGAAAGAGAATATCATCTTCACTCAACAAAGGTATTTTCACTTTTGTGTTTTCGGGTTCGGTTGCTAAAATTGATCCGATGGTAAATAACCGATCCTGAATTTCAATCAGCGTATCTTTTCGTTTTGCGTTTACTTCCTGATCGCGCACCAGACCTAAATAAGAATTTAATTCATCAACGGTTCCATAGGTATCAATGCGCAAGTTTGCTTTTGAAACACGCTTGCCTCCAAATAGTGCTGTGGTTCCGCTGTCGCCTGTCTTGGTGTAGATTTTCATTTGGAATAGACGTTAAATATTAGACATAAGATGTTAGATTAATGCCTTTACAAAACAAGTTCAATTATATTCATCTTAAAACAAAAAACCCCGGCAATATGCCAGGGTATTGGATTTCTTTTCTTGTTAAAGGTTAGTGCGCTATTGCCTCACCGCGACTTATATTTTCGTTCGCTCGATCCCACTCAATTAAACCATCGCGCAAGCGTATGATGCGATGTGCGTAATGCGCAATATCATCTTCGTGTGTTACCATAATGATCGTGTTTCCCTTATCGTGAAGCTCCTGAAACAACTGCATGATACCGTATGATGTTTTAGTATCCAGATTTCCCGTTGGCTCATCAGCCAGAATAATGGAAGGGTTGTTGACCAATGCTCGTGCTATGGCAACACGTTGACGTTGTCCACCGGAGAGTTCATTGGGTTTATGGTGATGACGATCCGCCAGATTAACACTTTCTAATGCAGCCATGGCCATTTCACTTCGTTCGGATTTACTATAGCCGGCATAAATAAGTGGAAGAGCCACATTCTCTAAGGCACTGGCGCGGGGCAAAAGATTAAAGGTTTGAAAGACAAACCCAATCTCTTTGTTGCGTACTTCTGCCAGCTCATTTTCAGTCATCTCACTAACAAGGTGGTTGTTCAGGCTGTAGGTTCCGCTGTTCGGTGTATCCAGACAACCAACAATGTTCATTAATGTAGATTTTCCAGAACCGGAAGGCCCCATAAAAGCAACATATTCGCCTTTATCAATGGAGATGGAAATGTCCTGAAGGGCATTTACAATGTTATCTCCCATTTTGTAGCTTCTGGCCAAATGGCTGGTCTCAATTATCTTCATAGCCCAATTAGTTTACAATTCAACGTTCGAATTACAAGGATGCGTCTTAAAGTTAAAAAGTTTCTTCTACTTAACTGATGTGCGGATTAATTGTTTCATCAGCGGTTTAAAATGGCGGTTCCTGATGGAACCTTTACATTCTTATCAATAGACTATTCACCCCTGATAAATGTTACACATTGCTGAATAACATCGTTGTCTTTTAATATCCGGGTATGTCCCAGGCCCTTCGTTTTAATAAGCCTTGAAGCCGGATAGACTTTCACCAACGCTTCGGCATGGGCAAAGCTTACCTCCTTGTCGTTTTGATCGTGGACAAGAAGCAGGTTTATAGCCTCTGGTAAATGACGGATAAAATGCAGGGCTGTAAATTCATCGAAGGGTTTACCATACTCCTTCATGATTTCTTTTTTAAAGAAATCTTTAGTGGCCATCGATCCATTAATGGCTTTTAAATAGGTATGAATAATTTCATCTCCAATGGTTGGGCTCGCAATATTGATGAGCTTATGAATTTTCAATCCATTCATAGCAGCAAACAGAGCGGCACCTCCTCCAAACGAATGTGCAATGATGGCTGCGGGCTCACCAACTTTTTTATAGATCGCTTTTAATGTTTCTTCAAATTCAAGAATACTTGTGCGCTTGCCGGTTGAGTTTCCATGAGCGGGTCCATCGAAACCAATAACCTGATAGCCGGCAGCGATCAATGGTTTTACAAATCTTCTAAACTGTGTTGCTCGTCCGGCCCAGCCATGGATAAAGAGTACAGGCTTACCTTTACCCCAACGGTAACATTGAATTTTTTTATCAGCTACATCTAAGGTAAATTTTTCTGCGAACGATTCTGCTTTCTTTTCTTTTTCCGGAACGCCATAACGAAGGGGTGTAAAGAACAATCTTAAAAAATACGTATGCGCAAGGATAGGTATTGTACGTTCTACTTTTGGATATATCCACCGAACTACTTTTAACGGAAAGGGGGTCTTATCTTTTTTGCGGCTCATTTAAATGAAAGGTAACATTGATTTTCTAAAATCACGAAAGCCTTAGTGAAATTGATAATGGATATTGCCCAAAAAATTAATTTAATCAGAGAGGAAGTAAGGAGTTAATGCCACAGAGTTACACAAGGAAAAATCTCCGTGTTTCTCTGTATACTCCGTGGTGAAGGAAAGATTACGCAGCACTAAAAAACAACTGTGCTTTATTTCTGAATTACAAACTCAAAAGCATGGGTTGTATATTCAAATGTTTCAAGATTGTAAACCCGTTCAATAAACTGCACACGATTGGATTGATCAACCAGAATAACAGTTGAACATCGTGAACCATAATTATCTGTTTTGATAAACATAGAAGACAAGGCACGCTCGCGTTCTAAACTCAAACCTGTTTGGGGCAGAACATTGTCTGCTGCACGTTCATCATTGTGTAGAAAATCAAACAATTCTTCCGGATTAATTTTGCTTTGAGTCAGTATGGGCTTTAGTTTTTCTTTTCCACGTTCAACCTTTGGCCAGTTTGTATCCAGTAAATGATTACTTAGTCCATGTAGTCCGGGTTTGATTTGTTGAATACCTTCAGCGTAGTTTGAATAATAAAAGAGTTTATCGACAGTTCCATTGATGAGATTAAATCCATTGTATGTTTTTCCATGAGTTGAAATTTGTTTAAGGTATTCTTCTCCTGATACATCTCCAATCAAAAAATCTGAAACTAACCTTCCGCGCGATGGCGCATTTGGATTTATGTTTTGTGGGTCCCGATAATTGGTGAGCATACTTATCTTTCCGGAGGTATTCATTCCCATCCAGGTACCTGATGCTTCTAAGTCTCGGCCTCCCAAAAGTGTTGGATGATCTTCCCAGTAATCAGCTGCTGCGGTTTTCCGATTGTAAAACTCATCGCGATTTGCCGCTACAATTAATTTGTATGTTGGGTGATGATGAAGCGAGAGAAAGATCAGGCACATGAGTTGATAATTAATGAATCAGATTGTCCAGAGGGTAGCATGAAATAAAATGAACCTATAAAGGTGAAGGACTATATAAATACTGGATGTAAGAAAAACAGAACTTAACACCGAACGCCACCATGGATATTTATAGAAATTTCGATTTCCAAAAATGAAAAAATACAGAAGCATTATAAAAATGAAAGGAATCGTGTTGTCATCTTTAAAAATGTAATTAAGGTCTGCATTAAAAAGTTCACCGATCCAGAAAATAAAAAATAACAGTGCTGGAAAAAGTATGGTAGGAACAAATAATAAATAACTACTATACTCTAACGAAAACAGGAAGTGGTCTGACAAGTATCGTTTTCTGGAGAAGTTAACCAATGCTACAAAAGGTAAGGTTAAAGGTGCAAGTAGAATAAGCAACATTTTAGCAAGACTGGTAGATTGTGCATTGTAAAGTGAGGCCATTTCTGTTGTCCCTATTCCTGTTTTTGCCTGGTATGCATTAACAGCAGAAGTTACATAAGCACTATAGGGCATCATCTCTACCTGAGCATGAAACGATGTGTTGAATGTTTCAAAGAGTGGCAGTAAAAAATAAATAACATTCCCAACAAAAAAGAATGCCACGGGCTTCATGTAGGGTTGTCTTTTTCCTTCAACGAGATCGAATGTCATCTTTCCTGGTCTAATCAACATGGTTTTGAAACTCCTCCAGAACTTACCATCAATAAAAGTAAAGGCATTTAAAACATGACCCAGAAAAAACTTTACCGTTCTTTCTTCTTGTTCAATTACCTTTTCACCACAAAGATTACAGAACCTTCCATTAAAGTTCTGCCCGCAGTTTTT
>DAIQPD010000049.1:0-25339 GCA_036787535.1 Chryseolinea sp.
GTTCCATGGCAGTTGCGACCCTAAAGCCAACAAGTATGCCAAGCGCTATAAAGCACGTTTCAAGCATTTTAAGCCAGTAATTCAATCTATTGTTCGTTCACATGTGAACGTGTGTGTCCGTATACGAACGTAAAATTTCAGTGAAATATGAAGCTAAATCCTATTTTTGAAGTGGAATGGCACTGTATCAGTTTCGGTACAGTCTTAGTGGTTCAAGGTTCCAGGTTCAAAGTTAGTCAGTGATTTAAACATTGAACTTGAAACCATGAACCTGCAACCTTGAACTTTAAACTTTAAACTGAATGTCCGAATCCAAGCAAGGAAAAATCCTTATCGTTGATGATAATGAAGATCTACTCAAAGCTGCCAAGATGCATCTCAAGCGTCACTTTGTACAGGTAGATATTGAGAAAAACCCCGAAGCCATTCCAGCCCTAATGAACCAGGAAGATTACGATGTCATCTTGCTGGATATGAATTTTACCAAGGACGTGAGCAGTGGTAAAGAAGGATATTATTGGCTCGAACGTATTTTGCAAATTGATCCATCTTCTGTTGTTGTTCTAATTACAGCTTACGGTGATATTCAAATGGCTGTAAAAGCAATCAAAGCCGGTGCAACTGATTTTGTTTTAAAGCCCTGGGAGAATGAAAAGTTACTGGCAACACTGTATTCTGCTATGCGATTGCGTGAGTCCCGGGATGTCATTGAGGTTCTTAAAAGCAAAAATCATGAAATCAATCAGGCACTGAACGATCGCTACAGCGAGATCATAGGCCAAAGTGCCTCGATGCAAAAGATCTTTCAAACCATTGACCGTGTCGCGAAGACAGATGCTAACGTTTTGATATTGGGCGAAAACGGAACTGGAAAAGAATTAATTGCCCGCGCTATCCATAGAAACTCCATTCGAAAGAATGAAAACTTTGTGAGTGTCGATTTAGGCTCTATAACCGAAACACTTTTTGAAAGCGAACTCTTCGGACATAAGAAAGGATCTTTTACCGATGCGAAAGAAGATCGTGCCGGACGATTTGAGTTAGCCAATAACGGCACCATATTTCTGGATGAAATTGGAAATCTTTCCATGCCCTTGCAAGCGAAACTCCTTACTGTAATTCAAAACCGAAGAGTAAGTCGCGTGGGAGCAAACAAAGATATTAATCTGGATATGCGGTTAGTATGCGCAACCAATCTTCCGCTATATGAAATGGTGAAAGAAAATCGCTTTCGTCAGGATTTATTGTATCGGATCAATACCATTGAAATTGAAATACCTCCCTTGCGGGAACGCTTTGAAGATATTCCGCTTCTGTCCAATTATTTCTTGAAGCATTATGCTGATAAGTATGAAAAGACAGTAAACAAAATCAGTGAAGGCGCGCTATCAAGAATGCATAAACACAGCTGGCCCGGGAACATTCGTGAATTGCAACACTCCATAGAGCGCGCAGTTATACTAAGCTCAGGTAATGTACTTCAGCCCGAAGACTTCACCCTAAATGTATCAGCAACAAAAGAAGAAAGTAATCTCAACCTTGAACAATTCAATTTGGAAGAAGTAGAGAAACTCTTGATCCGGAAAGTGTTGAAGAAGTATAACGGCAACATCACACAAGCCGCTTCAGAACTTGGTCTTACCCGATCATCGTTGTATCGGAGATTGGAGAAGTATGGACTGTAGAAAGTTCAAGGTTCAAAGTTCGAAGTTTGAAGTCTGAGGTTGCTGAATTTGAATGCCTGGATCAAATCAACGAATCATCAAATTACCGAATCAACGAATCATCAAATCAATCCCCTACCTTTACATTTAATCCCTACCTGTTTTGAATATAGGATTTAATGATTTTCGCACCAGAGTTATTCTAAGGGTAGTCTTGTTGGGATTAACGCTCAGTGCATTTATGTATATGATCACCCGATCGAACATGATATTCGCGGCAGCGCTCACGGGCTTTATCATTATTTTTCAATTAGTTGAACTTTTTCGTTTTGTTAGTCAGACGAACAGAAAACTAACCCGGTTTTTAGAATCGATAAAGTACTCTGATTTTATTTCAGGTTTTGCCAACGACAATAAGCTGGGCACAAGCTTTCGAAATTTGAACACCGCTTTCAACGAGGTATTGGAAGCTTTTAGAAAAGCAAGATCAGAGAAGGAAGAACATTGGCAATACCTTAACTCCGTTGTTCAACAAGTAAGGACAGGTATTTTATCATTTGATTCCGAAGGGAATGTTCAATTGGTAAATGCCAATGCAAGAAGATTTTTGAATGTCATCAATATCAAAAACATTCACGAGCTAATCGACATCAACCCTAAACTTTATCATGCCATAAACAGTGTTGAGCCTGGAAAAGGTGAGTTGTATAAAGGTAATAATGATATGCACTTAACCGTTCAAGCCACCGAAATGCGCATTCGCGGAATTGATGTAAAGCTTGTGACGCTTCAAAATATTCAGCCAGAACTTCAACAGCAAGAACTGGAAGCATGGCAAAATCTTACGCGGGTTCTGCGTCATGAAATTATGAATTCAATTACGCCTATATCTTCGCTCACCTCAACCCTGCGTGAGATTTTAGACAAGGAAATGTTGAAGAAAGAAAATCATTTTGAACTTCAACAAGAAGGTGCAGAAGATCTACGTGAAGGACTAAGCACCATAGAAAACAGAAGCAAGGGGTTGATTAAATTCATTGATGCCTATCGGGAATATACCTCGCTACCGAAACCCGTTATCGTTAGTGTGCGCTTAAAGGATCTGATCGAAAAAGTATCTCAACTCCTTAAAACCGATCTAAAGAAAACGAACATTGACTTTCAATATTCATGCAGCTCTGAATACCTTACCATTCAGGCTGATGCTGAGATGATCGAACAGGTTTTAATAAACTTATTAAAAAATGCCATTGAAGCCTTGAGTGAAACCGAAAAGCCATACCTCAAACTGATCGGGAGCTATAATGAAAATGTCGTGAAGATTGAAGTGATCGACAATGGATCAGGTATTATTAAAGAAGCCATTGATAAAATTTTTGTTCCTTTCTATACCACGAAACGCACGGGTTCAGGAATTGGACTAAGCCTTTCCCGACAAATCATGCAAATGCACAATGGATCCCTCAATGTCGAGTCGGAGCCGGATGTGAAAACGATTTTTACTTTGAGGTTCTAGTTTTTCGGTTAGCGAACATACTTACGGAAGCTTAAACAAAATACAATCCTTCGCTGCGTTATCCTGATTGACAAATTTGAAGTAGGAAACCAAATGAGCTTCTTCCACTAGTCCACTTTTCAGCAATACATTTGCAGATGCAACATTCTCTACATCAACGAAAGTTTGAATGCGGATAACACCCTCTAATTTTTTAAGTATTTGCATCATGCATTTGCAAACTTCTGTGGCGTACCCTCTTCCCCATTGTGTCGGACTTAAGGTATAACCAAATTGAACTTTCCCATCATCATTCATGATCCCAAAACTACCAATCAACCGATTCGATTCTTTTAGACGGATTGAGAAAGAATAATCCTTACCTGTGCTCCAGGCATGAATCGCGTAGCGAAGAAAAGACCGTGTATCATCAAGCGATTGATGTGTTGGCCACGAAACAAATTTTGTCGCCTCTGGTTTGCTGGCATATGTATAAAAGAGTTCTTCCGCATCTTCGTACCTTAGCCGCTGTAAGACTAACCGCTCAGTTGAAAGTTTCTCTGGAAGATTCAGTTGACCCATAATCAAATAAACAGCGAATGGCCAAAGACAGCAACATTGTTCACCAATATTTTAAAAAGCAATTTGAAGGCACTCAAATTCTGGTAAAAGTAAATCCAATTGAGTTTAAGGGAATAGAAATTTCCATCTTTAAAAACGGAGAAAGTGAAATGCGTGAACTGGAATTTGATAGTAATATTTTTGAAGACTTGAAGACGGATGGGTTTGAATCGTCAAGTGCTTTGGAGTTTAATCTATATTACTCTGGTCTGGCGTGAAAACGGTTGCCAGTTGCCAGTCTCCGGTTACCGGTAACTGGGAACCGGCAACCCGAAGTAGTCTTACATTGAAATATCTCACTCGTTAATTTTCGAAATCCCTATTTATAGTTCGAGGGTATTTCAAACATTTTCGATCCGCATTACCAATTTCCGAATATCAATTGTACTTTCGCACCGGCAAATCGGCACGACCAGCTCCTGCTGAACTCCCCCAGGATCGGAAGGTAGCAAGGGTAGGTGGTTGAGCGGTGCGATGTTCGGTTTGCCACTTTTTTCTCCCCCCTTTTTTAAGAAAAATAAAATCCACTGGACTTGGAGAGGTGTTTCTGAACCTCAAGAAAGACAAGTTTTGAGCTGCCGGCATCCGCAACCTTCTTCTGTTATCCTGCTTTTTGGGCGAGGTCCCCGAAGGGTGAGGCCTGATTTTGGACGAAAGCTTCACTCGGTATTGTATACATGTTAGGTTCAGCAAACGTGTCCCAAACCCAAGTGGATTTCGTTACAAATTTAACCAAAACAGATTGCTCATTGCTTTTGATGATCAGTATTTTTTAAATCATTCAGTGCAATCGAAAGAAGTAAGTAGATTAACATTTTTTTCACTCACAATGGTAAATAAAGGTTGACCTAAAAGTAGAAGTCTTTACTTTTACAGTTAACCTATGACGCCAAAAATCAATTTCACTCCCGGTCCTTCACAACTTTACTTTACCGTTGAAGGTCATGTTCGAACTGCTTTTCGTGATGGCATCCCATCCTTGTCGCATCGCAGCAAACAGTACGAAGCTATTTATAAAAAGACAGTTGACGGTCTGCGTGAGCTGTTAGGATTACCTCCTAACTATCATATTCTTTTCACAGGTTCTGCCAATGAAATCTGGGAGCGCATTCTTCAAAATCTTGTTGAAGAAAGTTCATTTCATTTTGTTAATGGATCCTTTTCAAAACGGTTTTACGAAATCGCGCAGCTTCTAAATAAAAAACCGGTTAAGGTAGAGGTAGAGATGGGAAAAGGCTTTGATGCAAATATTGCCATTCCAGCAAATATTGAACTCATCGGCATCACGCATAATGAAACCAGCAGTGGTGTTTGTCAGACATTGGATTATATGTATGCCATCCGTAAGCAAAATCCAAATACATTAATCGCGGTTGATGCAGTTTCCTCTCTGCCCTATCCAGATTTTGATTACAATCAATTTGATTCTGTTTTCTTCTCTGTCCAAAAAGGATTTGGATTACCTGCCGGACTCGGAGTTTGGATGATCAATGATAAATGCATCGCAAAGGCAGAGCAACTTCTATCAAAAGGAATTTCAATTGGATCGTTTCACAGCATTCCTTCTTTGTATTCCCATACCATTAAAAATCAAAATCCGGAAACACCCAATGTACTGGGAATTTATTTGTTGGGACAAGTAGTAGCAGATTTGATACGAAGAGGAATTACAAACATTCGAAAAGAAACGGAGTACAAGGCAGCAATTCTGTATCAAACCCTGAACCAACATCCATTATTAAATGCATTTGTAAAGGATACGGCACTTCAATCGAAGACTGTAATTGTTGCTGAGTGTGGTGAACATACTGAGAAGGTAGCAAAAGCTTTGCTCGCAAAGGGAATGCAACCCGGTGATGGATATGGAGCGAACAAGAAAACCCAACTTCGGTTTGCTAACTTCCCAACCCACTCGAAAGAACAGTTTGAGTTGTTGGTTGATACTCTAAACGAGTTCCAGGTTCAAAGTTGTGGTTCAATTTAGAATGCACATAAACTTGGCACTTTGACCTTTAAACCTTTTTAACTTATAAGAGTCTAAGATTCGATTTTGACAATATTCATTGGACGATAAAGAGCTTTTAGCCAAGATTAATAACCCTGAGACCCGAAACTACGGGTTTAATTTGCTGGTACGCGAATATCAAAAGCGTGTGTATTGGCATGTACGTAAAATGGTAATTGACCATGATGATGCTGATGACGTTACCCAGGAAGTGTTTATAAAGATTCACAAGAGCATTGGGAATTTCAGAGAAGATGCTCAGCTCTATACCTGGATTTACAAGATCGCCACCAATGAATGCCTTAGTTTTTTACAGCGCAAAAAACGCAGATTCTTTCTTCCGATTGGGGATGTTGAAGGCGAGTTGGTAGCGGCATTGGACAATTCTCCTCACATTTCCGGTGATGAAATTCAGCTTAAATTGCAAAAGGCACTTTTAAAATTACCAGATAAGCAGCGATTGGTTTTTAACATGAAGTATTTCGATGATATGCCATACGAGCAAATTTCCGAAATCACAAACACCAGCGTTGGGGCGTTGAAAGCCAGCTACCACCACGCGGTTAAAAAAGTTGAGAATTTATTAGGCGAAGATTAAACCATTTAGAACTAGCAATGTCAAAGAGACGATTATGAAAAAGCTGGAAGATATACCAAAGAAAGAAGTTTTCAATGTGCCGAATGGGTACTTTGATAAACTACCCGGCATAATACAGTCACGAGTGGTGGCACCCGAAACTGTAAATAAGCCCACTTGGGGTTTTGCACTTCGATATGCATTACCGGTTGTTGTGCTACTGGTTGCTGGCATACTTTGGTTTAACCGATCAAATAAGGTACTAGATGCAGATCAAATGCTTTCGGCTATTGAGACAGAAGATTTAATAGCCTATCTCGATAATTCAGACATGACAACTGAAGAGCTCTTGTCGAATGTTTATTTAAGCGATGATGATGCATACGAAATTGAAGGTATTGTATATGATCTCAACCTTGAGAATGAGAATATAGATGATATTTTAACTGAAATGGAATTCGATAATTTTTAAGATATGAAAAGTTTAATACGAATAGGATTGGTTTTGCTCATGGCAATTCCAGCATGGGCACAAGACGATGATTTACCTCAGACGCAAGACCCAAAAGTAAAAGACAAGATTAATGCTGCACGCATTGCTTATATAACTGATCAACTTGGACTTACACCTGCTGAAGCTGAAAAGTTTTGGCCTATTTATCATGAGTTTTCGAAAAACAGGGCTGAGATAAAACAGCAGTACAGGGAAATGAAGAAAAATCCTGATCCTAATAAAACGACTGAACAAAATGAGCAGGCATTGGTCGATCTTCAATTTCAAATCAAGCAAAAAGAACTTGATCTTGAGAAAGATTATTCAGGCAGATTACTGAAAGTTATATCCGCACAAAAGTTACGTACCTTGCCGGATGCTGAGAAACGCTTCAGGCAAATGATTCTGGAACAAATTCAGCGAAGGCAAGTTCAACAAAACCGACAGCAGCAGTTACGTGATAAACAACAGCAGCAATTGCAAAAACGTAACAACTAAATTCTCAAGATTATTACATGAGTTGGTGTAGATGTTGGCTTTTCACAACCATCTTATCAGCGTCCTCAACACTTGTTGTTGCTCAGGACGCTGATTCTGTTTTATTGCACTCTGAAGATCTGCTTACCGTAGAAGATTCCCTTTCCATCTTCAATCTCATTGACAGTTTATTAGCGTTGCCACAACCTGTTGGTTCACAGCTGGCCATTCGCATGGGATATAATAGCAATGTACTTTCTGCGGGTCGTACATTAGGAATTGAAAATTTTGGTCTCGCACCCGGCATCTCTTTTTATCATATTTCTGGTTTAGTGGCTGATGTTACTTCATATTGGAGTAAGGATTTTGATCCCTCGTATTACCTTACTGTAACTTCCATTGGTTACATGCATGATTTCTCAAAGCATTTTTCCATTCTTGCCGGATATGATCATTACTTTTATAATGTATCAAATAACAGTTACATCCCCTATCAAAACACATTATACGTCACTCCCATCGTAGAATTTAAACCCGTAAACTTTAGTCTTGGCTATTCATTTTATTTTGGCGACCAGCAAGTTCACCGGCTGATGCCAAGCATTGGTTTTACATTTGAAAAGAGAAAGTGGTTAGGACTAAGTCGTGTTGCGCTTCTACCTACTGCTTCAGTATTGTGGGGTAATGAGCAAATCTCAACCATTGAATATGTAGCGCCAAAAACGTTGGCCGAAGCCATTGAAAATTTCAGAAAGTATGGATGGCGATTCAGTCCTGTTTTGATTACCGAAAATAAATCCGGTATTATGAATTACACCTTTAGTTTACCACTCAACATAACCTATAAGAACTGGAGTTTTATGTTTACCTATTCCTATAATATTCCAAAGGCATTACCAGGTGAGACCTTAACTTTTTCTGAAAGCTCCTACCTATCCGGTAGTCTTGCTTATTACATTCCCTTCAAGCAGAGAAAATTTAAATTCTAAAATCCTATGCCGGGCTTTTGATCAAAAAAAAGAGGCTACCCTTTTGAGTAATCTCGTTCAAAAAATTAGTTGGATCTTTTCTTAAAACTTGAAAGTCAAATTATTACAATTTTCCTCTCACCTCATCATTAATCAGGAAGGTTCCATCCTTATTTACAAGAATCACAATCTTGCTTTGCTCCTTGCGTTTATCGTCCAACAGATTGATGGTATATTCATGTGCCGTAACACGATCCTTCACATCATCGGTAAAACCGATATCAATTGAAAATTCATCTCCCTCTTTTAGTTTTTTTGACATAACATTGCTGCTACGGTTATTAGAAACTTTTAATCTCACTTCTTCCGCTGATGCTTTCAGAATTTTTACATTCAATATCAAATATGGCAACACACCTTGGGCGTTCTGACTTGCCGACTGGTTTTCATATTGATAGGTGTTGTGCTCAGAAACAGCAGGTCGCTGCTTAAGGGTATAATTCAACTTTACTTCAAACTCATCCTTAGCCTTGAACGGAATTTGATTCTGAACAAAAAACAAGGCACACAAAAAATATGAAAGGATCATGATAATTGTCTTCTATATTGATGTAAGGTAATCATAATTTAAGGTTCATTTTATACTTTGTGAAGCTATGTTCAATCATTCAGATTTGATCCATTTTTATGCATTTGCATCAGTCGAGCCACGTAATTCCAGTTTGTAAAATTAGGCGGTTCAACTATTTTGCATGCCTTAACCTAAATTATTCAACATGCTTAGATTCAGAATTGTATTGCTATCCATTTTTGCTTTGACTCAAAACCTTTTTGCACAGGACTATCGATGGCAGCAGCGAGCTGATTATCAAATGGATGTTGCACTTGATGTAAAGACCAATCTTATCAACGGCACTCAAAAACTTACCTATTTCAATAATTCGAAAGACACCCTCACCAAGGTTTATTACCATTTATACTTTAATGCATTCCAACCGGGCAGCATGATGGATGTACGATCCCGCAATATTTCCGATCCGGATGGTCGTGTGATGGATCGCATATCGAAACTAAAGGATAATGAGATTGGCTATCAGCATATACAGAGTCTGAAGCAGGATGGAAAAGATATTACCTTCCATGTAAATGGAACCATCCTGGAAGTAACACTGGCCAAACCAATTTTTCCCAATACAAAGACGGTATTTGATATGAAATTTGAAGCACAGATTCCAGTTCAAATCAGACGATCAGGAAGAGAAAATAAAGAGGGTATTGCCTATTCGATAACACAATGGTATCCTAAAATGGCAGAGTATGATTTTCAAGGGTGGCATGCTTATCAATATGTAGCGCGTGAATTCCATGGTGTGTGGGGAGACTTTGATGTAAATATTAAAATCGACTCTTCATTCACTATTGGAGGCACTGGCGTATTAGCCAATCCGGAAGTTGTTGGGCATGGATATAAAGTAAAGCCAACGGCAAAGGCAACTAAAAAGGATCAAAAAAGTAATGCTGTTCCGCTAAAATCAAATCAACTTACCTGGCATTTTGTAGCCAAGAACGTAACTGATTTTGCATGGGCTGCCGATCCGCAATATGCGCATGACATTGCGCAAGTACCCAATGGTCCTGAGCTTCATTTCTTTTATAAGAAAGACGATAAGATTATTGAGAACTGGAAGAAAATGCAAACTTATGCTGTCAAGCATTTCGAGTTTATGAACAAGACCTTTGGTGTCTATCCATACAGCACATACTCCATTATTCATGGTGGCGATGGAGGTATGGAATATCCCATGTGTACACTCATCATTGGCGGACGATCTCTTGGTAGTTTAGTTGGAGTGATGACGCACGAAGTATCCCATAGTTGGTATCAGGGTGTGTTGGCATCAAACGAATCATTGTATCCCTGGATTGATGAAGGCTTCACCGATTTTGCAAGCCAGGAATCAATGGCTGTATTGTTTGATAAGCCCGTTGCCGATTCACATATGGGTAGCTACACAGGATATTTTAATTTAGTGAAAAGCGGACTTCAGGAACCGATTAGTCAACATGGCGATCATTACAATACCAACCGCGCATACAGCACTGCAGCATATAGTATGGGTACAGTATTTTTACACCAATTAAAATATATCATTGGCGAAGAAACTTTTTATCGCGGTATGCGCCAATATTATAACACCTGGAAGTTCAAACATCCGGAACCGATCGATTTTATTCGTGTCATGGAAAAGGTATCCAATATGGACTTGAAGTGGTACTTGCGCTATTGGGTTAACACAACAAAGAAAATTGATTATGGTGTAAAGAATATAATCAGCAAAGATGATGGAACATATGTAACCATTGATCGTGTTGGCGATTTTCCAATGCCGGTTGATGTGGTGATTACCTATGCTGATGGAAGCAAGGAACTATACTACATACCAACCAATGAAACTCTGGGAAGAAAAAAGGTAGAAGATAAAACAATGCAGCGTTTTGATCTGGAGGCATGGCCATGGGTAAATCCATCGTACACCATGAAGGTGAATCATAAAGCGGAAAACATTACTTCTATTGAAATTGATCCGTCATTACGCATGGCCGATGTTGACCGGAAGAATAATATTCTCGATTTTAGTTCAGGAATTAAGGCGTATCATGATGATACGAAATAAGAAACTGGTTAATCGTTAATCGCGCGTTATGAGTTTGGAGGAAGCAAAAACTAAGATTGAAGCATTAACGGATAAAATTAATTATCACAATGAACTCTATTATCAAAAATCGAAATCTGAGATCTCTGATTTCGATTTTGACAAGTTACTTGAATCGCTCATTCAACTTGAAAATGAATTTCCAGAACTAAAAAAAGCGGAGTCTCCTACTCAGCGTGTTGGTGGTACCATCACGAAAGAGTTTGAAGCCATTTATCATCAATTTCCCATGCTTTCGCTGGGAAATACCTATAACCAAAAGGATCTGGAAGATTGGGATGGTCGTGTGGCAAAGGGCCTGGAAGGTGAAGCCTATGAATATTTCTGTGAGCTGAAGTTTGATGGGGTATCCATCAGTTTGATTTACGAAAATGGATTATTGACAAAAGCCATTACACGAGGTGATGGTGTTCGCGGTGATAATGTCATTGTCAATGCAAAGACCATTCGATCGGTACCTTTAAAAATTAACAAGAAGAACATTCCTGATTCATTCGAAGTGCGTGGTGAAGTTTTCATGACCAAAGAAAACTTTAATCAACTAAACAGGGATCGCGAAGACATTGGCGAAGAACGATATGCTAATGCACGCAACACCACTTCGGGCACATTAAAAATGCAAGACTCGAAGGAAGTAGCGAAACGGAAACTCGATTGCTTTACCTATTATCTTCTTGGTGATAATATTGAAACCCTAACGCATGAAGAAAGTATTCATTCGCTTGAATCGTGGGGCTTTCAGGTTTCTCAAACCTATAGAAAGTGCAAATCAATAAGCGAAGTCCTAGAATACATTAACGAATGGGAAAAGAAACGTCTTGATCTTCCACTCGAAACAGACGGTGTTGTTATTAAGGTAAACAGCCTTGATCATCAACAGCAACTTGGTCTTACAGCAAAGAGTCCGCGATGGGCCATTTCGTATAAGTATCAGGCGGAAAGTACGAGTACAAAACTAAATAGTGTTACCTATCAGGTAGGACGAACAGGTGCAGTTACACCCGTTGCCGAATTAGAACCGGTTCAATTGGCAGGCACAACTGTTAAGCGGGCATCACTGCATAATGCAAATGAAATAGCCCGTTTGGATTTACGCGTTGGTGATTATGTGTTTGTTGAAAAAGGTGGTGAGATTATTCCCAAAGTAACAAAGGTTGATCAGGATAAAAGAAGTGCAGACGCTAAACCATTTGTGTATACGGATGTATGCCCGGATTGTAATACAAAACTTGTAAGACAAGAAGGTGAGGCTGCGTTCTATTGTCCGAATGCAACTAGTTGTCCGCCACAGGTAAAAGGACGCATCGAACATTTCATTCAGCGCAAAGCAATGAACATTGATTCTCTTGGCGAACGCAAAGTGGATATGCTTGTAAATAAAAAATTGATTTACAACTATGCTGACTTGTATGACTTAAAAAATCAACACGATACCTTACTTGGTCTACAAGATTATTTTGACTCTGATGAAGACTTAAACTTCAAGGACACCAACGGAGTCTATCAAATAGCATTGGAAAAAGTAGTGTCTGCTTTAAAACTTACCGCAACATCAGATAAGGTATCTGAATTTTCTGCAATTCTAAAGAACATAAAGAAACTTACCGCACAGCAAACTGGTGCAAAGGCATATCCTTCATTTTTGATGAAGTCGCTTGAGCTAAATTATGCACACATTAAAGATGGTTATGTTCCATTAGAGAATATCCTCTATCAATTATTTAAAGGAGGTATTCCTTTCGCGATACTTGAAGCTGCATCTCAACAAATACAAAACATTGATGACCTGTATGATCTGAATAATAATTTAGAGATTCAGAAGAATTCATCCTTTCTTGAACTAATTGGCGATCAAAAATCACGAGCCAAACTTGATGCCTTTAGCTATAGAAGTAGAATAAGTTTTCAGGCAAAAACAGTTGACAATATCTTATCAGGGATTGAAGCCAGCAAGCAGATTAATTTTGAAAAGGTTCTCTTTGCATTGGGTATTCGATATGTTGGAGAAACAGTAGCAAAGAAATTGGCAAAACATTTTAAGACGATTGATGCGATCATGGCTGCTTCGTTTGACGAATTGATTGCCGTGGAAGATGTGGGTGAACGAATTGCAAGGAGTGTGATCGAATTTTTTAGTATTCAACAAAATCGAGATACCATCACCAAACTGAAGAAAGCAAACTTAAAACTTGAGCTGGAAGAAAAGAACACTACCCCTATTCAAGGTAAGCTTAGTGGATTTAAAATCCTGGCTACAGGAACCCTGACAAATTTTAAGCGAGATGAAATTGAGAAATTCATTGAAGCCAACGGAGGTGAGTATAAAAAGACAGTCGCGAAAGACTTAACCTTTCTAATTACCGGAGACAAACCCGGTGAAGCCAAAATTGTAGCCGCTAAAAAACATGGAATCAAAACTGTTTCGGAAGAAGAATTTCTGAAGATGGTAAATGATTAATTAATTCGTAGTCCAATACCTTAGCTTTCGATTAACCATTAACGAATAACGATTATATCAGTCTTTCAAAATCCGCATCTCCACTCTCCTGTTCTTGGCACGAGCTTCCGGTGTCATTTCATTGCCGAGGGGTTGAGAACCACCAAAAGCTTTAGTCTGTATTCGACTTTTATTGATGCCTTTTGAAACGATGTATTTCTTAACAGCATCTACGCGGGCTTGAGAAAGTTCAAGGTTTGCTTTTGGACTACCTACATTATCGGTATGACCTTCCAGCTGAATTTCAATTTTTGAGTTTTCTTTCATCATCTGCACAACTTCATCTAATCCCGGAAATGATTTAGGATTAATAACCGACTTACCTTGTGCAAAAATCAGGTCCTCAAGAATGATGGTTTGCCCTTTTGGCGTAAGTAATATAGCGCGAATCACAGTATTATTTGCATCAATATCTTGAGGCGCCACAATAATCGTCTTTGAATTATATCCTTCAGCAGAAGCTGTAATCTGATACTTTGCTGTTCCGAAAATCGGGAATGAAAATGTACTATCATTAAACCTTCCCGTGATACTTTCAGTGGGAATACTACTATATCGAACGTTGGCTTTCACCCCTTTTCCAGTTCGTGCGTCATTAATAGTGCCTTTAACCGTGATCTCTGTGTTTTGAGCCTTACATAAAACTACTGCAAAGAATAAAATAATGAAGAAAGAAGTGTTTTTCATGCCAGCAATATAATTTGAAATTATGAATGAGTCATTGTTTTTAGGATTGATCACCATTTGAGTAGATCGATGAAAGCTCTTCTCGTTAAGATTGAAATTAAAAATTAGTATTACAAATTGAGTTAAGCATGAAAGCAGAGAAAGTGGGATTCGAACCCACGTACCGATTGCTCGGTAAACGGTTTTCGAGACCGTCCCATTCAACCACTCTGGCATTTCTCTGTATACTATAATTAACAAAAATAACAAACTCTTATTGCGTCTAAATATTTTGAAAGTTCTTTATTTTTCTTGCTCCAACTCATAACCAAAAACATCAAAAGCAAACTTCCACCGATTCGCAATTTGCTGGCGCACCTCTTTATTTATATTTGAATACTTATTTTTTTGGTATGATTCAGATTGCGCTACTTCCTTCATTAAAAAATCTTCAACAGAATCAAAGGTACCCATTGATAGCTGATAATATGCTTTCTCTAGTTCCTTCATTGGATCAGCAATAAAGCTTTTGTACGGAAGTTCGTAAAGTTGATCACTCGAAAGAACTTCCCGATCACGGAGGTATTTGGAATACATTTCTTCATACATATATAAAACATACTTTTCCATATACTCCCCCTTCACACGATGAAGACCAAGCAAAGGCAAGATCTTTTCATAGAGTCCAACATTGGAAAGATAGACTTCATACGGATTTCGGTGAATGTGTATAAAGCGAGCATCAGGAAAGACTTCAAGAATTTCTTTTATCCTTGCTGTGTTGCAGGGGCTTTTTAGCAACAATGTTTTTCCGTGATTTTGATACGCCAACTTCTTAGCAAAAAAGAGAAAATGCTTTTTCCATTCTGCTCTCGCTTCTTTATCCCTCTTAAAGGTTACGCATTCATCAAAGACATCGAAAATGCTTTTCGGAAAGTATAATCCATGAACCCAGGAGGTCTGGCTGATACTTCCCATGGCAAACTCTTCCTCGATAGGTAATGCTGCACCAGCCTTTACATTATCCTGCGGACGAGTAGCAGGTATAAACAAATTCATTACTGCTTTTACGATTTTTCCACTGCTCAAAAATACATGTGGTGCTAAGCCTTCATACGTCTGGCAAAAAGAAAACTGAGGATCCTGACTCAGTACATAATGCAGATAGGTAGTTCCACTTCGGGGATGGCCCAATATGAATACAGGACTTTTTACTTTTACTTTCTTTATTCTTTTGGAGTAGGCTATGAATTCATAAAACTGAAAGGGTGCGTTCAACATACTAATACCAGTGAGCAACAAGGCCTTCGGCCAAAAACGAAAATTGATGGCAAATCTATTTCTCCATAAAAGTTGCAGCCAGTTTATCAGGTCAATGCCAATAACGGTGTGAGTAGGATTAAAAAAATCACTCGTCTTATACCTTAATTTCATTTTGCTACCCTCTGACTTTTGTAATTTCTGCACCGTGGCTCGAACCACTAAGTTGCACAAAGATTTTAAGACTTTACTTGTACTTGGCAGGAATGAGATTGAGATTGAGAAAATTTAGGACCTGTTCTGAATAAGTATTTTCTATCTTTGTTACTAAACCGATCACAGTTACAGCTTACAGTAGCATGGCCAGACTTCTTCGAGGATCATCTCTACCTTTTCTTCTTTTTTTCATCACGTCTTTCGCACTCGCACAAAACACGGTTGTTGAAGGTTTTGTGAAGGACGAAAAGACTGGTGAGGCAATTGTTTTTGCACACATTTTTTTTAAGGGCACGCAAATAGGGATTACGAGTGATACTACAGGATACTTTCGCCTGCAGACTTCTAAGAAAGTAGATTCGCTGGTGGTATCCTATTTAGGCTATTTTACCCAACGTCTTGGTATTAAACCTTACGAAAGGCAAACGATAGAAATTAAACTACGATCAGAATTTACGCAGCTTCATGAGGTTGAAGTAATTGCAGGAGAAAATCCGGCATGGGCCATTCTTGAAAAAGTTGTGGATGCAAAATCCCAAAATAATCCGGAACTGAAAACGAACTATTCTTGTGAAGAGTACATGAAAGTTCGTTTTGATCTCAACAACTTTACAGAGAAGATTAAAAAGAACATCATGGTTCGCCCATTTGATTTCATTTGGGAGAACGTAGACACTACAAAAGATGGCGTTACCTTCCTACCGATCCTGTTTGTAGAAAAGGAAATCGATCATTACTACCAGCGCAGTCCAAGAAAGAACAGAGACTATATAAAGGGAGTAAACACCACAGGATTGAAAGGCCCTAAGATTATGAAGTTTGTAGATGATCTCTACCTTACTCCAAACATCTATGACAATTTTGTGGTGATGCTTGACAAAAGTTTTCCGAGCCCGATCAACGATAATTTCAAATTACATTATGATTACACGTTGATGGAAGACAGCGTCATGATGGATAATATAAAGTACTATCGGATTACCTTCCAACCTAAATACAGGAGAGAGCTTGCCTTTACAGGCGAAATGCATGTACATGCTGCTACCTATGCCATCAAGCAAATTGAATTGCGATTTGATATTATGGCCAATGTAAATTTTGTGCGAAGCTATTGGGTAAGTCAAACATACGAACAGGTAAATGAGAAAGACTGGATGCCTGTCGCGTCCCAAGTCTTAGGTGATTTCACTGTGGTGGAAAACTCATCTGACATGACCGGATTCTTTGGAAGAAAAAATTCGAGTTATAAAAACTACACAATCAACAGTGATTTACCTTCATCCGTTTTTAAAGGAGCGGAGATTGTCGTTGAACAAGACAGCGCTCAACTACGAAGTGATGAATATTGGAAAGAAGCCCGCCATCTGGAATTGACACCAGAAGAAAACAATGTATTCGGTATGGTGGAGCGCATCGAGCAAGATCCAGCGTTTCTAATTCGAAAAAAAGCAGTGCTTACTTTTTTAACTGGATACTTACCGGTTGGCAAGAACTTTGACATCGGGAATTTCTATACTTTTTATACCTACAATATCATTGAACATTCGCGTTTCAAATTTGGTTTTCGCTCCAGTAAAGACCTTTCATTTCCGGTAAAGGTAAATGCTTATGTTGCCTATGGTACGTTTGATGAAAAATGGAAATACAGCGGTGCTGCCGAGTGGAACATTGGTAAACACAAAAATCCAAAACGTTTAGGTGTCTCCTACCTATACGACATTGAACAACTCGGACGAAGTTATAACCAGATTGAAATTGATAATCTGGTGACATCATTTGTTCAATATGGAGATGTTACCTCACGAATGTATAAAATGGATTTCAAAGTCTATGCAGAAAACATGTGGGCACCCGGACTTTTAACACGATTAACTTATTTCAATACTGCTACATCGCCTACCAACAATGAGTCATTTGAGATTAACGACAATGGAAATGTAATTTTTCAAGATGCCTTTAAAGCAAATGGTGTTGCCATTACCTTAAAATACAGTTGGCAAAATCGCGATGTGTCAGGCGAGTTTTATTCACGCGATGAACGTAAGGTAGTCTTCCGAAAATATCCGGACATCGGTATTGAATGGCGATGGGCTAATAAGGACCTCTACCAGGGTGATCTGAATTTTCAAAAAATCTCTGCTCAGATAAAGCAAAAAGTACGAATGGGGAAGTTGGGATACTTTCAATATAATCTCGAAGCCGGAAAGACTTTTGGCACCGTTCCCTATCCTTATTTGAATATACCTTTCGGAAACCAACTGGTGTTGCACGATGACGTAGCGTTCAATCTCATGAACTTTTTGGAATATGCTTCAGATGAGTATGTAACACTTCATGTTCAGCATCATTTTGATGGGCTTATTCTGGATCGCATTCCGCTGATCAACAAATTAAAATGGCGCTCATTA
Organism: Chryseolinea sp.; assembly: GCA_036787535.1. Classification (GTDB taxonomy): domain Bacteria; phylum Bacteroidota; class Bacteroidia; order Cytophagales; family Cyclobacteriaceae; genus Chryseolinea. Next base: position 18,062 of record DAIQPD010000049.1, read on the forward strand.
ATTTTTGCGCGTGCGTACTGGGGCGGAATTTCCGATGCTAATAATCAATCCATTTATTTGTTTCCGGAAAATCTAAATCCATTGAACAAAGGATATTACGAGGCAGGATTTGGTATTGAAAATATCTTTAAAATTTCCCGAATCGATTTTACCTGGAGGTTGACGGACAGCGATGCCCCAGGGGTTTATGCCTTTATTGTAAAGCCATCGTTTAGGTTGGCTTTTTAGAAGGTTAGTTAAAATCGAATGGTTAATCACCGCCAATTCTTCACACAGCCGAATGAAAGCACTACCATGAGAGTTGTTGAATCCAAAAACTGAACATATGCCCAAGATTTTGATTTAAGGGTGCGACTAGGTTAATTTGAAATTACTATTATTTTTGCTGCAATTTAAATACTCAGACATGAAACGTTTTACGTTAATTTCAATCTTCATCATATTTTACTTGACAGCTTTTCCTCAGAAAGCAAATTACCAACCTGCAAAGATTGTCCTCGAAAACGGTGATACTCTGACGGGCTTTGTGGCGAATGCCAGCTTAAACAAGATTTATAATGAGATTAAATTCAAAAGGTCTGAAGCTGATGACTATATTAAAATAAATGCAAAAGAGGTTTTGCGTTTGTCTTTTTCTAATAATTACGTCTTTGAAAGCCTTCTTGTTAAATACGATCCTGAATCACAAAAGACCGGTAGTTTACCCACTCAGAAAGAGCCTCTGGCATGGAAAGAGGATAGGATTTTTCTTGAAGTTGTGGCAGGGGGCGACTTGGTTTCCCTGCTGATGTTTGAGGATAAAGAAGGAAGACTTCACTTTTTTATAAAGCAAAACGAAAGTATAACCGAATTGTTGAACCGGTCTTTTAGAGGTGCAGAGAATGAAGCCGAGATACGCGCAAACAAAAAATACATTGGCCAACTTCGCTCAACCTTTTTAGATTGTCCGGATGCTATCATTAAGGATAATTTGAGGTATGACAGGGCATCATTGCTTGCCGTTTTTAATAAATATACTATTTGCAAAGGTGGTAAGCCTGATCAGGTCGACCATGGTAAAGGAGTAACTACCATTGGATTCGTAGCCGACTTCTTCTACGAATTCCGAAAGTATGATGTTGTTAAAAATGGCGCTTATGGAGTTCAACAATTTTCATTAGTTGGGTTTAGCCCCGGACTCTCATTGGAGATACGTAGTAAAAAGCCCTACAAAAAACTTTCAATCTATCAGGAGCTTCACTATAAAAGTCAAAGTAAAAAAGATATTTCCTTTAAAGAATCCTCACTGGAGTTACTGGTGCTGCCAAGAACAAACTATACCCTTAAGTCGGGAGGTAATTTGTATTGGAATACAGGCTTTACGTTCAGTTATATTTTTAAACGAGAGATAGAAATGAGTTACCCGCAAACCGGGCTATTGGGTAATATGGCCATTGTCACTGGTTTAGGTGTTCACGCTGTAAAAAGCAAGACAATGGATTTGAGTTTTGAGTTAAGAGGGAAGCTAGGAATTTCAGGATATCCTGATCCTCTTAGTGGCATTGGCTTAGTTGTTAATTTTGTGCCGAAGTCCTGGTAAGAGGGTAGCTCTTTTAGTTTCGAGTTTGAACTTTAAAGTTTTAAGTTGAAGAAGAGTTGTCTCGATTGGCAAACAGTAGTGTCATTAAAACCTAATCATAAAAAGACCAATCCACACCAAAGTCTAGCGTATTGCGATAGCCTGGATACCCGGGTGTAGGCATATATCCCTGTTGTGTAAAAAGTTGGAGAAGGTTGTTGTACTTCACAAAAAGCCTGGCCTTTTTTATTCGGCCATTGAAGAATACATCTATAATCGGAAAGGCCGTTGTGTAGTAACTTTGTTGAACAAAATATTGCTGGGTAGTAATGTCATACCCGTTTGCAGTGTAGGATGATTGCCAATGTACATCTACTCCTACCTGCATATCTAAATTATTTTTAAACCACATTTTCTGATACGCAAGTTGTCCATTTACAAAGAGCTCGGGTACCTGTATGGCATAATCATCGTTTTTCAAAACGGCTGTATAAATGGTTTGTGTACTAAACGACATATCTTTCAAAAAGCGAATAAAGAATTTAAGTTCGGGTGCCGCCATTACCTGTGTGCCGGAAGACTGAATAGGGAGCACCCGTTGATTTTGTCCGTAGTAGCCTCGCTTAAAGAAAACATAGTTGGTAAGCGTACTGAAAGTTACGCCTGGTGAAATATCAAGTTTCTTTGTGGTGTAATGCAAATACCCATTAAGCTGCGTAATGTTTACATCGTTAAAATCATTGTCCCATACATCATGGCTACCGCGATACGCTTGCTGCAAAAAAGATGGAGCATATTGCATTTGTTTTAGAGAAGCCTCCAGCCATTTGCTTTTCAATTGTGCGTCAATCCGGTAATTTCCATTTTGCATAATTTCTCCCCACCCCGTTAATTCAAATACAGAATCAAGCTTCATGGATATTCTTCCACCAATATAATTTTCAACACCTTTTGCTTTTGTAAACAAGGTATCCTCCGCTATGTACTTATAGTTCATGTCGTAATTACGAATGGCATAATAGCCATTGTAAAAAAGCTTGAGCAAATTTCCTTTAATACCTACTTCATTGCGAAATGATTTGAACTTAGCATAATCATCTGTAAGCGTACTATCCACTTCAATATTATCATAGTAGCTTTCTGGTGATTTAGAGAGATCATCTTTAAAGCCATTTCCTTGTTGATAGCTGTCAAGTGTGTGATAGATCTGCAACGCTTTTACAATTTCATAGCGGTGATGGAGATGAAGGTTATTTCTTTTTTCATAACTCGATGCTTCTGTTAACCACGGAATAGCATCTTTTGAAAAGAAATCTTTATAATCGTAAGTACCATCCAATTGCACACCGCCATATTCATCCACTTCATGTTTGTTGTGTCTGTAGTTAATAAACAAGCGATACGAACTGTCCTTTGTTTGGTAGGCTGTATGGAAATCAAGGTAGCCTCCTTTAACATGTCGGTCACCTTTTCCCTGACGTTGAATTTGTTTATCAATTAAAAGTACACGATAGGTAAAACCCAGGTTCCATTGCGGATTGATATTGCGGCTAAACGCAATACGCGTAATTGACTTACCTCTACCTCCTAATATTATTTTTAAGTTGGTGTAAGGTGACTTGGTGTCAAAATACTTTACAGATTCAGTGTCCCAATACAAATCGTATGTATTAAAACCTGAGCTCGCCCCGATAAGATCGGGAGGTTTGAAAAATATCGGGTGGATGGCAGTACCTGTATTACCCAGATCCTGATAGAGGTTATTATTAGCCCGGACATAACTGTTCATCCTGTGAACATTCGTTATGATCGTATCGATTGTATAAAGTTGGGGGCGGTTAAAGAAATCGTCCTGCTCATAGTAGTACTTAGAAGTCTGCGGACCATAAACCTGCCGGGTAGTATCATCAATAATACTCGAACCCACCCTCGGTCCCTTTCGCTCAGGTTCATCCTGCCCTTTTGAAACTATGGCAAGCGAAAAGGACAAGACCAGAAAAAAGAAAATTCTCAAAAAATGCACACGCAAAAATAGGGGGAGAATGTGGTTCGAACGATTTTGAGTCAAAAATTTTCTATTAAGCACGCCTTACTGAGTTTAAGACAAGCTCATCAAAATCCCTTCCATTTTTTATAAACTCAACTTCGATCGGCAAATAAAAAAATGAAAGTCGGTCGATATAGGGTTTAAATTGGGGAGACTCCAACTTCACCATATCCTTTTCTGTCGTTAGGAAATTTACACCAGGATACCGCAAGGAAATGGATTCCATTTTTTTCAAATCATCGAGTGTGTACTGATGATGATCACCAAAATGAAGATGTTCCTTCAAGTCATATCCTTGCTTTACATACGCTATCAAAGAAGAAGGGTCGGCTATTCCCGATACAAGGATAATATCACGTCTTATTTCTGCTTTTAGATCACCGATAGGTAATGCATTTCCATAATGAATGGTAGCAAAGAATACAGGCCTATCGGCATATCTGCGAATTGATTTTTCAATGCCCATCATATCATCATCGGAAATCTCAACCGGGCATTTTGTTACGACCACCACATCTGCTCGTGCAGCCCCCGAGCGCGACTCGCGCAATTTGCCAGCAGGCAGCAAAAAGTCCTTATAAAATGGGCGATTATAGTCACACAGCAAAATACTAAAACCCGGTCTCACCCTTCTATGTTGAAAAGCATCATCTAATAAAATCGCGTCAGTATCTTCTGCTTCTTGTAAAATGTTGGTGATGGCAAGCACTCGCTCCTCACCAACTGAAACAATTACCTTATTACCATATTTTTTGTAAAACTGGTAAGGCTCATCTCCTAATGTCTCAGCATTGTCAAGCTTTGTGGCAAGTCGGAAACCCTTTGTACTTCTTCCATAACCGCGGCTAAGAGTGGCTACTTTGTGATCATTGTATAAGAGCCTGATCAAGTGTTCAATCATAGGCGATTTACCTGTACCTCCCACAGTTAAATTGCCAACTGAAATAATAGGGATATCGAAGGCTGTGGACGGTCGGATGCGCAAATCATACAACCGGTTTCGGAAGCGGGTAATTGCATTGTATAAGAATGCAAAAGGGAACAACAAAATTTGCAAGATGGCCATCAGCACGTAAAATACATTTAACTTTCAAACCTCAACGATTCAAAAGAATGGCAAGTATAAAAATAAAAGATGTAACCGATTTTCTCGAGTCCTGGGCTCCGCGATCCTACCAGGAATCCTATGATAATTCTGGCCTCCTTGCGGGAAATTATTCATCAGAAGTGAAAGGTATTTTGGTGAGTTTGGACTGTACCGAAGAGGTAGTAGCCGAAGCAATACAGGCAGGATGTAATATGATCGTGGCTCACCATCCAATCATTTTTAAGGGACTTAAGAAGCTTACCGGAAGCAATTATATCGAGCGCACCATTATCCTGGCAATCAAGAATGATATCGCCATATATGCCATTCACACCAATTTAGATAATATTCATACTGGGGTTAACTATAAAATAGCCGAAAAGCTTGGCTTAAAGGACCTCCGGATACTACTGCCCAAGACAGACACGCTTCAAAAACTAGTCACCTTTATTCCGAAGACTAAGGTAGCCGAAGTCTTGTCTGCTATGCACCTGGCAGGTGCAGGACAAATAGGAAAATACAAGAATTGCAGCTTCGGGGTTGATGGCATAGGTAGCTATTTACCAACGAGTTTGGCTAATCCAACTATTGGTTCAATTAACCAACAAGAATCTGTTGAGGAAACGAGGGTTGAAGTTATTCTTCCAAGCCATTTGTCAGGCAGAATCATTAACTCACTAAAGTTATCCCATCCTTACGAAGAGGTAGCCTATTATCTTACCAATCTTAATAATGAAAATCAAGAAGTTGGATCCGGAATGATTGGAGAGTTAGATAAGCCGATTGAACCTTCTGCGTTTTTATTAGGTTTGAAAACCAGTATGAATCTATCTGTAATCAGGCATACAAAGTTGATTGAAAAGCCTATTAAGAAAGTGGCAATAGCTGGTGGCTCTGGCAGCTTCCTTCTCCCGAAAGCCATTCAGGCTCAAGCCGACATCTTTATAACGGCCGACTTTAAATATCATGAGTTTTTTGATGCTGATGGCCAGATCATTATTGTCGATATCGGGCACTACGAAAGCGAGGTTTTTACCAAAGATTTATTAGTAGGTGTTTTAATGGAAAAATTTCCTACTTTTGCGATCAATTTTTCAAAAACTATCACCAATCCAATAAGCTACTTTTAAAGAATGGAAAATCAGTCAGTTGCACAGAAGCTGGAAGCGCTTGTTAAACTTCAGTTCATTGATACCAAAATAGACGAACTTAAAAAACTGAGAGGTGACCTGCCAGATGAGGTTCAAGATCTGGAAGACGAGATGGAGGGGTACAAGACCCGCCAAAGCCGTTTAGAGGTTGAGTTCAAAGAAATTGAGGAAGGGATAAAGAAGAATAAAGAAGGTATTAAGGAAGCCGAAAAGCTCATCAAGAAATACAACGAACAACAGAAGAACGTTAGAAACAACCGCGAGTTCGATGCTATCACCAAAGAAGTAGAACTTCAAGAACTCGAAATACAACTTTGCGAAAAGAAGATCAAAGAAGGCAAAGATTCAACCCAGCAGAAGAAAGACGAAATTGAAAAAACCAACATCTTTATTAAGGAACGTGGCGAGCATCTTGATATAAAGAAGAATGAGTTAAACGGCATTCTGCAAGAGAGCCAGGAGGAAGAGAAGAAATTGTTAGCAGAACGTGAGAAGGCCACCAAGAAAATCGAAGACAAACTTTTAAAGTATTATGAGCGCCTTCGCGGAAGCTTAACTAATGGCCTTGCAGTAGTTCGTGTAGTTCGTGGTGCTGCGGAAGGGTGTAACATTGTAATACCACCGCAGAAAATTGCGGAGATCCGCGAGAAAAAGAAAATTGTGATCGATGAACATTCTGGCCGTATCTTAGCCGATGTAGACATGGATAGTCTTGATGAAGGCGATAAACCTAAAACAGCAAAAGTTGCAACACCTACACCAGTCAGCAGAAGAAAGAAAGTTGAATAGACTTCAATTCCATATACTAGAAAAGGCATGCTTTATAACATGCCTTTTTTTATGTCTGGTTATTCAATCGTTAGCCCAGGATTGGAAATTTGACCCTGCAACCAAGCAGGCCTACAATCTTGTACTGAATCTTCAGACACAAGACGCTCACTTGCTGATACCCAACCCGGAGACAGCACAGGAACATTATGTAACCGCTTTGTCAGAAGCTCTGGAGCTTCTTATTACAGAAGACAAGGAGAAGTTTAACGACTACGAAGATCGATTTGAACAACGCCTCAATCGTAAGGTAAAAGCAAACAGTCCTGACGATATGTTTCTTCTGGCAGAGATCAGGCTTCAATGGGCATTTGTGTATCTGAAATTCGGACACGAGTTTGATGCAGCCTTAAGTTTGAAACAATCGTATTCATTAGTTCAGGAAATTAAAAAGCGGTATCCATCCTTCAAGGCCATTCAAAAAACCTCTGGAATATTAGAAGTTATCGTTGGATCCGTTCCTGAAAAGTATGATTGGTTACTGAGCTTAATGGGTATTAAAGGATCGATCGATCAAGGATTAACTGAACTCAATGCATTACGAAAATCTGAGAGCGATTTATCATTAGAGGCAGATCTTCTTTACGTTCTGGTGCAGGGTTTTGTA
>DAIQPD010000253.1:0-5369 GCA_036787535.1 Chryseolinea sp.
AATGCAGTTATAAATTTGGTTAACTCCACTTCTGGAATAGACGATATTAAAGATCGTGTTCTTGGAGAAGCTCTTTTTCTTCGTGCTTACTATCACTTTGAACTGTACAAGCCATTTGGTCGAATTGTTTACATGAATGAAGACGATGCGCTGAATCTAAATTTCTTTAAACAAAATGAAGCAGAACCAGATGATGTTTTGGCCTTGATTATTGCAGACTTAGTTAATGCAGTTGGCAAATTGCCAGATACTCAAACCGATAGGGGTCGTGTTGATAAAATAGCGGCAAGAGCATTTTTGGGTAAAGTGTATATGTATGCAAGAGAGTATGCGAATGCAAAGACAGAGTTGGATGCTGTTGTAAACAGCGGCAAGACGTTAGCAAATTGCCAACGCGATTTGTTTACCTACAGCACCGAAAATGGTCCTGAGGCGTTATTTAGCGTTCAAATGTCATTGAGTGATGCTGCACAGGCAAGAAATTCAAATTGGCTAAATCAACTTGCAAACCCAGTGGGTGGAGGTTTTGGATGCTGCGGATTCCATCAGCCTTCTCAGAATCTGATAAATGCATTCAAGGTTGATCCAAGTGGTCTTCCATTCTTGGATACGTTTAATGATACAGATTTAGTTCCAGCGACAGACGCTGTCGATCCAAGAATTGATCTTACTGCTGGAAGAGATGGCGTTCCGTATTGGGATTGGGCAATACACGTTCCTACTTTTATTCGTTCAAGATCTTATTCCGGACCTTATTCACCTAAAAAGATGCAACCATATTCAACCAGCCCGATTGTTGCAGGGGGATGGAATGGTGCTGCGAATAATGGTGTGAACGTTCCTGTTATACGCCTTGCTGATGTTTATCTATTATTGGCTGAAGCTGAGGTTGAACTTGGCGGCTTGGCAAGAGCGCAGCAACTTGTTAATTTAGTAAGAGCAAGAGCTGGAAATTGCGCACAAGGTGCATTTACTGCCGGTGGTGCAGCAAGTGTAATGACGAATGACATTGACGATCCAGCGATCACATGGGCTAACTACGAAGTGGGTCAGTATGGTCAGGCAGCGGCTAATACATTTGCAACACAAGGTGCAGCCTATGCTAGAAAGGCAGTTCGCTTTGAAAGAAGACTAGAGTTGGCTATGGAAGGTCATAGACTTTTTGATATCAGAAGATATGATGACATGGAGCCTGGTTATGCCGCTACTTTATTAAATGATTTTGTAGAGCATGAAGCAGCTGCTGGTAAAACAGGTATTGATCAAACCTCTGGTGCAAGAGATTCGTACTATGGAGAAGCTGAAACTTTCGCAGCGAAGCACCGCTGGTATCCTTTCCCAACTGCCCAAGTGGAGTTAGCTACAGTGGGTGGCGTACAACTATTGAAGCAAAATCCTGGTTATTAAGGATTAATAATTAGTTAATCAATTTTAAAAAGAGGCAGATTTTATCTGCCTCTTTTGTTTTTAAAACTATTTACTTTGCATTGTTTAGAAGTAATAATAAAGTCGGGTTTGTATTTTTATAATGAGAGAACAAAGAATTAATTACTGTGCGTTTAGTTTCTTTTTAAGCTTGCTTGTTTCGTGTAGTTCAAAGGAAGATAGTGTAACGAAGAGTACTTTATTCACCCTTACCAATGGTAATGAAACGGGTCTTTCCTTCATTAACAAAGTTGAGGACACGAAAGACTTTAACATTTTTACTTATCGGAATTTCTATAACGGGGGGGGGGTAGGTATTGGAGACATCAATAATGACAGTCTTGCAGATATTTATTTTACCTCAAATACAAATCAAAACAAACTTTATATCAATAAAGGAAACTGGGTCTTTGAAGATATTACGGAAAGTGCAGGCGTTGGTGGCAATCGAAGTTGGAGCACAGGGGTTGCCATGGCAGATGTTAATGGAGATGGTTATCTTGATATCTATGTTTGTAATTCGGGCAACGTTGAGGGAGGAAATAAGGAGAATGAGCTCTTTATTAATAATGGCGATTTAACATTTAGCGAAAGAGCAAAGGAGTTCGGTCTCAATGACAGTGGGTACTCAACCCATGCATCGTTTTTTGATTTTGATCTTGATGGAGATTTGGACTGTTATATGTTAAATAATAGTTTCAAATCCATTGATCGCGTTGACCAATTTTTAATTTCAAGAGAGGTAAGGGATAGTGTTGGGGGAGATAAACTTCTTCGAAATGATGATGGCCATTTTATTGATGTTAGTGCGAAAGCTGGAATTTATGGAAGCTGGATTGGATTCGGCCTCGGAGTTTCCGTGAGTGATCTAAACAACGACATGCTACCTGACATTTACATCAGCAATGACTTTTGGGAACGTGATTACCTATACGTAAACAGGGGTGATGGGACTTTTTCGGAAGAGCTAACTTCACGTACGAGTATTGTATCGGCATCAAGCATGGGGTCAGATTTTGCTGACCTGAATAATGACGGAAGCCCTGAGATTTTCACAACTGATATGTTGCCAGGAGATAATGTCAGACTCAAATCGTTAACCAAATTTGATGAAACAAACATCAAAGAGTTAAAAGTAAAATCGAGCTACCACTATCAGCAACTTCAGAATTGCTTGCAATACAATGACGGGCTTGGCAATTTTCAAGAGCTTGCTAATTTTTCAAATGTATCATCAACTGATTGGAGTTGGGGAGCTTTAATTTTTGATATGGATAACGATGGGTGGAAGGATATTTTTGTTAGCAACGGAATTTATCGTGATATCACATCAATGGACTTCTCTGATTTTGTGGCCGATAGGAGCAACATAAAAGAAATAGTGGAGAGAACCGGCAAGTTTGATTTCAATGACTTGCTTGCCTTAGTACCTTCAAGTAAGATTTCCAATTATGCTTTTGTTAATGAGAGAAATAAGATCTTCAAAAACTTAGCAGATTCATTAGGCCTAAGTCAACCATCTTTCAGCAATGGCTCAGCATATGGCGATCTTGATAATGATGGGGATTTGGATTTGGTAGTGAACAATGTCAATATGCCCAGTTTCGTATATCGGAATAACACAAATGAACTTATTCAGAATAATTATTTAAAAGTAAAATTGAAGGGTAGTTCAGGGAATCCATTTGGTATAGGATCAAAAGTAAGTGTTTGGAAGGATGGGCAAGTGCAGGTTCTTCAGAATTTTACAACAAGAGGATTTCAAAGTTCTGTAGAGCCTCAACTGTTATTTGGTTGTAGTAAGAATAAAGTGGTTGATTCGGTAACGGTTGTTTGGCCCGATTCTAAAACACAAACGCTTCCCAATATCAGCACAAATCAATTGCTTGAATTTGATTATTCAAAGGCTACTTCTAAACTGAAAAAAAATAATATAAAGAAGAAATCTTTATTTGTCGATATGACAAAAAATATTCTGGATGGCGATTACACTCATCATGAAAATGAATTTAATGATTTTGACTATGAACGATTGCTTCTAAAAAAAGTATCAACCGAAGGCCCAAAAATTTTGGTGGCTGATTTGAATGGTGATGATCTGGATGATTTCCTAATGCTCGGTGCATTTGGAGATGCTGACAAACTTTTTATTCAAAGTAAAAATCATAAGTTCCAAATGAGCAACCAGGCAGTTTTTGTCAACGATTCAAATTTTGAGAGTACCTGTGGAGCCATATTTGATTTTGATAACGATGGTGACCTTGATATTTTACTAGGTTCAGGAGGTAACGAAATTAGTAGAGCTAATGATGATCACTCATTGCGTTATTATCAAAATGATGGCCGTGGAAAATTTTCGAAAGTAGAAGATAAATTCAAAACAACAGTAGGTAACTTTTCCTGCATTTTGGCTCATGATTATGATCAGGATGGTGATACAGATTTATTCGTGGGGGCAAGGATTGTTCCAGGAAACTACGGATTGATTCCCAGAAGTTTTCTTCTCCGTAATGATAACGGTAAGTGGACAGATATTACACCCGAGACTTTAGCAGGTGCTGGTATGGTGACAGGAGCAGTATGGAGCGACACGGATGGTGATTCAAAAGATGATTTGGTAGTTGTTGGAGATTGGATGTCAATAAAAATATATCGCAATACCGGATCTGGATTGGATCAGGCAAAGGTAGTCCCCGGATCAAATGGATGGTGGACTGCAATAGAAAAAGCAGATTTGAATAATGACGGGCATGATGATTTTGTTATTGGAAATTGGGGACAGAATTCAAAGTTTAAAGCCTCTGATAAAAAACCGTTAAAAATGTTTGTGAATGATTTTGATCAGAATGGAAAAAGTGAATTTATCGTAACGTGGTTTCCTCCATTAGAAGAGCGCGCATTTCCCTTTGCTGCAAAGTCTGACTTAACATCTCAATTACCTCAATTGAAAAAGAACTCACTTAAGTACAGTGAATACGCTTCTAAAACGTACGAAGAATTATTATCAGCTAATCAACGCGAAAATGCATTGGAGTATAATGCTACTTATTTAAGTAGTGCAATCTTGTGGAATTTAGGAGGGGCAGGTTTAAAACTGGAAGCGCTACCTTCAGAAGTGCAAGTATCACCTGTGTTTGGAATTGTTATTGATGACTTGAATAACGATAAGCATCTTGACTTATTACTATGTGGAAATTTCTACGGTTTGAAACCTGAGGTCGGAAGGCAAGACTCAAATCATGGAGTTTTATTAAAGGGCGATGGCAGCGGAAAATTTATAAGCGTACCGTCTATTGAAACAGGATTAAACCTTAAAGGGGAAATACGTGATACGAAGGTATTGAAAATAGCAGGTAAGAAGTTTATACTACTGGCTCGCAATAATGCATCAGCACAAATTTTTAGTTTGAATAATAACTAGTTTAGAAAATATATTACTTGATTTTTATTGAACACCAAATGAAGAATTATTACAAAAAGTATCAGAAGGCTATTTCTGGAATTGTCTTTTTCTTTCTGACCTTATTTTTATTTTCAGGGTGTGAGAAATCACCCGATACCTTGTTCGCACTTCTTCCTTCGGAGAAAACAGGAATTGATTTCTCCAATACAATCTATGAGTCAGACTCCTTTAATATTTTTGATTACGACTATATCTATAACGGTGGTGGTGTGGCTGTTGCTGACTTTAACAATGATGGTTTACAAGATGTTTTTTTTACCGGGAACATGGTAACTAATAAACTCTATTTGAACAATGGAGCGATGAACTTTAAAGATGTATCAGAGCAAGCTAAAATTGGTGTTGTAGATAAGTGGAGTTCTGGAGTTGTTGTTGTAGACATTAATAATGATGGGTGGCAAGATATATATGTTTGCGCTACAAAGTATGAAGAAGATGGTAGAACAACCTACCGGCAAATCAGTATTGAAAGGTGGATTAG
>DAIQPD010000050.1:0-25106 GCA_036787535.1 Chryseolinea sp.
CCAGGGCGGCTTGATCGTAATGAGCAATCGTGCTCCATCTGAAGACCAATAGCGTCCATCATACGATGCCCTTACAATAAGAGTATAATCTCCGGGCGAAAGATTCGTGTAATGAATGGATCGCGCCTGGGCAGTAGTGTATTGCCATTCCTTATCTAATGGTTCAAGCATGTAACTGTAGCGTAAACCATTTTGCCAGGTGTAATGTAATGGTGAGAAGGTGAGAGTGAAAGAATAATGTTCATGGGAGAGGGTGATATGTTCAGTTGTAGTAATAGATTGTGTCAGTATTTTTTTTCCACGATAAACTTCGTCTGGATGAATTTCATCATTTAGGATTTTTAATGAGGTGAAGATTACCTTTACATTATCGTGTTCGAAATGGAGACTGTCAGGATGAAAAAGATTAAAACCATTAACGCCTCCGAAGAGCAAACGCCCATCCGTTCTAGTGAAGCCGGAACGAGGAATAAATTCTTTTCCCTGAAGACCAAGGTATTGGGGTACTTCAGAAATGGAAAAGTCAGTCATGCTTATGCGGAACAACCCGCTATACGTACTCGCCCAAATGTTGTGATGACTGTCAACCTGAAGATCACAAATTGTACTGCTTGACAGTCCGTCATTTTCGCTGATCTGCTTAACTACTCTTAAGTTCTTGTCAAGAATTATTATTCCGCCTCCATTGGTCCCCATCCACATTCGGTTCTGATCATCTTCATAGAGGCAGAGAACACTTGATGTGAGAGACGAAAATTTTCCAATTCGTAAATTGATGAATTCTTTTGCCCCTGATTTTAAAATGCTGGCTCCACCAGAATGCCCAATCCACAAATTCTTTTCCGAGTCGGTAAGCAAGGACATGATGTCATTGTTTCCAAGAGAGGTGGAGTCATTCGGGATATTTTTATAATACCTATATACTTTTGTTTTCGGATTGAAATAACAAAGTCCATCACGTAATGTACCTAACCATAAATTGCCGACATCATCCGGTTCAATGTCCCACACATGGCGGCTTTCAAAGTTAGCGTGTTCATGATTAAAAATCTCTGTTCGTTTCTTTTCTGGATTGTAGTACATCATGCCGCCATCCCAGGTTCCTAGCCAAAAGTTATTTGTGGAGTCCCGATAAATACATTTGATTACTTGTGAACTGAATGATCCGCTACCTTGAGCAAGTTCAAATTTTTGAGAATGGTTCGACATCGTATAAAGTCCACCACCATCAGTACCAACCCATAAATTTCCTTTTATATCTTCATTAAACGATAATACCTTATCGTCTCCAATGCTTCCAATACCTTGTCTGCTATTAAAATGCGAGATGTGTTTACTACCGGGATTGTATTTAAGTGCTCCAAATCGGAATGTACCTAACCAGATATTTTTAGCGTTGTCTTCATAAATAGCCATGATTGGATTTCGTTGAATTACATTTTCGCGAAAACCATTTTCATTATACGGAATCAACATGTTTCGTTCGGTATCCATCAAATGAATGGTTTCTCCACCAACCCAAAGGTTTCCAAACGAATCTTCAAACAACGATGGAACATTGTCATTGAAGAGCAACTCGCTATTTCGTGAGTTGAAATTTCTGACCATGTTGGAATGCAGATCCACTGAATAGAGTCCGTTTAATTCGGTTCCGATCCAAAGCTTCTGACTATAGTGGCTATATTGAAAGCAGGTTACCGAGTGATCTATTTGAGCAGACCAGGGATAAAACTTTTCACATTCTATGTCAGTAAGCGGCACATTATCTTTCCCAATCACTAAAATACCATCGCGACTACTCAAAAGTTTATTACCATTGGGTAGAAAAAGTATGTTGGTGATGTAGTCGTTTTTTATTTTAAACTCATCACTTCGATTATTAGTATAATGAAAAAACTGTTTTTTATCGGGATAGTACACATCTACTCCTGTACCCAGGTAGGCTATCCAGATGGAGCCATCGGAGTGGATAGCAATATCACGAACGCTGATACCTTTAGGAAGGTTTGGATTTGTTGGATCAGAATGAAGCTGCTCAATGCGTTCACTTTTTGGATAGTAGCGACTCAATCCATTGGATGTACCAATCCAAAGTGTACTGTCTTTGTCCACAGCAAGTGCCTGAACAGTATTTCCAATAATTGTGTTGGGGTTTTTCTCCTGGTGTTTAAAGATCTTAAACTCATGGCCATCAAAACGGTTCAGTCCTTCATCGGTGCCAAACCAAATGAAGCCTTGCTTATCTTGAACGATGTCGTACACTTCGTTTTGAGAAAGCCCGTCATCTGTGTTGTAATGATCGAATTCCAGATTAAAATGTTGCTGCCCATTTGCAAGGCTGCCTGAAAGCAGGAATGCAACAACAAGGTATAGACAGCCTGATTTCATGGATGAAGGTAATAGTGCTTAGGTTAAATATATTAAATAATTCCCTATGCAGCTAAAGGTTTAAGTGGGCTTTCGTTATCGTATTATAGGAATGTAAAATGTGCCTGTCTGTTATTAATATTAATTTCTTAGATGCGCAATGCAGTTGACGAAATTAAACGTGCAAAACATCTGTAAGCAATTTCCGGTACGAACAAATGAATAGAGGTTGTTGACACTGAATAATTCTGCCCGACATGTTTTGACTCTGATATAACGACAATGATGTTTTTAAACGAACTGCAAACTCAACTTTATACAACAGTCACAGTGAACTGCCTTGACTCTAGCAAAATGTCAAAGCAATTGCGGTGGATTATAAAGAGTAAGTTTTTATCTTCGTCTTATTGTTTGGTCAGGTGCGGCTCTCAAAACAATTTTAGGTATGAACAATTTAGATGCACACAATCAGCGTATTGCAAAACTTACATTTGCCTCTGTCTATCCATTGTATCTCGCAAAGGTGGAGAAGAAAGGCAGAACAAAGGAAGAATTACAACAGGTAATAACGTGGTTAACTGGCTTCAATAACAAAAAACAACAGGAACTCATAAAGGAGAATATAACTTTTGAGACATTCTTCCAACGCGCTTCGATACATCCAAATGCTCACCTCATCACTGGCGTAATCTGCGGATATCGCATAGAGGAAATTGAAAATCCGTTGACGCAGCAGATTCGATACCTCGACAAGTTAGTAGATGAATTGGCGAAGGGTAGAAAGATGGAGAAGATTTTACGTAGCGAGTAGAACATTTGTACAAACTTGTGTTGTCACTATACGATAACACGCATTGCAAAAACCAACAATGGAGAAGCGGTGCCTGAACCACCTACCAATTACCCGATTGACAATTTCCACCTAGCGTTTCAATAATCTTAAGAATTTAAAGAAAAATTTGCGAAACCGAATAGTTGCATATATATTTGCAACTGAACGGTTTCATAAATTAACCATTAGACAAATGAGAAGGGATATTTTTCAAGCTATTGCCGACCCCACAAGAAGGGCTATTATTACATTAATCGCATTGCAGGCAATGACACCAAACGCCATTGCCGAAAATTTCCACACTACCCGACAAGCTGTTTCAAAACACCTTCGCATTTTGACAGAATCCGAACTGGTAAAACAGGAATACAAGGGACGGGAAATTTACTACTCACTTGAAATTGAAAAGATGAAAGAGATTGATAAATGGTTAAACCAATTCAGAAAAATTTGGGAAACGCAATTCAATCAACTTGACAAAGTATTATCAACACTTAAAAAACAAAAGAAATGAAAAGCGATTTATTATTTGATTTTACCGTTGACAAAGCAGCAAAAACGGTACTGATAATCAGGGAATTTGATGCCGAGCTTTCACTGGTGTGGGATGCTTTTACTAAGCAGGAAATTCTTGACCAGTGGAATGCACCAGCACCGTTTAAAGCAAAAACAAAACATATGAATTTTGTTGTTGGTGGAAAAAGATTTTATGCTATGGTAGGTCCCGATGGACAAGAGGGTTGGATCCTTCAGAAGTATACTTCCATTAGTCCTAAAACCAATTTCAAACTTTTTAACGCTTTTGCAGACAAAGATGAAAACCCTGAGTTGTCCGGTTCTGATTGGGATTATAATTTCAGTGAGCAAAACGGAAAGACAAAAGTCAGCATTCGCATTTATAATGAATCCCTGGCTCGCTTAGAGAGAATGATTGAAATGGGCTTCAAAGAAGGATATGCAATGACAATGAAGAACCTGGAAGATTTACTGAGAACTTTATCGCAAAAATGATCCCGATAACTATCGGAATTGTATTAAAACGTTTGTCAAAAAAAACACCATTTAGCGATCTAAAAAATAAAAATTATGGCACGTATCAATCCTCACATTAACTTCAACGGAAATGCCGAAGAAGCATTCACATTTTACAAATCAGTATTTGGCGGAGAGTTCTCAAAGGTTATGCGTTTCAAAGACCTTGCAAGTCCTGAATTCACGGTTGCGAAAAAGGAAGAGAATAAGATTATGCACATTGCTCTACCTATCGGTAAAGGTTACCTGTTGATGGCAAATGACGTTCCCGAAATAATGGGAAAGACAAACGAAAATGAGAACAGAAGTAAAATTGTAATCAGTGCGGAAAGTAAAGAAGAAGCAGACCGATTATTTAATGGTCTTTCAGTAGGAGGACAAATAGAAGGACCGATTGGCGATAGTCCATGGGGTTCATATTTTGGTTGTTTCAGAGATAAATACGGAATTGAATGGTTGGTAGATTATACCTCCAAAGGATCGTAAGCATCCCAATAATTATCGGGATGAAGTGGTAAAGTAAGAAACCTTAGCGCTAAAATGATTTACGTTTTCAAAACATCGGTCAAAACAAAATCAGAGTTAAATAAACTCAAACCACATATTGAGAAAATACTTCCAAAATCAAAATGGAACTTTGATCTTGAAGACTGCGACAAAATTTTGCGTATTGACGGTGAAGAAAATATGGTTTTAGAAATAACTGACTTACTAAGTTTTCATAAATTTTACTGCCAGGAATTGGAATGAACATGCAGGAAGAAATCAAAAAGTATATCACCAGCCAATCTGAACCAAAACGCAGTGACATGCACGCATTGCACTTTCACATCCTTAAAGTATTACCAGGATGTAAATTGTGGTTCTTAGATGGCAAAGACGACAAAGGCAAAACTGTTTCTAACCCTAACATTGGATATGGATTTTATAGCATAAAATATGTTGATGGAACAACCAGAGAATTTTATCAAATTGGTATTAGCACTAACACAACCGGAATCTCTGTCTACATTCTGGGTATTGATGATAAGAAACATTTGGCCCAGGCCTATGGAAAAAAACTAGGCAAGGCAAGGGTCTCCGGTTATTGTATCAAATTCAAAACTCTAAAAGATATAAACATGGATATACTTGAAAAGGCAATCCTATACGGAGTTGAGGCTTCGAATGAAAAGCGTGACTGATTCTATTATTAATTAATAATAGAATCAGATAACTACCATGATTGGGATAAAGTGGGATTGAAAGACAAAATCATGAGCGCTTCACAAAATATTTATGACTTTGTGGGGTTCTGTATTGAGGTGAGATATAGTACGAAAAAAATAACCAAAGAAAAATCCTGATTTGAAGAACATTGAGCCTGAGTCTCTCGTTGATTAATTTAGTTTACAGGTTATATTATCTAAAATGCCCCAAGCTTTTGGGGCATTTTTATGCCTTAATAATTACCTTCCATCTTTAAAAATCAATAACATGAAAAGAATTTGTATTCCTTTATTCGCCTTTTTTGCTTTGATATCAGGCGCTTCAGCACAAGATAAGCCATCAAGCCCGAGCGCAACCGCAACAGGTAAAATTGGCGCATCGAATATAAAAATTGTGTATTGTCAGCCTTCGGCTCGTGGACGAAAAATCATGGATGAGCTTGTTCCTTTTGGTGAAGTATGGAGAACAGGTGCAAATGCGGCCACGACCATCCAGATTGATGCGCCAATAAAAATTGAAGGTAAGGATCTGGCGGTTGGCAAGTATTCTCTCTTTACTATACCTAATAAGACTGAATGGACTTTGATTATTAATAAGGAAAGTAATCAGTGGGGAGCTTTCAATTATAATGATAAGTTTGATCTATTCAGAGTCAGTGCAAAGCCATTGAAGTCGCCTGCTTTTGTTGAAACATTTAACATCAGCATAGGTAAAGATGAGATTGTACTAACCTGGGAGAATACCAGAGTGGCGTTTAAAGTAAAAGGATAATTAGATTTTAATCAGATTTTCAGCCTCGCACTAGCGGGGCTTTTTTATTTTCAGCATATTGTCTCAGTATCCTGAATCGCCATGCATATTTTAGGTCGTTACGATCGTGTTGATCTTCCCGGATTGAATTTGACAAACATTCATGCCAAATTTGATACCGGTGCTTATACATCCAGTCTTCATTGCCACCGAGCGCAAGTGGTTGAGGGCAAGCTTGAATTTATATTGTTAGATGAGGAACATCCTGAGTTTACAGGGATGAAATTTGTGTTTGATACCTTTGAGGAACGCGACATCAAAAATTCGTTTGGTGAGGTAGAACGCAGGTTCGTGATTATTACAGGTGTAAAAATCTTTAATGAAGAAATAATAACGGAATTCTCTCTTAGCAACAGAGGTTCACTTAAATTTCCGATCTTAATCGGGAGGAAAATTTTGGGCCATCGTTTCTTAATTGACGTAACACAAAAAAACCTGTCATACAAAGAAAAGATTCGAAAACGCAAGGCAGCTAAAAAGAAGTCCGATAGGAGTAACCATTAATTCTGTATTATGAACATTGCCATTTTATCAAGAAACCCAAAACTGTATTCAACCAAAAGATTGAAGCAGGCAGGTGAGGAGCGGGGTCACAAAGTGGAGATCATCGATCACATGAAATGTGTGCTCTTCATTGAAAAGAAAAATCCAATGGTGTTGTATCAGGGAAGAAAGCTGGATTACTTCGATGCGATCATACCACGAATCGGTGCATCAGTTACGTTTTATGGTGCAGCGGTGGTAAGACAATTTGAGATGATGAAAGTTTTTTCTGCAGTTGAGTCTCAAGCATTGATTCGGTCGCGCGATAAACTTAGAAGCTTGCAAATATTATCGCGTGCAGGATTGGGATTGCCAAAAACTATTTTCATGGATTATTCCCGCGATACAGAAGGCATCGTTGAGGCAGTAGGTGGTGCACCAGTTATTATCAAATTATTAGAAGGTACTCAAGGCCTCGGAGTGGTACTGGCGGAAAATAAAAAAGCAGCGCAGTCGGTTATAGAAGCATTTCATGGTTTACATGCACGCATTATTGTTCAGGAATTTATTAAAGAAGCAAAAGGAAGTGACATTCGTGCTTTCATTGTTGACGGTCAGGTAGTAGGTGCCATGCGCAGACAAGCTACACGCGAAGGAGAGTTTCGCTCTAACCTGCATCGCGGTGGTGTGGCAACGGTGATAAAGCTTTCTCGTGCCGAGAAATCGGCAGCCATTACAGCTGCAAAGAAAATGGGATTGGATGTGGCGGGTGTTGATATGCTTCCATCGAAACGCGGGCCGCTCATTGTCGAAGTAAACTCCTCGCCAGGTTTAGAAGGTATTGAAGGCGCTACCAAAGTCGATATCGCTGGAATGATTTTTCGTTACCTCGAAAAAAATGCGACAAAAAATAGAATCCAAAAAGATAAAATCAATGCTTAAGTACTACCAACCACGAACTAGCGAATTGTACGTATGAAAAAAGTAATCATAGCCGGTAAAGAAATTCACCCTGGAGAGTTCAAAACGATTGATATGAACATCGCCAGGCTTCCTTCGCATACGGTTATTGATACACCTATTTATATTTCGCGTGGTCTTGAGGATGGACCTGTACTTGCGCTTACAGCAGGAATGCATGGTGATGAAATTAATGGAATGGAAATCGTTCGGAGAATTTTGGACAGCGGTCTTCATCAACCTAAACGTGGTGTTACAGTATGTATGCCCATAGTAAATATTTATGGTTTCTTAAATTATTCGCGAGATGTTCCGGATGGAAAAGATATCAACCGATCTTTTCCCGGAAATAAAAATGGATCATTGGCAAGTCGTGTGGCGTATAATCTTATGCGTGAAGTTATTCCCTTTATTGATTATGGCGTTGACTTCCATACGGGGGGCGCAATGCGAACAAATTATCCACAAGTGCGTGCTGTTTTAAAGAACGAACGAAATCTTGAATTGGCGCGAGCATTCAATGCACCTTTTACAATTGACTCGCCTTTCAGACCAAACTCATTACGGAAAGTAGCATCCAAGCGGGGGAAAAATATTATTGTCTATGAAGGTGGAGAATCACTTCGCTTTGATCAACATGCCATTGAGGAAGGTATTGCAGGAACACAGCGGTTGATGAAATATCTAAACATGATCGACAATGCACCTGAAGCAAAGAATAAAAGTAAGATTATCTGGAGCTCATCCTGGATTCGTGCAAAATATGCAGGCCTTTTTCAGACGAGTGTATTGTGTGGTGATTTAGTTCAGAAAGGTCAATGTGTTGGTACCATTACGGATCCATTCGGTGAATTTAAAGAGGAGATATTTTCAAACGATATGGGATATGTAATTGGATTGAATAATATTCCCGTAATAAATGCCGGAGATGCCCTGATGCATATTGGTATGGATGATCAGTGCAAATTGCAAGGCAGTGAAGCGGATGAATAGTTATCCCTGCCTACCGGCAGGCAGGTGTTAATGGTTAACTGTTAATCGAGCGTGTATTAAAAGGAGATTATGACTATGGATTTGGGATCATTAACGATTAGCGAAATTGGAAGATTTTCTTGACCAATACGGATATATAGCTTTGCTTATTGGAACATTCTTCGAAGGAGAGACTTCAATCTTAGTAGCATCCTCTTTGATTCATCGCGGTGTGTTTGATGGATCGTACACCGTTTTTTTCGGGTTTGTCGGATCCTTCATTAGCGATTGGCTTTATTATATCATCGGTAGGTTGAATGGGAAATACTTTATTGAAAAGCGTCCGGCATTAAAATCGCGTCTTCGGCCGATGCAGCACTTCTTCAATAAGCACCATCTTCAGATTCTTTTTTCGTATCGGTTTTTATATGGCTTTCGTGTCATCATTCCTTTGATTATTGGCATGAGCGAAATCAAACCACTTCAGTATTTGTTTTATAGTGTTGTCAGTGGTTTGATCTGGGCAACAACCGTGACTACCATTGGGTACTCTGTTGGCAGATTTCTCAATTTGAAGACATCGGTGTTTGAAGAGAATATCCTGTACATTGTTATGGGCTTTGCATTGTTTGGTTTACTGATTGGCTATGCCGTAAAGAAATTTACTTTTAGCAAGATGGAGGAATCTGATACATGATCAGAGACAAGGACGGGTCGATTCTTTGTTTAGGTTCATTGCAATTGCTATCATTGTCAAATTTTTTTGCGATCATTCTCTATGGAATCAGCAACATTTCTTTATTTGATTTTGGCCATTACTGCTTTCAGTTATGTATTCGATCAGGCATTGGATTATATCAACTTACGCGCTCAACGAACGGATATTCCAAAGGAGATTGAATCGTTCTATGAGAAGGATAAATACCTTAAGTCATTGGCCTACCACAGAGAGCTTACTTACTTTTCCTTTCTTACCTCTGCTGTCAGCTTTTTGCTTTCATTCATCATGCTGTATGTTGGTGGCTTTGGTTGGCTCGATTCAGTCTTAAGACTGTCCATACACAATGAAATTGTTGAGGCACTGGTTTTCTTTGGCGTATTGATGCTGGTCTCTGATATTCTTACAATACCTTTTCAACTGCACAGTACCTTTGTGATTGAAGAGAAGTATGGATTTAATAAAACAACACTAAAAACTTTTATTACTGATAAGTTAAAGGGTTATCTTCTGTCTGCTGTTATTGGAGGAGTGTTGCTTTCAGTATTGATTTATCTTATGCAATGGCTAGGTCCTGTGTTTTGGATTTGGTTTGCAGCCATTGCATCGTTGTTTATTTTGTTCGTGAACATGTTTTATACTTCTCTTATACTTCCCATGTTTAATACGCTTACACCTTTGCAGGATGGTGAATTGAAAACTTCTATTGAAACGTTTGCCAAAAAAATCAACTTTCCTTTGGATAACATTTTTATCATTGATGGATCGAAACGGTCAAAGAAAGCTAATGCTTTTTTCTCGGGTATCGGCAGGAAGAAAAAGATTGTACTATATGATACCTTAATCGAGAATCATACTACAGACGAGTTGGTTGCTGTACTGGCGCATGAAGTTGGTCATTTCAAAAAGAAGCACATCATCTGGGGATTTGTACTTTCCATCCTTCAGATTGTATTTACCTTGTTTGTTTTGTCGCTGATGGTTTTCAATGAAAATATTTCGTTGGCCCTTGGTGGAAGTCAATTAAGCATTCCTT
Organism: Chryseolinea sp.; assembly: GCA_036787535.1. Classification (GTDB taxonomy): domain Bacteria; phylum Bacteroidota; class Bacteroidia; order Cytophagales; family Cyclobacteriaceae; genus Chryseolinea. Next base: position 10,420 of record DAIQPD010000050.1, read on the forward strand.
TGAATTTATTAGCCTTTGGAATCTTGTTCTCACCCATATCGGCCATCACAAGTTTGTTTATGAATTTGTATAGTCGCAAGAACGAATTTGAAGCGGATGCTTACGCTAAAGAAAATTTCGATGGCAATGCTTTATCCAATGCATTGAAAAAACTTTCGGTAGATAGTTTGAGCGACTTGTATCCGCATCCGCTCTACGTATTCTTTCATTACTCACATCCTCCATTGCTGAAAAGATTGAAAGCATTGGGACAGTAGTGGAATAATTACTCCTTCTTTAAACTCCATCCTAAACTTCCAAGTAAAACCAACATCATAATCCAGGAGGATGCCATGGTTACTTTATTGCCAATATAAAATGCATCGGGTTTAAACGTAAATTCAATTGTATGCTTGCCGGCTGGAATGCTGAGCGCACGCAAAACATAATTAGCTCGTAAAATTTCAGTTTCTTTTCCATCGATCGTGGCTACCCATCCTTTCGGATAATATATTTCCGAGAATACACCTAAGCCTGCTACGCTGGATTCAGATTCATATTTGATGTAGGGTGGCGTAAATTCTTTTAATTGAATTGTAGAGGCACTGTCATAAGAGACATTGGTCGCTTTGAATTTTGAATTATCAATGACCGCTTCTTTGGTGGTATTGATTTCGCGTAGTTTTTGAAGTTCTTCTGTTGGTGAATTAACAGGAACAACATTCTGAACGAACCACGCAGCACCATTTGCATTTGGGTTAGGAATAATATTGTTTCGCTGATCACCAAAAACAAAATACTTTGCGTTGAGCATATTCAGAATGCCATAGGTTTCAAAATTGGGTCTACCAGATCTTAAATCCTGAATGAGTGTATTGGTTTCGGGGAATAAACATGAATCGTATAAGTCCATGTAACGTCTGAGTTTTGCGCCATGATATCCGCCAATCGAATAATGAGAATAGGAAGTCTTTGCTTCGTTCATAGCTCCCATAAGATTGAACACCCGATAGTAGGATTTGTCTTTTAAAATTTCCTGATCAGCCTCGGACAATGCAAAGGCGGTATTGTCGCGCTTACGTTGATAGTTTTCTTGGATTAAGTATCGCTTATCTACTACGGCAAGATCAAACGTGATCATGATGATTAGAAAAGCATAGAACGCTGTGGGTGAAATCTTTTTCCAAACTTCAAAGTAAATCACTACAAAAGCAGAGACAATGAAGGCAAGCGAGCGAAATGCATCACTTTGTAAAAGATTTTTTCGATCTTCTGCCAAAGCATTCATAAACCACGGAGGTAATTGCCCATCTTCATCTTTAAGGAAACTGAAAGCTCCTGCAAACAGAAGCAGTAGGAGACAAATCCCTCCAGTGGAACCCAGTACGATCAGTAATTTTTTCCTGGCATCTTTATTTAAACCGAGCGTCATTAATTTCTCCAGCCCCAGCATACCCAACAAGGGCATAGCAAACAGAATGATGACTAGTGTAAAAGTGACCGATCTGAATTTATTGTATCCCGGAAGGTGATCGAACAAAAAGTAATTGAATGATGGAAGGTTGCTTCCGTATGTAAGCAGCAACGATATAACGCTGATGCTTACCAGCCACCACACATATTTTTTATCCGCGAAAGCGATACCCACTGCAAACAGAAAAGTAATGATGGCTCCGGCATAATACGGAATAGCACCGAATGGTTGCTGTGGTCCCCAATATGAGCCGGTATAATTCGCAAGCTGATTGGCCAATTGATTATCTCCGGAACTCGCTAAAGCTTTATAGGATTTACTGTTTTGATCGCTGATCAGATAATTCGAACTGCTGCCACCATAAAAATTAGGAACAAACAAAGTAAGGGGTTCTAACAAACCATAACTGTTATTGAAGGCATACGATTTATCAAGTCCGCTTCCACTTTCTGCAGTAACAGATGGTGAAACTAATTCTGATTTTCCTCGAGTTGAATAGGTGGTATATTCAGTTATGGCCCACAGCGAACCAAAGAAAGTGCCCACTGCAATACCAGCAGCCACAATCAACAAGCCAATTGTTTTTATAAAGTCAACAATTTGTTTTTGTTTTATGTATACAATTAATTCGATGATGCCATATACTAAAATGATAATGAACAGGTAATAGGTAATTTGTAAGTGATTCTCACGTAAGTGAAGTGCAAGACCTGCCGTTGTTAACCCAAAGCCCAATATTTTATTTTTTGAGAACGCAAGATGAATCCCAGCAATCACCAAAGGCATAAATGCGATTGCTCCAACGCGATTGTTGTGACCAGCAATCAAACCTACGATCATATAAGATGAAAGTCCGAAGGCAATGGCACCGGCAATAGCGAGATAGGGGCGTATCCCAAAGGCAAGTAATAAAATATAGTAACAGATAAAAGCGAGAAAGATATTGCTGACAGGATGAGGTAAGAAAAAGGAGAGTACCTGTTTTGTCCACAACAATGGGCTGTCACCCCAATGAACACTTACCAGATAGGCAGGCATTCCACTAAACATAGAGGGTGCCCACAAGGCCTCTTCACCGGTTGAAGTGCGATAGTCTAAGACCGTTTTGTATGAACCGCGAAATTGTTGAATGTCGGGCTGAGCAAGAACTTTGTTGTCAGAAAATATAGGATTAAAAAAGACAATGGTTACGGCTAGAAATAAAAGTACAGCTAGGCCATGGGGCAACATCGTTTTCCAATTGGGTATTTTCATAAGGAATAAAATTGAGGAACAATATTATAAAGAAATGTGGTTAAGTAAAGAGAGTTTGTTTGGGTATCTGTTGCGTAGAATTGGGATAGGTAATTCAGATCGGACAGTTTGTGGATCATGACTATCTTGATTTTTTGGAAATCACATAAAACATGACAAAAACGATCAAGAGTGTAAATACAAAATTGAAAAGCCAGATTGCCATGTCAATTCTTTTTACGGGTGGACTTATTAATCGCTTGGTTAATGATGGATGTTTAAATGCTCCCCATTTTTCTGAATACGTTTTATAAAGCGGATCGCCAGAAATTTGAAACAGTTGATTGAGTAAATCAACATGTATGGCGTGATACTTAATATTAGTGATGGTTCCGCGCCTGTCATAAAAGGATGGTCCTCCCACATTATCATATTTGGAAAGATTGTTCTTTAATCCAAGCAACCCTTGATCAAAAAGGTATTTTGCTGCAGAATCTTTTGTGTAAAGAAAATAATCATGGATACCGATGGCGGCAAACATATGGCCGTTTAATACTCTTGAATCGAACCCGCCTTCATCTGCAAATTCTTCAAACCACCATCCATCAGTTTCTGATTTATAGGTTACGCCACCATCTTTCACTTCAACATAAAATGAATTTAGAATTTGCTTAGCGGTACTAAGGTATTTTTCATCGCCTGTAATTTTATGCGCTTTTATAAAAACGTGTAACGAAACACCATTGGCTAAACCAGACCGCCATGGAGCAACCATATTATTAACGGGCCAGTTGTAATCGTATTTTAAAACAGAAAAGCTATCACTTTTTATTAAATCACCACCCAGCCAATCGGCACAATTCAAAAATAGAATCTTTTGGCTCGAATCTCCCTGAATGAATTTTTCGTGGTAGGAGAGTGCCTTGTTACAAATCGTCATCGGATTGCGTTGCTTGCCGATGGTTGACTCGATGATATACGGAACTCCTTTCTCATCAACCTGACTGATGTCATAAACCATTGGCGTTCCAACAACCAGTTCATACAATACTTCAATCCATGCTCGTACTCTTTTTTCAGTAAAATTGCCGACAATGGAACCAAGGATGATCGAGATGGTAATGACGATTAGATACTTCTTTTTGCTCATCAATGATTCTTTTGAATGGGTTCGCAAATATGCAAATTTGGATTGGTAAAATGCTTGTCCCAGATGGCCGAAGGGCAATTTTTCTGTCCGATTGTCCTTTATTGATTTGACTTGTAGGGGATATCTATCCAGTCAAAGACAGTATGATTATGATTTGCTTATCGGATTGTATTTGAAGGTTTTAGTTACGAAACATTATATCCACATCAGGATGATTTTCGTCATGTCGAGAAAAATGGAATGGCCTTAATTTTGGCCGATTAAAAATCTCCATGATCAAGATTCGATTACCTTTTATGATTTTGGCGATCATCAATTTGCTAATAGGAATGTTGGCAGGTTTGATTCGCATGGGTTGGAATATTTCATTGGGGTCGGTTGCAACGCATCATGGTACAATGATGGTCGGGGGATTTTTGGGAACTTTGATTTTGTTAGAAAAGGTAATTCCATTAAGGAAGAATCTTCTTTACGTATTTCCAGTAATCAATGCCCTTGGCTTAGTCATCATTGTTCCAGGATTTTATTGGTTAGGTTCGTTGTTTCTGGTCATTGGTGCAGCAGGACTTATGATCGTCTTTCTCTTATATTATGAGAATCAACCAAAAGACCTATCATTAATGTTAATGATCATTGGTGCATGTTGTCTGATTATTGGGCATGTCATGTTGATTACAAAACAATTCTATCCCATGGCATTTCCATGGTGGTTGGGTTTTATACTTTTCGTAATTATTGGTGAACGCATTGAGCTTTCAAAATTTTTACCCGTTACCAAACAGCACAAGATAATGCTGGTGAGCTTCATGAGTTTATTTCTTATTGGATTGTGCCTGCCTTTTCATGGAATTGGAAAATATATTTCGGGCACAGCACTCGCAATGATCGCCATCTGGCTCATGCGTCACGATGTTATTTCGATTGCCTTAAAAAAAGATGGATTCACTCGTTTTTCCGGCACAGCATTATTAATAGGATACATCAGTCTACTCTTCACCGGGCTCTTTCTGATTTCGCTTCCCGATATTCCTTTTGCTTACGATGCGATAGTTCATACTTTTTTTCTTGGTTTTGCTTTCTCTATGATCTTTGCGCATGGGCCTATCATTCTTCCCGGTGTTTTAGGATTTAATGTAAAGCCTTATCATCCTCTGTTATATTTACCCTTGACTACACTCGTTCTCTCTCTCGTTTTACGTTTGCTTGGAGATATTTATGTAATACCTTTAGCGGTAAGATTATGGAGTGGATGGATTTCAGTGAGTAGTATTTTGTTGTACTTCATGCTGCTGATTACCTTTACGATTCGCAATGCACGTTATGCGAAGACTGTTTAGAGTACCGCTCATATTCTTCTTCATTGCTGCCTGCATTGGTTTGTTGCTTCGTTGGCATTTTGTATCACCCTTACCTTGGATCAAATTTCCGTATTGGTTGCATACACATTCGCACATGATGTTTTTGGGTTGGGTATTCAATACCTTATTTCTGGCGTATGTCTCTAATTATTCATTGATTGATAAGCGATACAAATCCTTATTCATCGTCATGCAATGCTTGTTATGTGTAATGTTAATTTCATTTCCGCTTCAGGGATATGGAATAGTGTCCATTATTTTTTCAACGCTGCATACTATTTGTGTTGCCGTTTTTTGTTTGTGGATATTGAAGGACTTTAAGAAAACGAAGGGATCAGTATCCATTGATTATGGACGAATTTCATTGATCTTGTTTCTGATTTCATCTCTCGGTCCTTTTACATTAGGACCGTTGATGGCCATTGGTTTCGGACAAACCAAGTGGTATTACTTTGCGGTGTATTTCTATTTACATTTCCAGTACAACGGTGTTTTTATTTTCGGCTTGTTTAGTTTGTTTTATCATGAGATGGAAGAACGTGGAATACAATTCAATCGCGTGGCAGCTGAAAAATCAAAACGGCTTTTATGGATCGCCATTTTTCCCACCTATTTCTTATCGACTTTATGGGCAGACCCCGGATTGCTTTTTAATATCATTGGCTTTATAGGAGCAATCATTCAAATCATATCCTTGTATTGTTTCATTCAAGTAATTCGCCCTCTGAAATTTGAACCAACTTACCCAAAAAATAAAGTATTATTGTTGATCGCCTTTTTCTCACTCATCTTAAAATCCATCCTTCAACTTGTATCTGCCCATCCGCAAATTGCACATCTGGCATTTGACATCCGATCTTTTATCATTGCGTATTTGCACCTCGTACTGATTGGTGTAATTACTTTATTTTTACTCGGGTGGTATATTGAAAAGAATGTGGTGGAAATTAAATCATCCGCATCTATCTATTTTATAGTGATTGGGTTTGTGGGATCTGAACTGGTAATGGTTCTCATGGGCACATCCTTTTTTCAATTTTTATCATTTACATCACCGCCAGTTCTTCTCTTCTTATTTTCTATTGTAATAGTGTGGGGACTCGGATCTTTTTTATTGTGCTCATTTCGGAAAATCAAAAACACGTAAGGCCACTTCATCATTTTACTGGAATTTACTCATTGAGAGTTGTCACTTAAGATTTCATCTTTTAAAAAGGATAAACTGAAAGTGACTTAAGTCACTCTTTGATTATGATTTGGATCATAAGAGCCGCATCCATTTCGAAATACCTTTCTGAAAATTTAAATCAGTCCTGAAACAAATCATAAACTATGAAAAAATTATTCATCATGCTGTTTGCAATCTCCATGTTTGCAGCCTGCGCACCTGAGAAACCCAAGGTTGAAGGCGAAGATTCGTACGAAGCCAATCATGAAACTGCAAAAAATGCAGTTGCTGAAGTAACGGATATCAGTAAAGGTATCGGCCAAATTCAAAACGTAGAGCTCAAAACGCCACTAGAAACCGAGCGCATTGGTAGAGGTAAAGCCATCTACGAAATGAAATGCCAGGCCTGTCATAGACTGGACGAAACACGGGTTGTCGGTCCAGGTTGGAAAGGTGTGACAGAAAAAAGAAAACCAGAATGGATTATGAACATGATATTAAACGTAGATGTAATGCTTGACCAGGATCCGGAAGCTCAAAAACTTCTGGAGTTGTGTTTAATGCGAATGCCGAATCAAAACGTATCCGTGGGTGATGCGCGCGATATCGTGGAGTTTATGCGCCAGAATGACGGTGCAAAATAGAAATCTTGCCTATAACCAAACAACTATAATAATTATGAACAAGATAATAGCAATCGGTATGCTGGTAGCGTTCGTTTCATGCGGCCAGCAACAATCAGCAGTGCAACAAACAGTTGCTGCACCAGAAGAAGTTGGTGCAGGACAATCAGCCGTAAACGATTCTGACTCTGCACCCAATGTGGTTCAGGTTGCCGTTGGTTCGGCTGAACATAGCACGTTGGTAGTGGCGGTAAAAGCTGGCGAGCTGGTAGACGCGCTTTCCAACGCTGGACCGTTCACCGTTTTTGCACCAACCAATGCTGCGTTTGATAAACTTCCTGACGGAACGGTTGATGATTTATTAAAGCCAGAGAATAAAGAAAAACTTCAGGACATTCTTCAATACCATGTATATGTAGGTGTAATCAGTGAAACCATGGTTCAGGATGGAATGAAACTTAACCAGGTAAATGGTGGAGATGTTGTGCTCAATAAGAAGGATGGAAAAATGACAATTAATGGAGCAAACATTTTAGGATCCGTCAAAGCTTCGAATGGTATTGTTTATGTCATTGATGCTGTTCTTTTACCTCCTGCCCCCGCGACAAAATAATCAGAGAATTTTACTAACAAAAAATATGAAAACTAGAATATATGGATTGCTTGTGTTGGCAGCGAGTTCTGCCCTCACGTTTACGGGCTGCAAGCCCAAAGGCCCAGCAGAAGTATCGATGGGTGACGCTGCATCAAAAGTATATGTTGCTCCGGGTAAGCACGATGAATTTTATGACATCGTATCAGGTGGATTTAACGGACAGATTGGTGTTTATGGAATTCCTTCTGGTCGTCTATTAAAAATACTTCCTGTGTTTTCTGTATTCCCTGAAAATGGATACGGTTACAGTGAAGAAACAAAACCCATGTTGAATACATCACATGGTTTTGTGCCTTGGGATGATTTGCACCACATTGCTTTGTCTACTACAAAAGGTGAGCATGATGGTCGTTGGGCTTTTGCCAATGGTAATAATACACCTCGCGTGGCTCGTGTAAGTTTGAAGTCATTCAGAACAGAAGAAATTCTGGAGATACCAAATAGTGGTGGTAATCACTCTTCTCCATTCATTACTGAAAATACCGAGTATCTCGTTGCCGGAACACGCTTCAGTGTTCCCATGGGAAACAAAGATGTACCGATTAGTTCATACAAAGAAAATTTTAAGGGATCGATCAGCTTTATTAAAGTAGATCCTGCTACGGGTCATATGAATATTTCCTTCCAGTTAAGAACACCCGGTTTCAACTTTGATTTAAGTCGGGCGGGCAAAGGGCCGTCACATGGTTGGTTCTTCTTCTCATGTTATAATACAGAGCAAGCTTATACTTTGCTAGAAGTAAATGCTTCTCAAAAAGATAAAGACTTTATCATGGCCGTGAACTGGAAAAAAGCTGAAGAGTATTTAGCTGCCGGAAAAGCAAAAATCGAAAAGGTAAAATACGCTCACAATGTTTATAGCGAGAAAACCCACTCAGCAACCACTACAATGGAAGGTGAAGTTGCCGTGTTGGATGTAATGGAGCTGAAAGATCTCGTTTACTTTATTCCATGTCCGAAGTCGCCACATGGTTGTGATGTTGATCCTTCCGGTGAATACATTGTGGCCAGTGGAAAATTAGCGGCTGTAATTCCAGTTTACTCATTTAAAAAAATACAGGACGCCATTTCAAAGAAAGATTACGAAGGTGATTTTAATGGAGTTCCGGTTATTAAATATGAAGCTGCGTTGCATGGTGAAGTGAAGAAGCCTGGTCTTGGTCCATTGCATACCGAGTTTGATGAAAAAGGAAATGCGTATACTTCTATGTTCGTATCTTCTGAAATTGTAAAATGGAATGTGCAGTCACTTCAGGTGATTGACAGAGCACCTACCTACTATTCAGTCGGTCACTTGAGTGTTCCGGGTGGTCCAACTTCAAAACCGCATGGCAAGTATGTTATCGCGTATAACAAAATTACGAAAGATCGTTATCTGCCAACAGGTCCTGAGTTAGCACAGTCTGCACAGCTTTATGATATATCGGGAGAGAAAATGAAATTGTTGCTCGATTTTCCGACAGCAGGTGAACCACATTATGGAGAAATGATTCCGGCAGCTTTGGTTGAACCGAATCAAACCAAGTTTTTCAAGATGGAAGAGAACGAACATCCCTACGCAGCAAAAGGTGAAGGTCAGGCGCGTGTTGAGCGTAAAGGTAATGAAGTACACGTATACATGACCGCAATTCGATCTCACTTAACGCCCGATAACATTGAAGGTGTTCGGGTAGGAGATGATGTTTACTTCCACGTTACCAATCTCGAGCAAGACTGGGATGTTCCACACGGCTTTGCCATTAAGGGTGCATTGAATGCTGAGATATTAATTATGCCAGGTGAAACACAAACCTTAAAATGGCAACCTACTGCCGTTGGGGTTGTGCCTTTCTATTGCACAGACTTCTGTTCAGCGTTACATCAGGAAATGCAAGGATACATGCGCGTTTCTCCTGCCGGTAGTAATACACCATTGAAGTTTTCAACCGGTAAAATCGAAGACCAGAATGCAGGTGCTGGTAAGTAGATTGTTTTCATAGTTAACAGGTTGAAAGGCACCGTCACGATGCGATTCGTGGCGGGCCTACTTTAAAATCTAAAAGATGAAAAAACTAAAACCCATATCGCGCATTGTAGTTGCTGTAGCATCCTTGCTGATGATCAGCGCATACTATGTTCCACTTTGGCAAATCCTGATGTGGGCACCACAATATCCAGAAGGGTTGGCGATGAAAATCTGGATCAACACGATTTCAGGTGATGTAAAAATTATCAGTGCACTCAACCACTACATCGGCATGAAGCACATTGAAGTGGCTATGTTCCCGGAATTTTTATACATGATTTACATTGTTGGATTTCTGATTGGCGTTGGACTGCTAACCGCGATCATCAATAAACGATTTATGCTTATGATCTTTGCAGGATTGATTCTTGCCGCAGGCATCGGGGCGCTGGTTGATTTTTATGTGTGGGGTTACGATTATGGCCACAACCTTGATCCAACGGCACCCATTGTTGTTCCGGGTATGTCGTATCAACCGCCCTTAATAGGCACAAAACAATTGCTCAACTTCACTGCGTTCTCCGGACCAGACATTGGCGGGTGGATTTTTCTTGTCGCTGGAATTTTAGTGGTTGGTTTAGTGGTATTTGAAGTTTACACGTCACGAAAAAAGGTATGAGAGTAAACATCATTTTCTTCATTTCGATTTTACTGTGTTCTTGCAGCGTTGAACCAACACCCTTAGTTTATGGTAAGGATAGTTGTCATGCGTGTAAGATGACGCTGATGGATAAGAAATTTGGTGCAGAGATCGTGACGACAAAAGGTAAGGTATTTAAGTTCGATGATGTGAATTGCATGATCAGCCTTCTAAATACTGAAAAAATAGATGACCATGAAATTGCTTTCTATCTGGTAATTGATTTTGCAAACCCTGAGAAGTTCGTCAACGCTAAAGATGCGCAGTATGTAAAGTCGGATAAAGTCAGAAGTCCGATGGCGAGTGAAGTAGCAGCATTTAGTAAGAAAGAAGATTCAGCTGCTGCAAATAAAGAGTGGAAAGGTATTTTGTTAAGCTGGGGAGAACTGGTAACGGAGTTTAAGTAGACATACAGGAATGGATACTGATCGATTGAGTTTCGGATATTGGTTGCTGGCTTCACGCTACAGGATTAAGGCTTGTGGCGTGATGCTTGAAGCTTGTGGTCGGGATTTTCGATTGAATAAAATTTTACTTCTCGCATTCATAATTTTCAGCCTGTTCACCACAACTTCATTTGGACACACCATAAAGATTGGCCCACAAGAATCTATTCACACGATTAAGCAAGGAGTTAGCGTAGCAAAATCTGGCGACACCTTGCTTATTAAACCAGGTATTTATCGCGAAGGAAATATCATCATCGAAAAATCCATCACCATCATCGGGGAGAATTATCCGACTATGGATGGAGAAAATAAATACGAGATCTTCACGATCCATGCCCAAAACATTACGGTTAACGGATTAAAATTCATTAATACAGGAATCGCCAGCATGACGGACCTTGCTGCGATTAAAGTGCTGGATTCAAAAAATGTCCGCATCCTTAATAATACATTCAACAATACCTTCTTTGGAATTTACTTTTCTAACTCATTCCAGTCATGGGTAGAAAATAATGAAATTGAATCAAATGGTGAGACCGAGCATCAGATTGCAAATGGAATTCATATGTGGAAGTGCGAACACATGACGGTTCATAATAATCGGGTTAAAGGGCAGCGGGACGGAATTTATTTTGAATTCGTTACAAGCTCCCTGATCACCAATAACTATAGTGAAGGTAACATTCGGTATGGACTGCATTTTATGTTCTCCCATAACAATGAATATCGCAACAATACTTTTATCAATAATGGAGCTGGTGTTGCTGTGATGTACACCAAGAATGTAAAGATGATTGGAAATACCTTTAAGCATAACTGGGGATCTTCTGCATATGGGTTGTTGTTAAAAGATATTCGTGATAGTGAAGTACGCGATAACATCTATGACGAAAATACGGTTGGTATTCACCTGGAAGGCGTAAGCCGAACAACGTTTCATCATAATCTATTCATCAAGAATGGATATGCTGTCCGGCTTCAGGCAAGTTGTGACGATAACGTATTTACTAAAAATAGTTTCAAGAGAAATACCTTTGACATCGCGACTAATGGAGCAACAGTACTGAATACGATCAACGGAAATTACTGGGACAAGTACGAGGGCTACGATCTCAATAAAGATGGTATTGGTGATGTGCCGTTTCATCCCGTGAGCATGTACGCCATGATTGTTGAGCGTGTTCCTCCCGCAGTTTTGCTGTGGAGAAGTTTTCTTGTTTTTCTGATGGATCGCGCTGAGAAAGCAGTACCGGCTGTAACACCAGAAAGTTTAAAAGATAATTCACCTTATATGAAATCAAATGATCTCCATCCAACAGGTAAATAAAAAGTTTGGCAAGCTACAAGTCCTTGACAATGTCAGTCTCGAATTGGGTACTGGTAAATCGTATGCGTTCATTGGTCCGAATGGTTCAGGAAAAACAACGTTGATCAAAAGTATATTGGGTATGGTTATTCCAACGTCAGGAGAAATTCGTGTCGAAGGCAAGAGTATTCTCAACGATTGGAAATATCGTGAGAAAATTGGCTACATGCCGCAAATCGGTAAGTTTCCTGATAACATGCGAATCGGCCAGTTGATTGACATGATGAAGAACATCCGTCAGTACGACAAGAAGCTGGACGAAGAATTATTTGATGCCTTTAATTTATACAAGATTTACGACAAGCCTATGCATACTCTTTCAGGAGGCACACGCCAGAAGGTAAGTGCGGCACTGGCATTCCTGTTTAATCCTCCTGTTTTGATTTTGGATGAACCCACTGCCGGACTCGATCCGGTTTCGGTTGAGATATTAAAAGAGAAGATCATTCAGGAAAAGGATCGAAACAAATTACTCCTGATTTCCTCCCATATACTAAACGACCTCGATGAACTTTCTACCGAAGTGATCTACATCATTGATGGTAAAGTTCAATACGACAATTCCATAGAACTGTTGAAGGAAGAAACGGGGGAGAAGAGGTTGAGTAAGGCGGTTGTAAATATGATTAAACAAAAAAAATTACTGGATACGATTATTGGGTGAGTTTGAAGTCTGAAGTTTGATGTTAAAGTTCAAGGTTTATAGTTCACGATTAACGGATAACAATTAACGAATAACGATTTTACCATGGCACGCGTAATTAAATACATTCTCTACGACATTCTCCGGACACGATTTATTTTGCTATACACGATTTTCCTTTTCGTGAGTACAATGGCCATGTATCAACTGGATAGTGACCCGGGTAAGGTGGTGTTGAGTTTGTTGAACATTGTGTTGATGGTGGTTCCCTTGGTAAGTATTGTCTTTACGACTATTCACTTTTTCAACTCGTATGAATTTATTGAATTGATGCTGGCACAGCCCATCAATAGACGCATCATTTTTTTAGGAGAATACCTTGCAGTAGCATTTTCTCTTTGTACTGCCAATGCACTCGGAGTAGGCTTGCCGGTTTTACTATATGGATTAAGTCAAAGTGGTATTACCTTACTGTTCACGGGTATGATGCTCACGATGGTCTTTGTCTCTCTCGCATTTTTCTCTTCGGTACTCACGCGCGATAAAGCAAAAGCCATTGGCATTGTTCTGTTATTCTGGTTTTACTTCTCCTTGATTTATGACGGCCTCGTGTTGTGGATTATCTATACCTTCAACGATTATCCACTGGAGCAGACCACACTTACTTTAGTGGCCTTTAATCCTGTTGATTTGGCACGGATCATCATGTTGCTTACACTTGATATTTCTGCATTGATGGGATACACCGGTGCGTTCTATAAAGATTTCTTTGGTAGTTACCTCGGACTTTTATTTTCAACAGTAGTGTTATGTCTTTGGATTATTCTTCCTTTGTGGCGATCAACGCATATTTTTAGTAAGAAGGATTTGTAACAGGATACGATCAATCGAAGATGAAAGAAGACATTAAGACACGCGAAGATATTCAGGTATTGGTGAATGAGTTTTATAATAAGGTAAATAAGGATGAATTGCTGGCACCCGTCTTTGGTCATGTCGATTGGGTGAAGCACTTGCCTGTGATGTATAACTTCTGGTCATCCATGTTGTTGGGTGATCGAACGTATGAAGGAAATCCTTTTCAAAAACATATTGACTTACCTATTCAATCCAGGCACTTTAATCAGTGGTTGTTATTGTTTGTGAAAACGGTCGATGAAAACTTTCAAGGTGCTAAGGCTGACGAAACTAAACAACGCGCCAATAGTATTGCACAGATATTTCAACACAAGTTGAAATTGAGCTAAAAATAGGGAAGTGCTATTCAAATCATCCATCTTTATAGTGGATCCCGATTTAAATAGTTCTCGGCTTCTGCTGTTATCGTAATCCAATCGTTTATTCATTTGACTTGAAAGAGAGAGAGGCCTTACAAAATCATAATTTGTTTTAGAGCTCAATGGTAAAGACAAACTCTTTATTATAGTAACGAAAATCCAGAGCGTCTCTCCGGATTTTTCTTAACTATAAACCAACCCAGCTTATATCTTAAGCAACTAATTCTTCTACTTCCAGTTCTTGAGCTCTTGTTTCTTTTACGATTTTTGCAGGACTGACTTTCTTATCGATCTTCGGAAAAATCTTTTTAACAACGAAGTAAATGATAAGGGCAGAAAGTACCCCGGTTAAAAAATCCGTAAGTGGTACCATAACCGCTGTATACACTAGTATGGCCAGTTCGAATTTTCCGGTATGCTTTACTTCTTTAATTTCAGAAGGCTTGATCATGTTACTGGCAACCCAAAGAAGAATACCACCTATACAGGCCATCGGTATAATTTCAAGATAGGGTGCAACATAAAAGGCCAGCGTTAATTTCAGTATTGCTTTGAAGTATCCTGCCAATGGAGTTACCGCTCCGGCTTTAATGCTAGTCGCTGTTCGTGCCAGTGCACCCGTGCATGGAAAACCATTGACCAAGGGCGTGATAATTTGAACAAGTCC
>DAIQPD010000254.1:0-5324 GCA_036787535.1 Chryseolinea sp.
TTGAGCGAGCAATCGTATTCTTAGACACGAGCCGCATTACGTATGAGGCCGAGTTAAAGAATCAGGAGATGATGCAAAAGCGCACGCTTAGAAGAGCACGCGCAACCGCCATCATTTTAGGGATTGCATTTGTTGTGGCCATTATGTTTTTCCTATTCTCCTATACTCAAAAGCTTGAAGCCGAAAGACAGCAGGCAGCAGCTGAGGAGCAAAAGAATGTAGCCGATGAGCAGAGGCAGAAGGCAGAGATTAGCGAAAAGGAAGCGAAGGATCAAACAAGAAAGGCGGAGAAAGCAAGAGCAGAATTAGATGAGAAAAATCAACAGCTAGAAGAGACTATTGATAAACTTGCGGAGCAAAAGAGAATCACAGAAAGAGCTTTAGCGAATTCGATTATTGCTGAGAAACAAGCCATCGCTTCTGGTGAACAAGAGAAAAAGGCGAATGAATTAGCCCAGGAGAAAACCAAGTTGGCTCAGAAAAATCTAAACAAGGCTGATAGTCTGCTGATGTTAACCGTTGCACAAAACCTTGCTGCAAAATCATTTCAGGAAGATGACGATAGTAATCTGGCTGGACTTCAGGCTATGCAGGGCTACATATATCATAGAAGGTATTACGGTAAGAAATATGACACTTATATATATCGTGGTTTATATAGTGCTTTAACAAAATTATCAGGTGATACTTATAACGCCATTAAGGTTCAGGGGTCACCTCGAAATCACATGAAGTCTTTAGTAGTCTCATCTAAAGGCAAGAACTTCTATTCAGCAGGTTCCGATGGTAGAATTTTTATTGGTAACTACGAAACATTGGATAATCAGCCAACTACGTATTCTAATCCGTATCCCAGTAATGTAATTCGATTGAGCAGAGATGAAAACTTCCTTGTTAATGGAAGTGATTCAAGTGTTGTACAGATATATAATCTGAAAGATAAATCGAAAGAGAGAATTGTAAAAGGATTTAAAGGAGGTACAAATGATATTGAATTCCTACCCGATAATTCCGGTTTTATTGTTTCGTCTACCGGAAAAACATTATCACTTGTTAATGCACAAACAGGTGAAATGAAAATTTTGAAGGATCTTCCTTTCGAATTACAATCCATTTGCATTAGCCCTGATGGAAAAGTATTAGCGGGGGCATCGTGGTCTGGCAAGGTAGTGTTGATCAGTCTTTCGGATTATACTATAAAGACATTATTTGATGATAGTGGTAATCGCGCGTTAGTGGTTCGTTTTAGTCCGGATGGAAATCAATTGGCGTATGGATTAGATAAAATTGATGATCCATTCAATAAAAGAGGTCTTGTAAAACTTTACAATTTCCAAACGAAAGAAACACGGCAATTCAGTGGACATAAGGCAGGTGTCTATGATATCGAATTCAGTCCTGATGGAAAATTGTTAGCGAGTGCGGGATCGGATAAGAAAATTCAACTTTATGTCTTAGATAACCCAGATGATATTCCTATCGAAATGGACAACAACAATGGTTTTGTTTGGGATATTGAATTTGCAAGTGGATCTGATTATTTGATTTCGGCCTGTAGTGAATCCGAAATAAGAGTATGGCCGACCGATCCTGCATTGCTTGCAAATAAAATATGTCCAAAACTCAATCGTAATATGACCCAGGAGGAATGGAAGAAATATGTTGGAGACGGAATTGATTTTGAAACTACATGTATTAGTGTTTTGATAAAGGATTATTAATGAGGTTACGGTATTGTATTACGGGTTTTGTTTTTTTCTATGTTTCCATTATTGGAGCCGTAGCACAGGAAGCCAATGAGGTAACTCTTAATATGGCGGTTGAAGAATTTAATACTGGACATTTCACTGGCGTTCCAGAGCTTTTGAGTCCATATTTAAATACCAAGCAAAGTAGAGAATGGAGACAACGTGCTTACTTACTATTGACTCAAACTTACTTATTGCTGGAAGATCCTATCGCGGCAAAAAATAGTTATTTAAAAGTTTTAGAGGCAAACCCGGAGTATGTTCCAAATCCTGCATTAGATCCTACCGACCTGGTTTATTTTGGTTCGAAGTTTACGACAGCTCCTGTATTCTCAATATTTACGTACGGTGGTGCAAACACCTCGCAGGTCAGGGTAATTAGAAATAACTCGGCTGTTACATCTGATCTGGATAAGGATCCTATCAAAATTAAATATGCACAACGTGTAGGTTATCAATTTGGGTTAGGTGCGGAGTGGCATTATGATGAAAACCTTAGCCTCAATGCCGAATTAAATTATATACATACAGCGTTTAAGAAGACAACTTCGAAAGCTTTCAAACAAGACGTTGTCGAAGTGATTGATCGACAAAATTGGTTGCGTCTCCCCATCTCTATTAAATTCTCAGATCATGTGGGTAAATACAGACCCTATGGATACATTGGCTTATCACTAGATTATCTAGTAAATGATAATGGAGCCTTCACCACTATCAACAATGACAGTTTAAAGTCGGACTCAGCTCCAATCAATTCGCAAAGGGTAGAAAGTTCCAAACAAAACTTTACTCCCCGAAGATATCGTTTTAACAACTCCTTTTTTGTTGGAGGTGGATTAAAATATAAAGTCGGGTTTAATTATGTTTTTGTTGATGTTCGGTATTCGCTAGGCATGCGAAACATAGTAAGTAAAGAGGACTTTTATTATAGGTATGACAATGGCAGTATGACCTCCGATGAATTTTTAGAAACGGGCAATTCCACCTTTGATTTTGGGCACGTTGATGATTTCTTTCGAATGAATAATATTGTTTTATCGATCGGATTTGTACATCCTCTTTATAAACCACGGGAATTAAAGCATGGAAAATCAAAATCGATTTTAAAGAAGATAAAGAAACAAGATGAGAAACTTTAAATCATTATTCTTTCTCTTCTTCCTTTTGGTATTCGCCTTTTTTGGCTGTGATACGAAAAATGAGTTTAAAGATCTGCTTAAAGATTACTTTATAAAATTTTATGGAGAAGATGGTGATCAGTATGGAGTTGATCTGATTGTAAATCAAGACGGCACCATGTTGTTATTGGGCAACACTATTTCAGCAGATGCCGATAGGTTAAGTAATATTTTTTTAGTGATGGTGAATTCAGAAGGTAATATTCTTTGGCAAAAGACATTACCTGGTGAAAACGAGACCGCTGTTGATATTGAACCAACACTTGATAATAACTTCGTTATTCTTTCCAATGTTTTTTTAAGAAGGAATGCAGTCACTGGAATGAATGAATACAAAATTCACTTAACTAAAATCACTCCAGGTGGTGAAGTCATTACAGACTTTGAGTACAATGAGTTAGAAAGCCAGTACGGCAATGCCATTACTCCTGTTACCGATGCTTATACTCCTAACGGTGGATTTATTGTTTCGGGTTACACTACCGATACGGATGATGCAATTATTCAAGACGGAGTTCAGCTAACGGATCTCATTAGCATATTGGTCAATTCTTCGATAGATCAATCCGTTTGGACGAGAAGAATTTCAACTCAATTAGCAGGGGAAATCATTAAGGTATTTGAGAGTAAAACCTATGATTCAATCAAAATGGTTACGGATCCATCATATGACGATAGACCATTTTACGTGTTTGGATATTCGGATGATCTTGTGGATAGCGATGACAATGAAAGTAACCTAGTGTGCCTTACTCTTACTGAAAATGGCGTTTGGTCTAATCCTTTTTATTCGGGTACTACGGGCTTTCAAGAGACCATGAGTCAAACCATTGAGGCAAATGGATCAGGATTTATTTCAGTAGGAACGCAAACTATAGCTCCAAATCAAAAGAGATTAGTAATTGCCAGAAGTGAGACTGATGCTGGCGGATTGCGATTTAGCGGCAATTCCTTTAAAGTGGTGGAGGGAGATAGAAATATGGAAGCCGTTTCAATTACGCAATCTCCTGCAGGAGGTCGGTATCTGATACTCGCTAATGAAACGCATCCTACTGGGACTACCAATCTTTGGTTAACAAAAGTTGATATTGAGGGGAAAGTATATTGGTCAGCTAGTTTTGGATCGATAACTAAAAATGATTTTGCTGGAACTGTCAGAGAATTGGATAACGGCAAGATTGTGATTTTGGGAACTGTTGAATTGGAGTCACAGAATAGCAAAATGGCGCTTATAAAAGTCAATGCGAATGGTGAACTTCTTGACTAGCCATGGAAATGAATTTTACAGGTTACAAAGTTTTGGTATTATTGATAAAGTAGAGATTTGGTGTTTTAAAATCTTTTGAATGGGGCATTTTTATAAATTCAATACTTACTTTTTTACCAGCGTTGGCTTTATATTTTTATTTGCCATCAGTTCGATAACTTCGTTGGCTCAGGTTACTTTTTCGGGCGGAGTTGCGCCAACGATGTGTGTGGGTGATCCTTCTTATGTTGCGATCTCTAACATTGTCATTTCAGAGAATGCTAATGCTGATTTTACGAATATAGATGGAGTAAACAGGACATTCAGATTGAGTCCTACAGCGGCTTCAAGATATGAATTTGAACCTGGATTTGGGTCGGTTGTATTTGCCGGAACGGGTTCAGGGTCTGTTACGGAAAGCATCAATGTAACAAGCACACTCATTACAGTTACAATCTCTGAGTCGGATAACGTTAACGAATCTGGACTAAATACCATTACAATTTCAGGATTAAGAGTAAGGGCTATTACCACTTCTTCTTCATTATTATTGGAAAGAGCTGCAATGGGGACTATTACTCTGAATGGATTTGTAACCGGTACAGACATCCCTTCATCTTCATTGGTAAGCAATAATCCTCCATCAACTTCTAATGCTGGTTCTAATCAGACTGGAGCAAGTGCAGTTTGTGGTTCAACAACAACTCTGAATGCATCTGCTCCCGCTGTTGGAACAGGCCAATGGAGTTTTGTAACAACAGATGGTCTGGGAGTGATCAATAATATAAATAATAGACTAAGTCAATTTGATGGATCCTTTGGGTTTACATATGTATTGAGATGGTCAGTCACAAATGGCGTTTGTACTCCAAGCACTTCTGATGTTTCAATTCATTTTGATCAAAACCCAAGTATTTCTGAAGCAGGCCCTATTCAAAACATTTGTGGAAGTACATCAACTTCTTTAAATGCTGACGCACCTACGGTTGGAACAGGTCAGTGGAGTTTCATAAGTAATCCAGATGGATTGGGTGCTATTGGGAATGTAAACAATAGAAATAGCGCATTTTCAGGTGCTTCTGGTTCTAATGAAGTTGGAATACTGTCGATCACTTTTTGCGAAGCATTGGCTGCAAAGCCAAGCATCACAAG
>DAIQPD010000255.1:0-5264 GCA_036787535.1 Chryseolinea sp.
TCTTCGGCATTATCGCTAAGCAATGCGCTTAATCCTCTGCCTAATGCTTTTTTCTTACTCATTTCGACATTCCGTTTTTAGCCAATACTTCATGTGCCAGATTCAAATAACTAATAGCACCTTTACTTTCTGCGTCATGCACAATAACAGGTAATCCAAAACTGGGTGATTCACTCAACTTAACATTCCGAGGAATGATTGTTTTGAAAGTCATCTTCTGGAAATGCGTGCGCACTTCTTCAACAACCTGGTTGCCCAAGCTGGTACGTGAATCATAGAGCGTTAACAAGATACCTTCAATCTCCAACGCGGGATTGAGGCGAGTTTGTATAATCTTAATGGTGTTCAATAATTTACCTAAGCCTTCAAGGGCAAAGTATTCACACTGAACAGGTATGATCACT
Organism: Chryseolinea sp.; assembly: GCA_036787535.1. Classification (GTDB taxonomy): domain Bacteria; phylum Bacteroidota; class Bacteroidia; order Cytophagales; family Cyclobacteriaceae; genus Chryseolinea. Next base: position 405 of record DAIQPD010000255.1, read on the forward strand.
GAATCGGCTGCGGTTAATGCGTTGATCGTAATTAAACCAAGTGAAGGTGAGCAATCGATGATGATGAAATCATAATCATCTTTTACTAGTGCGAGAGCATTACGCATTTTTTCTTCTCTGCGTTCAATGTTCACCATTTCAATTTCAGCACCTACGAGATCGATATGAGAAGGAAGAATGTCAAGGTATTTTAATTCATTCTTCATAATGGTTTCTTTGGGATGAACGCCATCAACCATACACTCATAAATTCCGGCCTGGATATCTTTTGGATTAAACCCAAGACCCGAAGTTGAATTCGCTTGTGGATCGGCATCCACCAACAATGTTCTTCTTTCTAGTACCGCAAGACTGGCTGCTAGATTTATAGCTGAAGTCGTTTTACCAACACCACCTTTCTGATTTGCAATGGCAATAATTTTCCCCATCCCGAAATACTAAAGTTTAAAAAAAATAAAAGCCCGGCTTTAACCGGGCTTCAAATATAGAGTAAAATCCTAGTGCGCGTGGAACACCGTGGAACGTGTTATCCACAATCGGTTCACAAACGAATTGTTAATTATTTTTTATTCTTTCTATTACTTCGCTCTTCACTTGACTTCTTACGTGCTTCTTCACTGGCTTTCATGGCGTTCTCTAATTTGCTCATGAATTTTGATTTTGTTCCGCCACTTGCAGCAATCTTCTTCCGATTTTCTTCCATGATGTTCTTGATTTTGTCTTCGTCAACAAAACGCTTGATGATGGCTTGCTGTCCGAAGGTTACCATAGTAGAAACAAAATAGTAGAAGGTAAGTCCCGAAGAGAAGGAGTTCAATACAAAGAAGAAAATCAAAGGCATAATGTATCCCATGGTCTTCATTGGTCCTTGCACAGACGACATTTGATTATTCTGCCACGTAGAGATTAACGTAGCAGCCGTCATCAGAATAGTAAATATACTAATGTGACTTCCCACGTCAAACGGAATAGCAAAAGGTAATTGTATTAATGAATCATAGGTAGATAAATCTTCAGCCCATAAGAAGTGCTCCTGACGCAACTCGATGCTTGCCGGAAAAAGATAGAACATAGCAAACAAAATCGGCATCTGTAGCAATACCGGTATACAGCCGCTAATCGGATTAACACCAACTTGCTGATAGAGCTTCATCTGCTCTTGCTGTACTTTGGTTGTGTCATCGCCAACGCGTTCTTTTATTTCATCTAACTCGGGCTTCAAGACTTTCATCTTCGCCATACTTAAGTACGACTTGTACGAAAGGGGGAGGAGCACGAGTTTAAGAAGGAATACAAGAATGATAATGATGAGACCATAGTTCGTAATGAACTTGGTTAAGAAATGAAATACAGGGAAGATAGCGAACTTGTTTACCCAATACACGGGCTTCCATCCTAAATACACATTATCCTGAAAACGATCCGCTACATTATCAATTACCTGATAATCATTCGGACCGAAATAGAATTTGAAATTTGTTTTTCCTTCAGCTAGTGATTTCTTTGGAATAAAAAGTTTTACGTTAGCACGCTTTACAACAGAAGAATCACTTTCATTCATTGAAGTTGATACTTCTCCTGCTGAAAAATTAGTATCGGAAATGAAAGCAGAAAGGAAGAATTTCTCTTTTACCGTTACCCATTTTAAAGGCGTTGCAAAAATCTCTGTTTCTGTATCAGTCGAACGGGAACTAAGCTCGTCAAAACCATCTTCTTCTGAGTAATAGGTAATGGTTGAATACGTTCTGGAATCTTTTAAATCTTTTTCAATTGGTCGTAAGATGTTAACCCAATTGAAAGTAAGTACATCACCCGTTAATTGTTTATCAAAACCAGTGCTGTTAATACTGTATCCGATTTCATAACCTGAATTTGGTATTTTATAGACTTGTTCAATCTTAGAACCATCGCTTAAGTTAATGGCGAATTGTACTTCAGTAGTATCGCCAACAGTTTTCTTTGATACCTTATAATACAAAGCATACAGATCGAGATCCTTACCTTGATATGAACTGGTTAAGCTGAATGATGAATTATTTGGTGCAACTAATTTCAGTGCTCCTTCCGTGCCGTTTCTGTATTGATTGTAAGTCTTGAAATTTTTCAATTCAAGTTCTTTGATGATACCTCCTTTGCTGCTGAAAGAAATTTTCAAGTCTTCCGTTTCAATTTGTGTAAGCGATTCTTCACCCGATAATGAAGAAGCTAAATCACCATACGATGCAGCAAGGGCACTATCTATTGCAATGTTTTTTCCTTGTTCAGCTGCAGATGACTCAGCAGGAGTAATGACTTCAGAGGTAACCGGCTTTTGATCAACAGGCTGTGGTGTTGGCGAAAAGAAATAAAAGTAAGCCAGTAATAATGCACCAATTAATGTAAGGCCGATGGCGGAGTTTCTATCCATTTTGTTTTGTTACGAGTTTAAAGTTTTGAGTTTAAAGTTTAAAGTTCTGTGTGGGTAGTTTCGTTATCTTCTTGAAAGATGTTTTGAATTTGAGATACATCGTAAGGTGATGCTGGTTCTTCAAGAAACTTGGTTCCCTTTATGTCTGATTTCACAAGATAATTCATCAATCCTCCAATCATTTTGCCTACCTCAGTTGTCTTTTCACTTAGACTCTGAAAGTCATTTGTATTAATATGATTTCTATCGTTTGCCCGATAAAGCTGGGAACGAACTTCACCAACTGAACCTTTAGCATATGACAAAAATTGAATAAATTCTTTTCTTCCGTTTCGCTCAAAACCTTCAGCGATATTATCCATTACAGAACCTGACGATCTGTTTATCTGATCTTTTAAGCTGTAATCTTTTGCAAAAGTACCTATCAATGTCAATTCATAAATCTCATTTGACAATATCCTCGCCTTCTTCCAAGCTTCAATATCTTCAAATGTCTTAATCGTTGCCATAACCCATAACTCTAAACTCGAAACTTTAAACTCTAAACTCAAAATTCTAAATTACCCATTCCTCTTATGGTGAAGAGACGCTTCCACAAACTTCACAAACAGCGGATGTGGATTAAGCACAGTACTTTTCAATTCCGGATGATATTGAACTCCAATAAACCATGGATGATCTTTTAGTTCAACTACTTCTACTAATGAAGATTCCGGATTTGTACCTACGGCTTTCAAACCTGCTTCTTCAATTTGCTCCAAGTATTTGTTGTTGAATTCATAGCGATGGCGATGGCGTTCGTGGATGGTTGATTCTCCATATGCTTGATGTGCTTTGCTACCTTTCTTCAGTTTGCAGGTATATGATCCGAGACGCATGGTACCGCCTTTTATTGTGATCTTCTTCTGCTCTTCCATCATGTCAATCACCGGAAACTTTGTTTTAGGATTGAGTTCAGTTGAGCTGGCATCAAAGCCTAAAACATTTCTGGAAAACTCCACTACGGCACATTGCATACCTAAGCATATCCCGAAGAATGGAATTTTATTTTCGCGCACGTAGCGAATCGCTTCAATCTTACCTTCCAGTCCGCGCTCTCCAAAACCAGGCGCAACTAAAATTCCATCGAGGCCATTCAACACTTGTTCAACAGACTCTTTATAGATCTCTTCAGAAGAAATCCACTTTACGTTTACTTTGCAATCGTTCTGCGCACCTGCGTGAACAAAGGCTTCAGCAATAGATTTATAAGCATCCGGAAGGGAAACATATTTACCCACCACACCTACATTAACCTCATTCAGTGGATTTTTTAATTTCCCAAGAAACGTCTTCCACTGTTCCAAGTCAGGTTCAACTTTCGATGTTTCCTTCATCTTGGCAAGAACACGCTCATCAAGTTTTTCTTTGCGCATTAAAATGGGCACATCATATATAGTGTCTGCATCCATGGCTTCGATTACCGAATTCAAATGGACGTTACAGAACAAGGCTAATTTCTTACGAATGTCCATCGGCAGCGGTAACTCCGTGCGACAAACCAAAATATCGGGTTGAATACCCGCTTCCAGCAATTCTTTAACAGAGTGTTGGGTTGGCTTGGTCTTTAATTCTTTTGCGGCTTTTAAATAGGGGATGAGGGTAAGGTGAATAACCAATGAGCGGTTTGAACCCAGTTCCCATCTTACCTGACGAACCGCTTCAATAAACGGAAGCGACTCAATATCACCCACACAACCGCCAATTTCGGTGATGATGAAATCATATTCACCCGATTCGCCCAGTAAAAAGATGTTGCGCTTAATTTCATCGGTAATGTGCGGAACAACCTGAACGGTTTTTCCTAAATATTCGCCTTTGCGCTCCTTTGTGATGACATTATTATAGATTCTGCCGGTGGTAACATTATTGGCCTGTGAGGTGCGAACGTTCAAAAAACGCTCATAATGCCCTAAATCGAGGTCCGTCTCGGCTCCATCGTCTGTTACATAGCATTCGCCATGCTCATACGGGTTTAATGTTCCCGGATCGATGTTTAAATATGGATCAAACTTCTGGATGGTGACCTTAAATCCCCGAGCCTGAAGCAGTTGCGCGAGTGAAGCAGCGATAATTCCCTTCCCTAAAGATGAAGTAACGCCCCCGGTTACGAAGATATATTTGGCAGTAGCTGACATAAAAAGTGGTAATGGCCTTAGTAAACCGGGTGCAAAGGTAAATTTTTCGGTTAAAGTTTAAACTTAAAAGTTAATTGTTAATGGTTAAAAGTGAATTGGGTGTTGATTCAGAAATGTTGGGAACGTTTGAGGTCTGAGGTTTGAAGTTTAAGACCGCAAGAGATTCTGAGTTAAAAACTATCTCAAACTTCAAACATCAACCTCAAACCTCAGACTTTAACCCGTAAACAAAGAAGAAACTCCATTTACCATCGACAACATGTATGAAAATTGACT
>DAIQPD010000256.1:0-2497 GCA_036787535.1 Chryseolinea sp.
TGCCGTCAATGAGTGTGTATGATGTTTGTACGAGATCCTGCATCGGACTATAATTTTCAATTGATTATTTACCGTATTTTCTGTTATAATCAGCTATTTCCTTCTGAAGAACTTTGTCTTGTTTCTCCAACACCTGATCTGCCTTTTTTAAAGCTTGCTCACCTCGCTTATTCATTGCTCTAAGTTTAGTCAACATTTCTTTAATCAACTTATCCCTATCAGAACTTATATTTTTCATGCTTTGAAAGAATTATTCTTTATGAAATCAAGAAAATACTGATTTACCTTTGACTGCACTTGATTAATCTCGCGCTGGTCTTTGATAGACTGCTCCAGCTTCTTATCAAACATTTCCATACGTGTCTCCGCTTTCACTAATCTTTTGATTGACATATTCATTCGCTTATCAAACGCTTCCATTCGCTTGTCAGCTTTTTGCATACGTCTTTCAATTTGATCTAACTGAATCAGCATGTCGGAAATAACTTCATCGTAATTTCTTTCCATAACGGTACTTATTTATTTAATCAATCTTCAAAATCGCCATGAACGCTTCTTGCGGAACTTCTACGGTTCCGATCTGGCGCATGCGCTTCTTACCTTTCTTCTGCTTCTCTAATAATTTACGCTTACGCGAGATATCACCACCATAACATTTTGCAATCACGTTCTTCTTGATCGCACTAATGTTTTCGCGCGATACAATTTTCTGACCGATGGCAGCCTGAATGGCGATCTCAAACATCTGGCGTGGAATTAATTCTTTCAATTTCTCACAAAGCTTTCTTCCCCAATCTTGTGATTTAGCTCTATGAACAATGGCACTTAAAGCATCTACCTTTTCGCCATTCAACATAATGTCTAACTTCACCATATCCGATTCCTGAAATCCGATCAGATGATAATCCAGTGAAGCGTATCCTCGTGAAATTGATTTTAATTTATCGAAGAAATCAAATACAATTTCAGACAGTGGCATCTCGAACGACATCTCCACCCGATCGGTGGTGAGGTAATGTTGATTTTTTATAATACCTCTCTTATCCATACACAAGCCGATGATTGGCCCGATGTATTCTGACTTTGTAATAATCTGTGCTTTTATATACGGCTCTTCTATGAATTTAATGCGTGTAGGATCAGGCATTTCAGAGGGGGCATTAATATCAATCTCAGAGCCATCGGTAAGGTGTGCTTTAAATTGAACGGAAGGTACCGTTGTGATAACCGTCATGTTAAACTCTCGCTCCAACCGTTCCTGGATAATCTCCATGTGGAGCATACCTAAGAATCCACATCGGAAACCAAAACCTAATGCCGCAGAAGTTTCCAATTCCCAAACTAATGAAGCATCATTAAGTTGAAGCTTTTCCATAGAAGCACGCAACTCTTCAAACTCAGATGTTTCCACCGGATAAATGCCAGCGAATACCATCGGTTTAACTTGTTCATATCCTTGCAATGATTCACCTGGATTGAGTGCGCTTGTAATCGTATCTCCAACATGCACTTCCTTCGCTACTTTGATACCTGAAATAAGGTAGCCTACATTCCCTGCACTGATTTCATTAAGCGGTTGCTTACCTAATTTAAGCACACCAATTTCATCTGCATTATATTCCTGTCCGGTGCCAACAAATTTGATTTTCTCTCCTTTCTTCATCGTACCATTGAAAACTCTGAAGTAGATTTCAATGCCTCGAAAAGAATTAAACACCGAATCAAAAATCATAGCTTGAAGCGGGGCTTTAGGATCACCTTTTGGGGCTCTAACCCTCTTCACAATAGCATGCAAAATTTCCTCAATGCCCTTCCCTTCTTTTGCGCTTGCGCGGATAACATCTTCACGCTGGCAACCAATCATTTCCACAATTTCATCCGTAACTTCCTCAGGCATAGCATGAGGTAAGTCAATCTTATTCAATACCGGAATAATTTCCAGATCGTGTTCTAAAGCGAGGTATAAATTAGAGATCGTTTGCGCCTCAATACCCTGACTAGCATCAACAATCAGCAAAGCGCCTTCGCAGGCCGCAATGGCGCGGGAAACCTCATACGAAAAATCTACGTGGCCGGGGGTATCGATCAGGTTCAGAACATACTCCTGACCATCAAGCTTATATTTCATCTGGATGGCATGGGCTTTAATGGTAATGCCCTTTTCCTTCTCCAAATCCATGTTATCTAATACCTGAGCCTCCATTTGGCGCTCATTTAGCGTACCGGTAAACTCTAATAGCCTGTCAGCCAACGTACTTTTTCCGTGGTCAATGTGTGCGATGATGCAAAAATTCCGAATATTCTCCATGTAGTTCGTCCTGCGCTTAGTATTGAATCCGCAAAAGTAATACTTATATAGAGTCGTTGGAAATAAAAGAATAAAGCGCCTTAGATCTGTCGGTTTTTGGCAATCATTCCAGAAGATTGTGTGACTGAGTTTTAGGCTAGTGTGTTCCGGTTCTTGTGCGCTACGCTCCGGAGAAAGCGTGGGAGGTAG
>DAIQPD010000256.1:2597-5246 GCA_036787535.1 Chryseolinea sp.
TATGTACAATGTGATTAGCAGTTATCAACATGTTCCACCTCTTGAACTTTGTGTGTCACCCTCCGGTTCTTGTGCGTTACGCTCCGGAGAAAGCGTGGGAGGTAGTATGTACAATGTGATTAGCAGTTATCAACATGTTCCACCTCTTGAACTTTGTGTGACACCCTTCGGTTCTTGTGTGCTACGCTCCGGAGAAAGCGTGGGAGGTAGTATGTAGCGTATGCTTAGCAGTTATCAACATGTTCTCTCACTTTGGAGCGAATGTTTCTTCCTTAACTTCTCTTTCGGTTGTCTCAGGTTGGTTATGTAAGTTGAGTAAGATGAGTTTCTATCGTTTGCTTATCCGTTTTAGTTTTAGCCAACTCCAGCGCTTTTTGAAAATTCTCTTTTGACTTATTGTTGTCTACATCTTTATATAGTTCACCAAGCAGCATAAAGTAAAAATGATTGTCCTCTAACTTTAATTTCCGTGCTTCCAAAATGGCTGCCTCCTTTCCCTTTGCTTTTGAAAATGCATACGTTCTGTTCAGTGCTGCAATGGGCGTGTGTTGAATTTGAAGCAACCTATCATAAAGCAGCACAATACTTTCCCATTTTTCTTTCGTATCGGCTTTGATGGTATGCCAGTACGCAATGCCTGCTTCAATGTGATATTTGGAAATAGTATCTCCCAGAGATGCTTGATGAAAGAAGTATAATCCCTTCTCAATCAATTCCTGATTCCACAAGCTTTCGTCCTGATCCCGATATAAAATCATCTCGCCTCTCTCATCTATTCTGGCTTCGAAACGAGACGAATGGAAACACATTAACGATAGTAATGCATTTACTGAAGGCTTGTTGGTTTGCTCATTTTCAACGAGCAATTTTGTTAATCGCATTGCTTCTAAACAAAGGTCTTTGCGCAATACATTGTCCTGGCTCTCGGAATAATAGCCCTCACTAAAAAGTAAATACAGTGTCGTTAAAACATTCTCAAGTCGATTGCTGATTTCTCTTTGATCGGGAAACTCAATCGTTACTTTTTCAGTGCGCAACTTTTCTTTTGCTCTGAAAAGTCGCTTGTTGATTGTTTCTTTATTGGTTAGAAACGCATCGGCAATTTCATCAATTCCAAATCCACAAAGTATGCGAAGCGATAAACCAATTTGCGCTTCCGTTGAAATGCAAGGGTGACAAAGTGCGAATAACATTTGCAATTGACTATCCTGAATATTTCTATCAGACAAATCAATTTCGTTTCCCTGTGCTTCGGATGATATTATTAGTTCGCGTGTGATTTTATCATTGAATATTAAATTGCGCTGAAGAAGATTTCTAGCCTTGTTTTTAGCAACTGTATAAAGCCAGGCGGTTGGGTTTTCAGGAATACCTTTATAACTCCACGTTTCAACAGCTTGCAAAAAAGTATCGCTCACAATATCCTCTGCTGTTTCGATGTGGTCAATACCCAAGTGCTTACAAAGTACAGAAGTTATTTTTCTGAATTCTTTTCTAAATAAATGAGGTATTAATTCTTGTTGCTGCATGTCCTTCCAATGCAGGGACGCAAAAACGCAATGTAAAATCTTGCCCCGCCATTTCAAATCTACAGATAACTTTGAAAACAATTAAGACCGCCTTCTGCACCTACCTATTGTTCAAACCTAATTACGAACGAAAAGGATCGATTACCTATCTACCAACCAAGACCATGGTTGTTTATAAACAAAAAACCTTCACCGTTTTCACAGTGAAGGTTTTAATGAGGTCTCGAGCGAATATTGGACCGTTTGCTCGAATGCACCCAATTTCATGAAATATCATTAAAAAGCTAATTCTTCAGTCTTTACTCTGCCTTCGGGACGATCCATTCGTAAAAAAATAGGTCAGCCGATTACTAGTTCAAAACTATTAAACTTCTAATCCCTTAAGGCAATGGCAAAGGTAAACATTTTCGTCAAAAAAGACTTCATCGACAAAATCGGTGAAGCTCCACTCCTGGTTGAGTACACTCATGAAAAAGCAAAGTGGAGATTCAACACTTACATTAAGGTAAATCCCACTCAATTAAAATGTGTCTTTGACTATGACACCGAACTATTCAAGCTGAGTGCTGTCACAGTACTCACACCGGAACGGAAAAAGCGCCAGCTCATCCATAATACAACCTTAAAAAATCTTCAAGAGAAACTTGGCCGAATTATCGAAGATTGCAGATCGCTTTCCATCACTCCGTTTCCGGAGGTAATTAAAAAGGAGTATCTGAAAGAGGATAAAGTGAATGATGTAAAATCTAAAACCATCGGTCAGTGGTATAATGAATTTATCAAATGCAAAGAATCCGAAATTGGCGCAGGTATTAATTCTTATCGAAGCACCTGGAGGCATTTTCAAAAATTCAATAGCAAGAATAAAATTGTGCTTCTGCAAGACATCAACAAAACCGTGTTGGACGAATTCAGAGAATATATCAAGCTTCAGGGGATAGAGGGCTCAGGTATACACAAGCAATTCAAAAACCTAAGAATATTTTTGAACTGGGTTGCTACAGAAAATGACGATATTCAAATTCCTCCCTGCTACAAAAAGATAAAGGTAAAAGCCAGATTTGGCAACCCCATAGGCCTGTCTGTTGAACAGTTTTTACAACTATGCAACATAGATCTG
>DAIQPD010000257.1:0-5222 GCA_036787535.1 Chryseolinea sp.
TCCAGGCACAGGTTCTGGACCTTTTATCATGACTTTTCCGGGTACTACATTTTCAGATGGAGATGTTATTCAAGTAAGAGCTACAGACGGATTCTGCACCAGTCATATTTGCTGGTGAACAGAATCCGTCTGTAGCTCTTACTTGAATAACATCTCCATCTGAAAATGTTGTACCCGGAAAAGTCATGATAAAAGGTCCAGAACCTGTGCCTGGAAATGTTATTCCAGTGGCACCACCATTTCTTCTTATCTCATACGTCACAGATGCACCGTCAGAGTTATTCAGTGCTATTGTAATATTATCCCCAGTGCAAATACTGGTGGTAGTTGGGCTACCTGCTATGATACTATAAACATTTGGAGATGGGTCGGTAAGAGTAAAATTGCGAATAACAGTTCCACATACCCCATAATTATCAGTGACTTCTAAACTATAATTCCCGCCCGGAAGACCCGGAACCCCTAATGTAGTTGCTAAGTTAAGGGGAGTTGTTCCATCCGTTATTGCCGGAGCGGTTGGAAGTCCAGGAAGCCCATTGCTGCTTTTCCAAACGTAGGTATAAGATCCGCCTCCCGCTAAAGTTTCTGATCCACCGGAAATGGAAGACTGAATTTGACCATTTGTTGGATTCGTACAAACCGTGTTGTTTATCTTAATGTCCTCTGAGAGGGTAACGGCAGGAAGATCAGTTAATGTGATTGGAGGGTAAGGTAAAGGAGTTGCAAAGGTATTGATCGTATTGGCAGGAACGTCTCTGATGATAAAATTGAAAACGTCATCCGGCAAACCTAAACCTGAGTTATTGAAAGTATACTTTGCCATTGCGCCAACAGCAATCGGTATCCCCGCATCACTTATTCCACTATTAAGGCCACTGATAAAAATAAGGGTAGCTGTTCCTCCACTAGCCGCATTAACTTCTATTTCAATGTAGCCATTATCAGGAGTTGGAGAACCGCAGGGATTAAATCCTCTAACCGTTACATCCAGAGTGCCCTTAACGTAACTAAAAGTTTGCCCCGCTGCGAAAAAACTAAGACAGCTAAATACTAAAGCTAAAAAAATGGATCTCATGATCGGGCGGTTAGTATAAATTTTATTCATCAATCAATGGTGAAATTTATCTTTTTCGAACAACCTTCAGTAACAACAATGCAAAGGTATTTACCTTTGGCAAGTCCGTCTAAAGTGGCCTTTTCAAAATGATTCTCATTCAAAACCCTTCCTTCAGTTTCACAAAAAATATATTTTGCTGATTTATTACTTCCTTTAACTAAATCAACTTTAACTTTTCCATTCTTCAAACCCGATGTAGTGTTCTCGGTCTCAATTTGTACTTCGACCTTGTCGCAGGTATCCTTTATTTTTTGAGACCACACTGGCGTAGTACCAATGGACAAATAAAACCCAATGATTAAGAGAATTCTAATCGCTCTCATGTTAAAAAATTAATGAAAAAATGCTTATATACATAACCCTTAAAAAAATATTGTAACCCATGTCTTTCTATGTATAGATCAATAGTTACAAATGTCAGTCTAAAAAATTGGTCTCATAAAAAAATCAGAAATATGAAAAACCACTTAAAAGTAATCAAAAAATCAATATCTACGTCCCAGCACCTCACTTAACACAAAAGCTTTTTTAAACCCATCCGGGTCTTTTAGCTCTTTTAGGTAGTCATTCAGGTAATTCTCCTCTACTTCTTCCTCAAACTCAGTGAACTTCCCAAACTTCATATCGGTGTCCTTCAACTTCAGGGTTTCTTCTAATGACGGCCTGTTAAAAGCCTGCTTCTTTGCCTCCTCGTAGGTGTTATAAAACTCCTTATCCTTCTTTCTATAATCACTATTTACCTTCTCAAGACTCTGCTCTTCTTCCTCCAGATCATCATCATAGTCAACATACTTTTTGGGCTGGAACTTAGGCACGACAGGCTTGACTTCAACTTTTGCCTCTGTTATTTCACGAAGCAATTCCTCAAAAGTAAGCCCCTTCGGTGTACTAGCCTTTGGTTCTTGCGAACCTTCAAAGCGTCTTTCATTTTGAGGTTTCGGAACGTCAGTAGTTTCCGCCTGACTCTTTTTCCTTGCCCGGCTAATGAGGTAGATCACCCCAAGTATCAGATAAATCCAAAATTGAAAATCGCGCATGATCAACAAATTTAATAAAAAACATCAATTGTCCGAATTTCAATAGGTTAGCACACTAATTACCATGACCATCAAGACGATAGTGAAGCCTGAAATTTTTATTTTGAAAGGTTTGAACCAGTCTCTTATCTTTGCCCACTTCTTAAAATCCGAGATGTGGTAAAACTGCATTCTACGAGAGAAAAGAGCATTTTTTACGTTTTTTCACAACCACTACAAAAGCATGCAATTAGCGAAACTGGAGATTAAAGGATTTAAGAGTTTTGCCGACAAAATCGTTATCAACTTTGATGAGGGAATAACGGGTATTGTTGGGCCAAATGGATGTGGGAAGTCAAACGTAGTGGATTCGATTCGCTGGGTATTGGGCGAGCAAAAGACCAGTGCATTGCGTTCTGAAAAGATGGAGAACATTATCTTCAACGGAACCAGTCAACGGGGTGCGCAACAAATGGCTGAGGTATCCCTTACCATCAACAACACCAAAAACATTCTCCCTACGGAATATTCTCAGATTACGATAACCCGAAGATTGTATCGTTCTGGTGAAAGTGAATATTTATTGAATGGCGTAACCTGCCGCCTGAAAGACATTACTAATTTATTCCTCGATACCGGTATTGCTTCCAATAGCTACGCCATCATTGAATTAGGTATGGTGGACGATCTGTTGAACGATAAGGACAACAGTCGTAGAATGCTTTTCGAAGAAGCCGCAGGTATTTCTAAGTTCAAGAAACGCAAGAAGGAAACCCTTAAAAAGTTAGAGGATACCGATACCGATCTTGAGCGTGTTGAAGATTTACTGTTTGAGATTGAAAAGAACATGAAGAGCCTTGAGAAACAGGCGAAGCAAACAGAGACATATTACAGAATAAAAGAAGAGTACAAGGAGAAAAGCATTCACCTGGCAAAGGTAGTAGTGAACAAACAGAATGAGAAGTTCACCATCATCAACAAACAAATCGCAGAAGAGAACGATCGCAAAATAGCATTGGCTGCAGAGATTGCTGAAAAGGAAGCCTCTATCGAGCAGGCAAAGGCCGAGTTAATTATTAAAGAGAAAACACTTTCAACGCGTCAGAAATCGATTAACGAATTTGTCGCGAAGATCAGACAATATGAAAGTGAGAAACAGATTAAGAACGAACGGTTAAAGTATTTAAACGACCGCGCCAACAGTTTACGCGACCAGATTGACCTTGATAAGAAAAGCAATGAACGCGCGCGATTCAGTGTTCAAAGTTTAGAGAACGAGAAATTAGCGGCAGAAGAAAAACTTACCGAGATCAACCAAAAGCTTGATCATCTTAAAGCGGAATTCGAAGAGCAAAAATTAAAAACCACTTCCCTTCAGGCAGAGTCTGATGGCATTCGTCAGATTCAGCGTGAACGCCAGGAAGAAAGTTTCCAGGTAAATAAAAGCATTGAAATTCGCGAGATTCAGGTTTCATCTTTTAAGCAAGAACTAGAGCGCACTGCTTCTGACACCAGTCAGCAAAGTGCAAGTCTTGTTGAGTTTGAAAAGAAATTGGTTGAACTTCAGGATCACATCGGAAGTAAGAATGAAGAACTTGATCTGTTAAAGAAGGAAGAAGATCAGGCGCACAACCGAATGTCGGGGTTAGAGAAAACCATCGACATGATTCGCGAAGAGATGAATGTAACAAGCCGCAAACTTGATGCACGTCAAAACGAATTCAACCTTACCAAATCATTGGTTGAAAATCTTGAAGGATTCCCTGAAGCCATTAAGTTCCTGCGCAAGAAGGTAGGTAAAAATGCCCCTCTCCTTTCTGATATTCTTACAACATCAGAAGAATACAGAGTTGCCATCGAGAATTACCTTGAGCCTTATTTGAATTATTATATTGTTGATCATGAAGCCGAAGCGTACGAAGCGATCAACATATTAAGTGATGCATCAAAAGGTAAAGCACATTTCTTTATTCTTGATCGGTTCGAACGTTTCGAACCAACGGAAGCAAGACTGTATCAAAATGCTTTTCCGGCAACACAGATTATTGAGTTCGATCAGAAGTATCGCAAACTCATGTCCTACATTCTGGATAAGGTTTACATCTACGAAGGTGATGTGAAGAGTATTCCGTTTGACGACAACAATACCTTTATTACGAAGAGTGGAAAACTAACGCGCAGAAGATTCAGTATCTCTGGTGGCTCTGTTGGTCTGTTTGAAGGTAAGAAAATTGGTCGTGCGAAGAACTTAGAGAAATTAGAGAAAGAGATTAAGGAGCTTACTATTAAACTTGATAACGTTCGTGCAAGCTTAGTTGAAAAGCAAAGTGACTTAGAAAAGTTAAAGAACAATAAGCTTCGACTTCAGGTTGAGGAGTTGCAAAATACAATTCGTCAGATAAACGAAGAATATGTATCGGTTCGCACCAAGAGCGAACAATTCTCCAACATGTTGAACAATGCCGATTTACGAAGGGAAGATATCCTGGAGAAAATTGATACCCTATCGAAAGAGCTTGATGAGTTAAGACCAAGAGGTCAACGTGCGGTGCGCGAGCTTGAAGAGCAGGAAGTGAAGCTTTCGGGTATGAACGAAAACTTAGCGGCTCATACCGAGTTGCTCAGTCAGAAGTCAGCAGCATACAATGAACAAAACATATTCTTCCATCAGCAGGAGAATCGTGTAAAAAGTCTTGAACAAGAGATTCGCTTCAAGCAAGAGTCGATGGATCAAAGTAGTCTTCGTGTTGAATCCAACACGGAAGAACTAAAGAAGAATGAAGACGAGATCAGACGAATCATTGAAACAACAGAATCAAATGATGATGAGTTGTTGGGTATGTATTCCGAGAAGGAAGAAATGGAGAAAGGCTTGAGTGAAGCCGAGAAAGAATATTACGAATCGAGAGGCAACATCGATCAGGTTGAAAAGGTATTGAGAGAAATACAACATCAACGTCAGAACATCGACACGGTGTTGATGGAATTACAGAATCAATTGAATGAAAGTAAACTTCAATTAAACTCAGTAAAAGAACGTCTTTCAGTTGAATTCAATATTGATCTTGATACTGCTGTTGGAATTTTCA
>DAIQPD010000258.1:0-5189 GCA_036787535.1 Chryseolinea sp.
CAATGCCTTCACCGGATTAGCTCGTGCTGAGCGTAAGGTATGATAACAAATCGTAAGCAGTGCTATTGCCATGGCCATGACTCCTCCTAAAAGGAACATCAAGGGATTGATGCCAATACGATATGCAAAATTATGCAGCCATTGGTCCAGCAGGTAATACGTCACCGGGCTAACAATCACAAACGAGATCACAATAAGTAAAGCAAAGTTCCGCGAAAGTAAAACTGTAATTTGCGTTTCGGTTGCGCCCAATGCTTTTCGTATACCGATTTCTTTTGTTTTCTTTTCGGTTGTGATAGCCGCTAATCCGAACAAGCCCATGCACGAAATCAATATGGCTAGCCCGGCCATAATGGTAATGACAGAACTCATTTGTTTATCGGATCGGTAGAGTAATTCAAAATGTTCATCCAGAAAAGAATAATCAAATGGAAAGTTGGGAACATTTTTAGCCCAAAGTTCTTTAACGAGTGCAATACCTGCCGCTTCATGCCCAGCTTCAATTTTTACTGACATTTCATCATATCCCCACTCCGGGTGTACCACCATCTCCAAGGTGTTTACTTTATAATGAAGTGAGTTGAAATTAAAATCTTTCACTACACCGATAATGGTACCCAATGAATCATTGTGATAGTGGTCATGCCCCGCAGCAGTTCCTATTGTTTCTTTTAGCCCAAGTTCTTTCGCAAGAGTTTCATTGATAACAAATGCTTTTCCATTATCAGTAGGAAAATCTTTTGAGAATCCTCTTCCTTCTTTTAGTTCGATACCATATACCTTCAGGTAATCATAGTCTACGTTTACATTGGAAGGTGTTAAGCTCACTACTCCGGTGTCCGCTTTTATTTTGAAACCCCATTGGTGAAAATTATTCCCCATACGTTGACCACTCGCGGTTACCCCTTTTATCATCGAATTACCCAGCAACTCTTGTTTCATGGTCTCGAATTGTGTGTTGGCATCTCTATTCATTTGTACCAACAGCATTTGCTCTTTGTTGAAACCAATATCCGTATTTTGCATGAAGGATACTTGCTGCACCACAATGAGGGTGCTAACAATCATCGCGAGAGCAAGACCAAACTGTACCACTACCAAACCACTGCGGAACAGTGAACGACCTTCATTTTTATTTCCTCCTTTTAATACGCGCGACATATCGAATGAAGTCATATAGAAGGATGGATAAACACCAGCCAGCATTCCGAGTATTAACGTGCCCATCAAAGCATAGACAATTTGTTTTGAGTCAACAAAGAAGTTAAGCAAGGAAAGTTCTCGCCCGATAGCAGTGTTGAGCAGGGGCACGAACAACACATCGAGGAGAAACGCGAATGCAAGCGCCATAACGGCCAGCAGCAAAGACTCGAAAATGAACTGACCGAACAGTTGAATTTTCTTTGCACCCACCGTTTTACGAACGCCAATTTCTTTCCAGCGATGCGATGCGCGAGCTGTAGTGAGGTTCATAAAGTTCACTGCTGCGATCAGCAGAATGAACGCTCCGATTACGTAGAACACATCAAGATAGGAGCCGTTGAACTTACGGTAATTGTTATAATCATGCTCCATATCGGTTGAGCCAAGATGAACCAGGTTTAACGGTTGAAGAAATAACTTATAATAAGTATTGATATCCGGATCATCCATGTGGCGCGACATGAACGCTGGAAATTTTGATTCCATCGCCATGATGTCTGCTTTTTCATCTAGTACAAAATAGGTATTGAGATAATTAGACCCCCACTGATTGTTAAACTCCTTATCTTCACTGGTAATGGTAGTCATCGACAGAAGAGCATCGAATTGTAAATGAGAATTTTCAGGGACGTCTTTTAGTATACCGGTGATCGTGTATTCTTTTTCCCGAAGAGTAAGGGTATTGTTCAGCGCTAAATCGGTACTCTTAAAAAATTTCTTCGCCAAATCTTCCGTTACCAACATGGTATAGGGTTCATCTAAAGCCGTGGCACGATTGCCGGCTACTAATTCGTAATCAAACATATCGAGGAATGTACTGTCCACCACCGAAACATTGGATAAAATGAAGCGATCTTCTCCATTTACGATCAGTTGCTTCTCCCGATTCATAAAACGCGTATAATTTTTTACTTCGGGAAAATCCTTTTGAATGTTCGGACCCATGCCCGGCATGGAGAGCGCTACTTTCTGTGCGTTGGTGCCCGGAAAAGTTTGTATTTCGGTGAGCCTGTAAAGGGTTTTATTCTTGGTATGGAAAGCATCAAAGCTGCGCTCATCTTGAACAAATAAATAGATTACCAAACAGGCAGCCAATCCAATGGCGAGACTGAAAATATTGATAAAGGCGTAAAGCGTATTCTGACGAAGGTTACGCAGAGCGATGGTGAAATAATTTTTTACCATAGTGGATTGGGTTCTATTATAGAGTAGTCGTGATTTTCGAATGGCAAAAGGGCGGAGGTAATGGAAGACCTGATACCAATAGTTGAGTTTTGCCCGCGTGCTTGATTTCTTTTTTAGAATCACATAGAAATTTTCTTCCAGATCACCACGCACTTCTTCCGCAAGATCTGTTCGCAGGAACGAATCCAATAGCTTGTCAGCCAGACGGGGAGGGTGGGATTGATGATATTTTTTCAAGTGCTATTATTTAGTTGCTGGTTTCCGGTTGCCAGTTACCGGCAACCGGAAACCAGCAACTGATTTATCCAATGCCCAAGTTTAACTTGCTCGTTGCAAAATCAGGAAACTGATTCCATAACGAAATTTTGAAATCGCGCGCGGCTTTTAATGTCTTGCGGCCATACGCAGTGATGGTGTAAATGCGTTTTCTTCTTCCGCCTCGTTCGGCAGTTGAATCGCCCATTTCAGATTTTAAAAATCCTTTCTCTTCCAAACGCGTGAGGGTGGAGTGAACCGCGCCAATGGATACAGACCGATCGGTTTGTGTTTCAAATTCCTGCGCGATGTTAAAGGCGTACGCCTCTTCTCCAAGGATACCTACTAATAATAGAATTACCTCTTCAAATTCGCCTAGTCGTGTTTCGATCATGATGTATGTTACTAGATTGTAGAGCATATATACGAAAGTGTTTTGTATATGTTCTACTATTTAGTATGAAATCATAGAAAATATTTGGTAATCGGTAATCCGTAACCGGTATTCAGTAACAGATATTACGAAATAGTTTGAGTGGGGTGGGTTAACCTAAGCCGTTTCGGGCCACTGCATAAAGGAAACAACCTTCTCCACCCATCTCAATAGGTAGGGGTCTTGCTACTATTCTCTCATATTTTTACATTGTTCAACGATTTCGCTGCACCACCTGATCCAATTCCAAAGTGAAATTAAAACAGTTTTATAGTTTTAAACAGCGCATGAATTGATGATACAGGCCATACTTCCTATATCGAATTGGCGGTTATGCTATAGCACCCAGTGCAAATAACTACTGATATTCAGAAATGAAATTTGACAAGCACTTTCCAACAGACAAATTAAAGGACTACATAAAATACTATGTGGTGTCGGAGATGGACTCGGAGAGTGAATACAAAGTGTTCCCGTCATCGGGACTGGTTATGGGGTTTCAGTACAAGGGTCAAATTTCATCCATCAAAGACAAGGCTTTAAACAAGATGGCATCGGCTGGAATCAGCGGCATT
This sequence comes from Chryseolinea sp., assembly GCA_036787535.1. GTDB lineage: Bacteria > Bacteroidota > Bacteroidia > Cytophagales > Cyclobacteriaceae > Chryseolinea. The sequence goes on from DAIQPD010000258.1 coordinate 3,652, forward strand.
TCGGATGGCTATAAAATCTTTAAAAATTCGGATAACATCGGAACCATCCTGGTTTATTTTAGTGATATAGGGTTTACGCATTTTACCTCCCATCCTGCAAATGAATTTTTTGACTTGATTATTTCACTTGACGATATTTTTGAAAAACATAAGGTGAACGAAGTAGAAGAAAAGCTAACCACCGTTTTCACGGACAAGCAACGGGTAAAAATTGTGGAGCAGTTTTTACTCGCTGAGCTCAAAGATATTCAGGCAGACAAACTGATTGTGGAAGCGGTAAAACTGATTTATCAATCCAAAGGAACTATCCGCATCAAAGAGTTGAACGAAAAACTGTTTATCAGCCAAAGCCCGTTTGAGAAACGCTTTAGGAAAGTGGTCGGAACCTCCCCCAAAAAATTTGCTTCGATTATTCGCTTTAACACCGTTCTTGACAACCTGAACGAAACAAAATCATTGACAGAAATTTGCCACGAAAATAATTTCTTTGACCAGGCCCATTTCATAAAAGACTTCAAACAGTTCACGGGCGACACTCCAGAGCATTTCAAGCGCTTCCTGTAGAAAAACGATTTTTTACAATCACACGATTTTTAGTTGCCGCACTTTTGCATTGCAATACTGCACAACACTTTTAAAATCAAAACACATGTTTACAACAGAACAAATCAAAACAGCACACAGCAAAGTAAAATCAGGTGCCGACTTTCCTGCTTACATCAAAGAGATAAAGTCATTGGGGGTTACGCATTACGAAGCTTATGTAGCCGATGGTCATATTGACTATCATGGAGGTAACAATTATACCGCAAAAGTACCTGCCAAGTATGACCCATTAGTAATTGCAGACACTTCAAAAAATGAAGAATTTAAAACAGCGTTACTCGCTCATCAACAGGGTAAAACGGATTTTCTGACCTTCATTAAAACCTGTGCAATAGTTGGTATTGAAAAATGGGTAATCGGTATGGATACGATGACCTGCACCTATTACGACAAAGCAGGGAATGAAATTTTAATAGAACAAATTCCACACTAAGGCCACGAACCGCTAACAAAAATGTTTATGCCATGCGGGGGTTGGTATTAAAAGTAATTTCTTAATTTAGTTTGGTATCGGGGGACAGACACGTGCAGGTTGGGCTAAACATTTCGCACCGATAGCAATCGGGACTACATTTTTTAGCCAACCTATTACCCGCACTGCATAAACACAAACATTACCGGTAATGGCGAGACGACCACCGATAAAAGTGACTACGATTGGACATTGTGAAAATAAAAAGTACAGATATGAATTTTACCAAATTAGTACCCAGTGTATTTTACAGAGACCTTTCCGATGGATTGGCGTTATTTGTCGACTGTCTGCAATTTACAATTGTACACAAAGATTTAAATACTTCACAACCTTACTGCGTATTAGGAAAAGACGGGATAAGTATCATGGTTTTTCAAGATGAACAATTAGCGAAAGAACATAATCCTGAGTTAAGGCTTGTCACCAATAACATTGAAGAGATATATGCAAAGGTATC
>DAIQPD010000051.1:0-24403 GCA_036787535.1 Chryseolinea sp.
CATAAGGTTCACTTCATAACCTATTCTCAACCCCATCGATTAGACTTCTTAAACGAGAACTTGTTTTATCACGAAGTTTCCATTCAATCGTATCCCTTGTTTGAGTACCCTCCATATGAATTGGCACTGGCGAGTAAAATGGTGGATGTTGTGAAGAATGAAAAACTGGATCTGCTTCACGTGCATTATGCTATTCCTCATGCTTCGGCAGCATACATGGCCAAGCAGATTCTGAAGACTCACAACATTATGATTCCCGTGGTAACAACCCTGCACGGAACTGATATTACCTTGGTAGGTAAGGATGCTTCATATGAACCTGTGGTTACGTTCAGTATTAATCAGTCAGATGGTGTAACTGCGGTTTCGGCCGATTTGAGAAAAGAGACATACAACTCGTTTAAAATTACAAACGACATAGAAGTAATACCCAATTTCATTGATTTAGAGAAATTCAAAAAGCAAAAGAAAGATCATTTCAAAAAAGCAATTTGTCCGAATGGAGAAATGCTGGTTGTGCATACCTCCAATTTTAGAAAAGTAAAACGGATTGATGATGTTATTAAAATATTCGCCAACATTCACAGCGTAATACCAACAAAACTTTTAATGATAGGCGATGGGCCTGAGCGTACCAAAGCAGAAAAAATGTGTCGTGAGATGAATATTTGTGATGATGTTCGTTTCCTTGGAAAGCTGGAGGCGGTTGAAGAAGTGCTTTCAGTAGCCGATCTCTTTTTAATGCCCTCTGAAAAAGAAAGTTTTGGATTGGCCGCATTAGAAGCGATGGCCTGTGAGGTTCCGGTTATATCATCCAACACGGGTGGTATTCCTGAATTGAATGTTCAAGGCGTTACCGGTTTTATGAGCAATGTTGGCGATGTAGAAGACATGACCAAAAATGCATTATACATTCTGGATAAAGATAATCTTCCTCGCTTTAAAGAAAACGCCTTGAAGCGCGCACAAGAATTTGATATCACGCGGATTTTACCTCTCTATGAAGCGTATTATCAAAAGGTAATGGAGAAGACATCAGCACAAGCACTAATCTAGTCTGCTTTCTGAAATAGAAATTCGTGCATTCGTGGCCAAAGTTTTTTTGCAACCAAACTAAATTCAAAAGCCGCTGAGAGATTCTCCCAGACGGCTTTCTATCTTCAGGTTAATGAGACAAGGTAATTGGTGAATAACCAACAACGACAATCCATTTGCCAGCAACTAGATTCTGGTTGGCTTTTCAATTTTCTTCACTTCTTTTTTCGAATACGTTGGGCACAATTTGGTATATGTGCAAGACGAGAGAGCGAAGACAGCTAAGATTAAAACGACTGTAGACTTTTTCATGGGTTTGCTTGTTTTTGTTGACACAAAAGTAGGATGCGAAAACCTTTTGAGATTTTACATTTCCCTTCAATTCTTACACACAAGCCTAAACTTTCTGAAAATTAAATTTTGAACAAGAAACAGAATTGAGAAATTAATGGTTTAGATAGCATTCCCCATCAACATCATGCTCGGATATCGATTTTCAAAATATACACCACCACCGGATGAAGCCAAAAGTGACTTTGAGAAGTTGCTGAAAATCTTCATGCAATTGATCTTAATTACAGCCGGAAACGTTGGCGAAACGCTACAATGGCTCACCGAGCTTGATCGGCAATATGGATTGTCAAACCCCAATTATGGGATGGGCGACTTTATTGATGACCTGAAGAGTAAAGGCTACATAACGGATGAAGGTCCAAAGGGTGAGTTTAAGTTAAACGCGAAGAGTGAACAAAATTTGCGACAATCTGCATTGGAAGAGATCTTCGGAAAGCTAAAAAAATCGAAAAGAGGCGAACATAATACATCACACAGCGGACAAGGCGATGAGCAAACTACTGAAAGACGTGACTATCAGTTTGGGGATACACTCGACCAGATATCCGTTACTGACTCCCTAAGAAATGCCTAAATCAACCACGGCCTCGATAATTTCTTCATGACGGAAGATGACCTGGAAGTGATGGAAAGCGAGTTCAAAACACAAACTTCCACAGTGTTGATGATTGATATTTCGCATTCCATGATATTATATGGAGAGGACCGAATTACACCTGCCAAAAAAGTGGCTATGGCGTTGGCTGAACTCATTACCAAAAAATACCCGAAGGATACCTTAGACATTTTGGTATTCGGTGATGATGCCTGGCAAATTGAAATCAAAGACTTGCCTTATTTACAAGTTGGACCGTATCATACTAATACTGTCGCTGGATTAGAGTTGGCCATGGATATTCTGCGCAGGCGAAAAAATAATAACAAGCAAATCTTTATGATCACCGATGGCAAACCGACCTGCATTAAACAAGGTATTAAGTATTACAAAAATGCTTTCGGACTTGATCCAAAAATTCTATCCAAGACATTGAACCTTGCCGGTCAATTGAGAAAAATAAAAATACCTGTTACCACTTTTATGATTGCAACAGACCCTTACCTTAAAACTTTTGTCCGTGATTTCACCAAAGCAAATAATGGCAATGCATACTACAGCAACCTTGAAGGATTAGGCAATCTGGTGTTTGAAGATTTTAAACGAAATAGAAGAAAAAATTTATAAAGTTTCCTGATAGAGCTAATCACGTACTGAAAAACCAAAACTATAATGGCGCAAACAAGCATAAAGACATTAGGCGAACTGAAGAAGTCTGGCTACATATCCAGATCAACAAAAGATGAACTTCGGGATAACCTGATCAAAAAATTATCGAACAAAGAAACAGTCTTTGCAGGAATTTGGGGATATGAAGAAACCGTTATTCCCGATTTAGAACGCGCCATACTTGCAGGCCATGATATCAACCTCCTCGGATTACGTGGTCAGGCGAAAACACGATTGGCCAGATTGATGGTGAACTTGCTAGATGAGTACATACCTGTTATTGAAGGTTCAGAATTAAATGATGATCCTCTTAATCCAATTTCAAGATTTGGAATGGATAAGGTAAAAGAACTTGGTGATGCCACACCCATTAACTGGATGCATCGCGATGAACGTTACTCAGAGAAGCTGGCCACACCCGATGTGTCCATTGCTGATTTGATTGGAGATGTTGATCCTATTAAAGCGGCAACATTAAAACTTCCGTATTCTGATGAACGCGTTATCCACTTTGGGTTAATTCCCCGATCGAACAGAAGTATTTTCGTGATTAATGAATTACCTGATCTACAAGCTAGAATTCAGGTTGCACTCTTTAACATTTTACAAGAAGGTGATATTCAAATTCGCGGATTCAAACTTCGGATGCCGTTGGACATTCAATTTGTATTTACTGCCAATCCCGAAGATTACACGAATCGTGGTAGCATTGTTACTCCCTTAAAAGACCGGATTGATAGTCAGATCATAACCCACTATCCAAAATCGTTGGAGATAGGTAAACGCATTACACAGCAAGAAGCGCGATTGAAAGAAGCACAGCGCAGCATGGTAAGCGTGAACGAAATAGCAAAAGACCTGATTGAGCAAGTTGCCTTTGAAGCACGTAAAAGTGAATATGTAGATGCGAAGAGTGGAGTCTCTGCACGTCTTACCATTTCAGCATTTGAAAACTTAGTGGCAGCAGCAGAAAGAAGGAGCATCATGAATGGTGAGAAAAATACAAATATCAGAGTAATTGATTTTATTGGAATCATTCCAGCCATCACCGGAAAGGTAGAATTGGTTTATGAAGGCGAACAGGAAGGCCCGGGTATTGTTGCTCAAAATCTGGTAGGAAAAGCATTGCGAACTCAGTTTGTACATTATTTTCCTGATCCCGATAAGTTCAGAAAACAAAAAGAAAAAAGTCCGTACAAAAAAATAAGCGATTGGTTTGGAGATGGAAATACGATCGACTTACTGCACGACATGTCGCAACAGGATTTTGAAAAATTAATAAAGTCGGTTCCTGGATTATCTGATCTTATCAATGAATTTCACAAAGGTAAAGATCAGGCCACCAAATTATTTATGATGGAGTTTGCTTTGCATGGACTCGCGGAATACAGTTTGATCAGCAAACATAATTTATCAGCAGGCCTTCAGTTCAAAGATTTACTCAGTTCGATGTTTACCTTACCGAAACCAGGAGAGGAAGACGAAGATGATGATGAAGTAGCAGGAGGAAAATACTAGTTGCTGGTTACCAGTTACCGGTGACTGTTAACCGGTAACCAGTTTACCAAAAGATAAGAGCATGAAAACGGAGATGCCTTCAAGCTTGCCTGTTGAATAAAAGGCAACAAAAAATAATTCCAAAATCCCTTTTCGTTTCCGTTGGTTTCATTACATTTCGAAAACCAAGTTCTTTGTGCGTATGGCGAAAACCCAAAAAGAAAAGAAGATCTTCGTACTCGACACTTCTGTTATCATTTACGAACACAACTCCATCCTCAATTTTGCTGAACACGATGTAGGTATCCCAATTACCGTTTTAGAAGAGCTTGATAATTTCAAGAAAGGAAACGACACCAAAAATTTCGAAGCCCGCGAATTCATTCGTCTTATTGACAAATTGGCGAAAGGGCAAATGCTCCACAACTGGAATCCCCTCAATGGAAAAACCAAAGGAAGCTTTAAAGTATTGATGGACACCAACAGTTCGGTGGACGCCAATAAAATATTCAACGAAGAAAAAGCTGACCATCGCATTCTGAATTCAGCACTTCAACTGCAAAAAGAAGAGAAGGGCAGAAAAATAATTCTAGTCTCTAAAGATGTAAACCTGAGATTAAAAGCGAAAGCTCTTGGTCTTCAGTCAGAAGATTATACAACAGGTAAAGTTCAAAACATATCATCGCTTTATACAGGCAGCACTGTTATTGAAGATGTTGATTCGTTGATGATCAATTTGTTGTATGAAAAAGGGTATTGTGAGCCTAAGGATCTGATCGGAAAATTAGCGCCCATTAAAAATCACTATTACATTTTAAAAAGTGGCAAAAAGTCAGCGCTGGCATACTACAATCCTCTTAATGGTATGTTGGAGCATGTCGAGAAGCGTTCTGTGTATGGTGTGAAGCCCCGCAATGCAGAGCAAACTTTTGCCATTCACGCTGCGCTTAAGCCTGAAATTAAATTGGTATCGATACAAGGTGTTGCAGGAACAGGTAAAACGTTGTTGGCCCTTGCTGCTGCACTTGAACAGAAAAAAGAATACAAGCAGATTTACCTGGCGCGACCGATTGTTCCCTTGAGCAATAAAGACATTGGATACTTACCGGGTGATATTAAGTCGAAAGTAAATCCTTACATGGAACCCTTGTGGGATAACCTTAAGTTTATCCAGAATCAATACCACGAATCGGATAAAGAATATTCCAGGATATCAGAAATGGTAGCAACTGAAAAGCTGATGATTACGCCACTTGCCTACATTCGTGGACGAAGTCTTTCAAACATCTGTTTCATTGTGGATGAAGCGCAGAACCTTACGCCTCATGAAGTGAAAACCATTATTACACGGGCTGGCGAAAACACCAAGATCATTTTTACTGGTGACATTTATCAAATTGATACGCCATACCTCGATTCACAAAGTAATGGATTGTCAACACTGATTGACCGACTTCAGGATCATGAGCTTTATGCGCACATTACCTTAGAAAAAGGTGAACGTTCAGAGCTTGCAAACCTGGCAAATGAACTGCTCTAATTCCGATTAAGTAATTTTTTCCCGATACTGGAAAAATCGAAATTAAAGATCAGTGAATTTAGAGTGATTTAGAGCTTTTTTGCTTTGGCCTGAAAATGGACTTATTGGATGAAAAAATTAGATTTTTATGATCCTCAAGTTCTTTTTCAAGCACTTATCATTACACAAACAAATTGATTACCTCAAGAAAAAGGGGGTTATGCTAGGAGTTCGTACAAAGAATAATCGTAAAATATTTACCTATATGCTCAATGATCTTTTTGTAGAGGTACTTTACAAAAATGACAATGCTAATGATGATGCTGAGAAAGTAAATATGCTGAAAGGCTTAAAAAACCTGAACAGTTATTTGGAGAAAGAATTTAAAACTAGCTTTTAATCTTCCTCAAGTCGAGAACGATAAAGTAAAAAGGGTCAGCTGAAAATTCAGCTGACCTTTTTTTCTCTTTAAGAGTACTAGTATTATTTCTTAGCCAGAGCCTTTACCATTGTATCTCCAATTTCTGCTGGAGATTCAACAACATAGATTCCGCACTCTTCCATGATTTTCATTTTTGCAGCTGCTGTATCATCAGCTCCTCCAATAATAGCTCCTGCATGTCCCATCCTTCTTCCTGCAGGTGCTGTTTGACCTGCAATAAATCCTACAACAGGCTTCTTATTTCCATTTTCTTTAATCCATCGCGCGGCAAGCGGTTCATAATTTCCTCCAATCTCACCAATCATCACAATCGCATCCGTTTCAGGATCATTCATAAGCATTTCAACCGCTTCCTTGGTTGGTGTTCCGATAATTGGATCTCCTCCAATACCGATGGCCGTTGAAATACCTAAACCTGCTTTTACGATTTGATCTGCTGCTTCATAGGTAAGTGTCCCTGATTTAGAGACAATCCCGATTCTTCCTTTCTTGAAAACAAAACCAGGCATAATGCCCACCTTTGCTTCCCCTGGTGTAATAACCCCAGGACAATTCGGTCCAACCAACGTAATGCTTTTACCTTTCAGATAGTCCTTAGCAACCATCATATCTTTAACCGGAATACCTTCCGTTATGGTAATAATCACTTTAATACCCGCGTCTGCCGCCTCCATTATAGCATCCGCTGCAAATGCCGGAGGAACGAAAATAATGCTTACATCAGCACCTGTTTTTTCTACCGCTTCTTTAACGGTATTAAAAACCGGTCTTCCAAGATGCTCTGATCCTCCTTTTGCAGGAGTGACACCACCAACTACATTAGTTCCGTACTCAATCATTTGCCCGGCATGAAACGTTCCTTCAGAACCGGTGAAACCTTGTACTATAACACGTGAGTTTTTATTAACGAGTACGCTCATTGGAATTTAATTAAGATGCACAAAAATAGAGGAATAAACGCTTTAGCCAAACCTGACTGAAATAAGAAAAGCTGCAAATGCAGCTTTTCTTATTTCATTTCGCATAGCGAAATATTACTTTTTCTCCACTTTCAATCCATTACGAATTAAGAAGGCAGAATAATCTTCTTGAAAACCTGGAACATCTGGAGCCATTCGTATCAGCTCCTGATACGCTGTTATTGCATCAATAATAAGCTTGTTTTCTTCATAAAAACCTGCCAAAATATATTGATCCATTGCGGTCTTCTCTGCAATCGAGCCTGAAATCTCTTTCAATAAAGTATTGATTCTTGTTTTATCGGCTTTTGACAATTTCTTTAAAGTATACTCTTTTGAGATTTTAGACTTATCTGACTTTGAACGGACCACCACAAGAATGTTGTCTTCATTTTCAAAATTCTTACTACTCAAATTCACTTTCACGTTACTTTCCTTCGCTTCCATTTCTTCCAATAAATCTCCAAACATACTGTTGAAACTTACTACATAAGGGCCCGGTATTTTTGAAGCGTCCCAATTAATGATTACTTCATTATTGAATACCACTGAATTTTCTGATTCAGGTAAATACAATTCAATTACATCAGGCCCTCGATGAACTGCCCCTGTTGCAGTAAGTGTGTTTCCTTTGGAAGTATTTGAGCTTAGAATAAAATCGGTATACTTATTCAATACACTGGTACCTCCGCTTACTTGTTTGGCAAGCGCATCAATTTTGTATTTGCCCGCCTGTTTCACTTCAAGAGGCTTTCCACTGACGTGAACCAATCCTAAGTAGCAATTTTCCGCAAGTTTTAACTCATCGGTGTCTTTTAAGCTGGCACCAACTTTAACAGGCTGCCAACCATCAGCAGACTTAACTTCATTTTTGCCTTTATTAACCAATACTTTAAAGGTGTAGTCTTTTTGTGCATAGGTAGTTGCTGAAAATAACCAGGCCAATATTACCAATGCCAACATTCTTGTTTTCATAATTCTGATATTTAAGGGTCTTTGAATCACGTAGCGAAATTAGATTAATTCAATGAAGTGTTCATGATAATCAACGGTGAAAGCCGCTTTTTGGCGGCTTTCTAAAATTAAACTCCTCTTTAATACTTATCTCATCATGCCATGACGAAGCAAAAATTCGTCATATGCCTCACGATAGAACGTAACATCCGGGGCTAGTTTTATCGCGTCTTCGTATGATGCAATGGCATCAATAAAGAGGTTGTTATTTTCATAGAAACTTGCGAGCAAGTATTTATTGAGTGCAGTCTGCTCACTCACTTCACCAATGATTTCATCCAATGAGCCTTTTACTTTTTCAATTTCAGCTGCTGGTAATTTCTTGATCAAATGACGCGTAGACATTTGTTTCGGATCTGCCTTGGAACTTACCTCAACCAAGACCGCTGTAAGATTAGCAAACTTAGCATCCGTAATATCTACTTGAAATGTTGTCTCCGGAGTTTCTACAGAAGCAAGTACTTCTTCATACATATTCATCAGCTTTACAATATATGGACCCGCTACTTTGCTGCCATCCCAATTGATTACGGCTGTACTGTTGTAAATTCCCGAGTGTTGGTTTTCAGGTAATAATACCTGGATTGAATATCTATCATCTCCTCTGTGCACTGCCCCGGTAGCGCTCAATCTGTTTTTCTTTGCTTCAGCTGAGTTGCTGCTTAGGATAAAGTCGGCATATTTATTTAATACGCTAGTTCCTGGTTTTAGAGAAGCAGCCAAGTCTGCAACTTTGTAAGTTTTAGCTTCTTTTAATTCCATTGGCTTACCTGAAGAATGTACCAATGCGAGGTAAGCGTTGTCAGTCAGCTTTACTTCATCAGTAGATTTCAGGCTGGCTCCAGTCTTTAGGGGTTGCCATGCATCACCTGATTTTACTTCATTTGTACCCTTATTGGCCAATACTTTGAAGGCATAATCTTGCGCAAAAACGCAGGCACTCATTAGAAGAAGGCCGGCAATTAGGATAGTTTGGATCTTTTTCATTTCCTTGAATTCAACGATTAGACTTCGAAATTAGTGAATTTATTGTATTTAATCTGTTTATACTGACTTGGGTTTGGTGGTAAGCCTGATTAGCGGCAATTTTAGAACGGAAGGCTTAACCAATCCATAGTACACATCAAAACATGGACCAACCAAAGCCATTGCTCCCATAGTGGTACCCAGGCTGCTTTTAAAGTTGAAGTAAGCAAGCAACATAACTATTACTAACCCGCTCAACACGATTTCAATGATCTGGATGATAACAGACAAACCATCATACATAACTGGCCATTTTCGATTGATAACCGTAAATAGTGCCACGTTTAGGAGACAGATAATAAAAGCGATAACATTTTCTTGCCAATCGGCTAATTGATCAATGTATTCCTCACTTAAAATGGATGCAATAATATTGGCGTGAATGACCAATCCAAACATATCTGGATTTGCCCTGCCTCCAATTTTTTTATTAAGAGGAGTAAAGAATTTATCGTTCCATGCTGGATCTCCAAAATATGTACCCAAGAACCCGATGAGGACAATCTTATCCTTAATAACAGAAGGATCAAATTTCTCTGACATTACATCTTCTACATCTAAAGCAGTGAAGGAAACTTTTCTTAATGTGTCTGTATTTCCTAGTTCTAGCTTTCTTAAACTTTTTAATCGTACATCTTCAACTTCAAAATTCCCCCTATAATTAATTACTTCAGTTTCATTCTTTCTATTGAGAAATCTTTTCGTTTTAACTGAATCGAATAACATGGCTACCTGAACTGCAAATGCCAACTCGTCTTTCCCTTTTACATCCCACTTGGGTGCGAATGATTTACAGATCTTAATTCCTTCCTGATATTGCGCATCAGTCACAAGATTGGCATAGGCAGAATGCGCTTTTTCACGAAACATAAAATCCGCATATTCAATTGAATCATAGACATCAATGGCATGAGCAGTCTCCATGGAGTCCGATTGAAGAAGTTTAGATACTAATACCAGATTAGGAATTTCGGTCATGGCATTCGCCAATAATAGATTACCCAATGTGTCCAATAATTGAGGGCAATCCGTGGCGTTGTATAATCCACCTTCACAATTATAGAAACCATCAATACCAATCACCTTTGGTTTATATTTCGAAATAATTTGAAGTTCCTGAGCAAAATTCATTCTATCAAGGTTACTAAAGTTGACTAAAACAATCTGATCAATAGCTACTCTATCTTCTTGTGTAGGGTCAGGTCGAATGGAGCTGAACGCAAAATCGCTTAACTCAAAATCGGCTAATGCGTTAGAGATGGGATCAAAGGCGTTAAATACTCTGAAGGTTGTAATCTTACCTAAAACAACCATCACTGCAAAAACGAAGATGGTAGCGAACAAACAATCAATCCAGAATTTTCTCATCTTTCAGAAGTAAGTATCTAGTAAATTTAGAAATTTAGATGCTCATTCCGAAACAACAATAATGCAAACTGTTAAACCGCGACTTCATTCTGATCAATATGCTACCGGTATTTTATCGGGTGACCGCGTTATGCTTGGCCAGGCCATTACCCTGATCGAGAGTAATCTTGAAAATGATAAAGTATTAAGCGCAGAATTATTAGAGAAGTTAATGCCACATACTGGTAATTCTCTTCGATTGGGAATTACCGGAGCACCGGGCGTTGGAAAGAGTACCTTCATTGAAGCCTTTGGAAAATACGTCACCGATCAGGGGAAAAAAATTGCCGTGCTGACCATTGATCCTAGCAGTCAGATTACAAAAGGAAGCATTCTTGGCGATAAAACACGCATGGAGGAGCTCTCCAAAAATCCGATGGCGTTTATCCGACCTACCGCTTCCGGTAATATATTAGGAGGAGTGTCAAACAAAACCCGTGAAGTGTTATTACTCTGCGAAGCTTCTGGTTATTCTGTTATTATTATTGAGACGGTTGGTGTGGGGCAAACAGAGGTAAATGTCAAACATATGGTCGACTTCTTTTTGCTACTGATGCTAGCCGGTGCTGGTGATGAACTTCAGGGCATCAAGAAAGGCATTATGGAAATGACTGATGCTATGGTGATCACAAAAGCGGATGGTGATAATATGGATCACGCCACGCGGGCACAAGCTGAATACCAACATGCCCTGCATTTATTTCCAGCGTCAGCATCTGGATGGCAACCAAGAGTCATTACAGCATCATCTCTAACTGGTAAAGGTATTGATGCTGTCTGGAAGATGATTATAGAATATCAAAACCTTACTACAACTTCTGGCTTTCTCAAACAAAACAGAAGTGCACAACAAGTGGCGTGGCTTAATGAATACTTCGATCAATTATTAAAATCAGACTTTCATCGGTTGCAGAATTTTCAATCAACTTTGAAGAATATGGAGCGCGATGTTGCTGAACAAAAGTTATCTGCGTATGCGGCTGCGCAGATATTATTGAAAGCACTTTATGAAAATTTGAAAAGTGTTATTGGTTAATGGTTATCCGTTAATCGTGGTGAGTTGAAAATTGTAGATTGTTGTGTTATTTACTATGAACGGATAACCATTAACCAATAACGCTAATAAATTGCGTCATGAAAAAAATTACCTTCCTTCTTCTTTGCATAGTGATTGTTGCCTGTCAGAAAAAAGATGCTACTGTCGTTTCAGATCAAAAAGTTCAGAGTGTCACGAAGTATGCCATTGGGTTTAGTATTCAATACCAAGGTAATGCAAAGTTGGTTGAAGTTACCTATCCTTTTCAGGGAGCAACATCTGGTTATAAATATTTGCTCGTTCCAAAAGGTGATAGCATTCCAACACACGATGCCGATGTAAAGATTATTCGTACACCCATTACCTCTATTGTCTGCACATCGACCACTCATATTCCAATGCTTGATTATTTAGAGGAGAGTGATAAGCTCATTGGCTTTCCAAGTCTCGATTATATCAGTTCAACAAAAACCCGTTTACGTATTGATTCCGGCAAGGTACAGGAGTTGGGCATGGACAAGGGTATGAACATTGAAATGCTGGCCATGTTAAAACCGGATGTGGTAATGGGTTATACCATGAGCAGCGACTTAGGGCAGTTTAAAAAAATAGAAGAGTTAAACATTCCTGTTATACTGAATGCAGAATACTTAGAGAAGCATCCTTTAGGAAGAGCCGAATGGATTAAGTTCATGGCAGCATTCTTTAACAAGGAGAAAGAAGCGGATTCTATTTTTCAAGTCATAGAAAAACAATACAACGGTACGAAAGCGTTAGCTGATAAAGTCACAACTAAACCCACGGTGCTGAGTGGAATTGTATACGGTGATACCTGGTTTCTACCCGGTGGAAAAAATTATGCTGCGCGTCTTTTTGAAGATGCGGGTTGCCATTACCTATGGAGTGATGATGCTTCAAATGGATACTTGGAATTGAGTTTTGAATCTGTGTATGAAAAAGCGCACGGTGCTGATCTTTGGATTGGTGTTGCATCCTATTCTTCATTGGATGAAATTATAAAAGCAGATCATCGATATGGGAATTTTAAACCACTCAAACAAAAACAAGTCTATACCTATGACGCTCGCAAAGGCGCAAAGGGTGGAAGCGAATATTTAGAACTTGGGTATTTGCGTCCTGATATTGTTTTGCAAGACCTGGTGAAGATTGCACATCCGGAATTGTTGCCAGATTATAGTTTGTACTTTCATAAGCATCTTGAATAATTTTAACCGCAGCGGAACGCAGAGTTAAAGGCAAATGCATTCTGAATTACCTATTGAGAATTTGTTCAATGAAAAAACTAATACCCGTCAATTCTCAATACCCTCTGCGAACCTCTGCGTTCTCTGCGGTTTATTTGCATTTTACTTTTTCAACAAATACACACCTGAACACCAAAACAATTTCTCTCTCATCATGAAAAAAATATTCTCTCTTTTACTTTCAATACTTCTTGCGCAAACGCTCTTCAGTCAATCACTGGAAACAGTAATTCAGAAAGGACATGAACTTGCCGTGCTTGCTGTGGCGATTAGTCCGGATAGTAATTATGTTGCTACTGGTAGTCGCGATAAATCAGCAAAGTTGTGGGAGATTCGAACAGGTCGCGAGGTAAGAAGTTTTCTAGGGCACGAAGGCAGCGTCACCTGTTTAAAGTTTAGTGCTGATGGAAAGTTATTGCTTACCGGCAGCAACGACAAAACCGTTCGCCTCTGGGATGTTGTTACCGGAAAAGAAATCTATGCAACCACTACCCCGGAATACATTCGCAGTGTTGGATTCGATCCAAAGTCACGATTCTTTTTTTATACCGGGCTCATTGATAATGGAGGTGGAGATTCTCTTGTGGTGCGCGATCTCAAAACAAAAAATGTAATTACCAAAATTTCCGTGGATGCCGACAAAGGTTTAGGTACCGGTACAAACGCAGCTATTAGTAACGATGGCAAATGGCTCGCGGTTGGTGAAGATAATCGTGTTGTAAAGTTATTTCAAACCATTGATTGGAAACTCGCAAATACCTTTAAGATTGTAGATGGCTTCTGTGGTGGCTGCGGAACGCGTGTTGCTTTTAGTCCGGACAGTAAATATTTATACAAAGCTTCTCACCATGACGTGTTACAGAAATATGACGTATCCAATTTCAAGCTGATCAAATCATACGGAAAAGAGATTGATGACCTGACGGGATTAGCCATCAGTGCTGACGGAAAGAAACTTTCATTATCAACAGAAGAAGATGTTAAAACCTGGAATGAAGCTACCGGACAATTACTTGATTCGCTGGCAGCACAAGAGAAAGGTAAGTTCCGCGAGATTACCTTCACTGACGATAGTAAAAACATATTGATTACTTCTGATGACAATACCATGTTCTCCTGGTCCATCGCTGCAAAAAAGAAGAATCATGTTTTCACAGGATTTTTAAATCAACGCGATCAGGGTGGATTAAATTATGATCCGAACTTCTATTGGGAATCGTATATCGCGAAATACGTGCGATTAAAAAACGCATTGCTCATTTCCAACGATGGTAAGACGCTCATCAAAGGTAAGTTTGGCACAAAGGTAAAACGATGGGACATTGCCACAGGTAAACTGATGATGGAATATACAGGTCATAAAAAAGCAGTGCTCTGTTATGATCTTTCAAAAGATGGAAAGAAGATGTTGACGGGTGGAGGTGATGGAAAAATTATGTTGTGGAATACAGAGACCGGTGATTCATCAACCGTAATTGAAAGCTATCGCGAGCCCATCTTCGATATTTATTTTAATGATGATGAAACAAAAATTATTACCTGTAGTTGGGATGCTTCCATGAAAATTCACGATATCAAAACCGGAAAAATGCTTACCTATTTTGATCTCGAAAAATATTCCGCTTACACAGTAATACCACATCCAAACGATCTCTACCTTATTTCAGCAAGACTCGATAATAGTTTGCAACTATGGGAAATTGATACCAAGAAAGAAGTTCGGAATTTTGTGGGACATACGGATATCATTTCTTCCATCCATTTAAGCAACGATCAAAAATCGTTATTGAGTTCCAGTTGGGATGGCTCCATTCGCTTGTGGGATTTAGGTACCGGACTTGCCATAAAGAAATTCAAAGGACACCATGGCGCAGTGCACACTGCAATCTTCAGTGCTGATGGTAAATCAATCTACTCTGCGGGTGCGGATCGCATCGTTCGGGTTTGGGATGTAAACTCTGGAAATGTTATTCGGACCTTCGATGGACACAAAGCAGAAGTAACATCATTGCTGTTTAGTCCGGATGGAAAATTATTGATCAGCCATAGTCTGGATGGTGTAACTAAGTTTTGGGATTTATCCAGTGGGCGCGAATTTTTTGAGCATATTCATTTAGGTGAAAAAGACTGGATGGTGAAAAATCCGGAAGGATATTTTAATGGAACTGACGATGCCAGAAAATACATTCATTTTGTAAACGGTTTAAAAACATATTCTGTCGATCAGTTCTTCAATGAATTCTATCGCCCTGATCTTCTTCCCAAAATATTTCAAAGTCGCGGAGGTAGCGATGATTCAAAAGGTATTCAGAATAAATTAAAAAATTCACCGCCTCCAACGGTACGGGTTGCGGTACTTACTGCTCCAGACAATAAAGCAGAGATACTGGTACGCATAACCAACAATGGTAATGGTGCTGAAAACCTCCGTGTACTTCATAATGGAAAGAGCATTTTACTGAATAAAGAAACGTTAACGTACCCTTCGTCCAGGAATCAATTCACTACCTATAAACATGTTGTTGATTTAATAGGAGGTGTCAATACCTTTTCTGCTGTGGCCAGCAATAAAGAAAAGGTAGAATCAGACGCACAACCTGTTGAGGTAATTTCAGATCATGCTTCCAAAAGCAGCACGTGTTACATTCTTTCAGTGGGCATCAACCAATACAAAAACAGTAAACTGAATTTAAACTATGCAAAGCCGGATGCCGAATCGTTCAGCGCAATGATGGATGAAAAAAGCACCAAGCTCTTCAAGAAGATTGAACTGCATACCTTATATGATGAAGATGCTACCCGAACAAAAATATTAGCCAAGCTTGATGAATTAGCAAGCAAGGCAAATCAAGAAGATGTATTCATCTTTTACTATGCCGGTCATGGTTCGATGGTAGACGATAAATTTTATTTCATTCCTACTGAAAGTATTCGCTTATACGATGCGGGTTCGCTCAACAGAGAAGCAATCGAAGCCAGCATGTTGCAAGATCGGTTCAGTCGCATCCATGCTTTAAAGCAATTGATTATTATGGATGCTTGTCAATCGGGTGGATCTGTTGAATTATTAGCCACGCGTGGCGCAAGTGAAGAGAAAGCCATCGCACAACTTTCGCGAAGCGCAGGTATACACGTAATGGCCTCTGCCGGCAGCGAACAATTTGCAACCGAGTTTGCTGAACTGGGTCACGGGCTTTTTACCTATGTATTGATCAAAGCACTACAAGGTGAAGCCGATGGTGCACCAAAGGATGGCAAGGTTACGATCTATGAATTGAAGTCTTACATCGATGATCAGGTACCAGAGATGACGCGTAAACTAAAAGGCAAACCACAATATCCTTATACCTTTAGCAGAGGGCAGGATTTTCCGGTGGTGATTGAGGAGTAATGCAATGAATCTCAATGTCTGTGGCACAAGCAAAAATACTTTTTATCTTGCGCCTCAATAAAATTCCCGTAGTCAATAATTCATTTGGTTAGTAAATCTATGTGCCGTCAAGGTATTATAAGTCTTTTTTTCTTGTTGTCTTATGCAGTTTCAAACGCACAGCTCAAAACCAGTTATACAGCGCGCGGTAGCTACATCGCTTTTACAAAAGAGTTCACAGCAACATATAAAGATCAGACAGCCCAAGAGTTTCCCGACTCTTTGTATATTCCCAATCGACATTTAGTTAAAAGGATAAATGCGAAACGCCACGCTTTTTTGGTCTCAGAAGTTCAGAAAGGAGCATACGTAAAAGATGACTCTCTTGAAAACTTTGTAAATTCAGTACTTCTCAATCTGGTAGAAGCAACCCCGTCTTTAGATAATCATTATCGCAAAATATTTATTAAGAGAAGCCTTCAGGCAAACGCATCATGCTATGGGCGAGGTCTTTTTATGGCGAATATTGGTTTAATAGGTAGAATTGAAAATGAAGATCAATTGGCGTTTGTTGTAGCACACGAAATGGCTCATGATGAGTTGGGGCATATACGTGAAAGAATCTTATTGGAAGCAAGCACAAACCTCTCGCTAAAAACGAAAGAGCAGCTAAAAAAAATTATGGCTGGCGAAATAGAGCCAGAAGAAATTGAGGAATTGCGAAACTTGATATATGGAGTAACTAAACATAGTCGTGAAAATGAATTAAAGGCTGATTCTATGGCCATTGTATTAATAAATAATGCAGGTTATGATGTGGACGAAGCAATATCAGCACTGTCTATGATCGAGTATTCGTTAAAACCAAAACGACCTATTGATGTGGATTTATTTCTTCCCTTTGATGCTATAGAATATCCGTTTAAAATCGAGTGGCTGGACGAGCAGTTGAGTCTTTATAACAAGGATAGAAGTGAGATTAGTTTTATCGGACTCAAAGATTCCGTTGACACCCATCCGGAAATTGAGTTTAGAATACAAGAACTTCATTTGAAAAAAAACGCCTCACATAAATCGGTACAGTATCAAGATTCTGAATTTGCAAATAGTTGTATTGAGCTTGCAGAATTTGAAACCGTTGAAACCGCATATCTGCAAAAGAAATATGATTGGTCATTATTCTATGCCATGCAGCTTTTGAATAGATATCCAAAAAATGCTTACCTCATTTCCAGAATTGGAAAAATATTCAGCACATTATATACTAGCAAAAACAGTGGCACATTCAACTTTTATGTGTCACGTTACACAGGTTACTATAGTAACGAATTGAGATGGGTAAGTAACTTTCTAAAAAATCTAACCAAAAAGGAATTGGGTGACGTTGCGTTTTATTTTTTAAGTAATCCCAACAATTTTAATGAAATGAATAAAAGTCATTATTATAATTTAATAGAGATATGTGAACTTACTGAACGTGATGACGTGAAGAAGAGAACAGAGCAGACCTTTAAGAAAGTGTTTGGAAAGAGCATAGGTAACTATACGTTTGAATAGGAAACAAAATATTTCACTAACCAATCTCCACTCGCTTCTTCTCCGCCACCGATCTATAAATCGCTTCCACTACTCTGATATCTTTTAAACCTTCTTCGCCCGGAACCATGAGCGTTGTTCCATTCATTATCGCGAGTGCATCATCATTCATTTGTTGAGCTTGTTCGTTTTGAATGGGAGCATTTAGTTTTGTTCCGTTGCTGGTAACACCATTGATACCATTATAAGCCTGGAAGGGTGAGAGTTTATACCAGCCTTTATCGCACGTTACCAAAAGATCATTCATGTCTTTACCAAAACTGGTTTCACATTTTGCAGTCACGCCTTGTGGAAATTCAAGATCAAAGGCCATGGTCTCTTCTACTTCTGTATAAATTTCAGGTCGGGTGGTTGATGCTTTTGCTGTAACCGCGATGGGCTCTAACCCTGTGCTGTAACGCGCTGCGTTCAATGGATATACTCCCATATCGTACATCGCGCCACCGCCTAAACTTTTTGTTTGTTTCCAATGATGGGTGCGACCATCAAAGTATCCGGCAGCGGCTTCTGCTTTTATCACCTTGCCATAGGTAAGTTCTTTTCTGAATTGTATAATTTTTTTTGTGTTGGGTTCATGCTGTAAACGATAACCAATGCTCAGCTTCACTTTGTTTTGGTTGCAGGCATCGATCATGCTCTGGCATTCAGCAACGGTCATCGCCATCGGCTTTTCACACCAAACATGTTTGCCCGCTTTAGCGGCCCGGATACTATACTCAGCATGCATCGATGGAGGAAGTACAATGTAGATCACATCAATGTCAGGATTGTTTGCGAGTGAATCGAAATTCTGGTAGTTGTAAATATTTTTGTCGGGAATGTTATGTTGTTTCTTCCATTGTTCCGCTTTTGAAGGAGTACCCGTTACTATTCCGGCAAGGTAACACTGTGTAGTTAACTGTAATGCCGGTGCAAGCAAATCAGTGCTGTAGTAACCAAGTCCTACCAAGGCCACGCCCAGTTTCTTTTTCTGTTGAGGAATAATAATGTTTGCAAAGGCATGACTACTCATGGCAAGTCCTGCTGCTCCGAACAAAGACTCTGAAATAAACTTTCTTCTCTTCATTTGCTTAAAATTTAATAGTGACTATTCTAAAGATAGAAGTAACGAAGCGATTTCTGAAGAAATTTATGTTAATGCGGCCTAAGCCTCGGCAACTTGATTCTCTGCTTCTTTGCGTAACACCACTGCACTTGAATTAATAATCAATAAACAGCACTATATTCGGCACATCAAATAACTTTCTAAGTATATGAAATGGACCTACAGTATACAAAACAAATTGGTTGCTTCAGGTGCTCTTTTCTCACTTTGTATGTTGGTTTTGCTTAGCAACTATGCAGACCGGGATCATACCAGCAGCGTCAAGAAATCGATTAGCACCTTGTATGAAGATCGATTAGTCGTTGAAGACTATATTCTAAAAATGACCATTGATATCTATGAAATAAAGCAAGCCTTGAATTCAACTGATGTGGATGGTGAACATTCTCCAAATCAAATTAAAACATTGCTCTCTGATATTGATGGACTAAGTGATGCTTACTTAAAAACAAAATTCACAAAGACTGAAGATGTGAAGTTTGCTGCGTTGCTAAAAACGCTTAACGAATTTGAATCTTCTGAAAAGTCTGACGTTCAATCGAAGTTGGAAATAGCCAATCAAGCCCTTATACTATTGAGTGAACTCTCATCCATTCAATTGGAGGAATCCAAATTGATTATGAAACAAGCTGAAAATCTTTATGCATCAGGTAAGACATTGTCACAGCTCGCTTTCGCAATCACCATCGTTATTCTGTTGGTTCTCCAGGCACTTGTGTTTGCTTCTAAACCGATAGCACACAACAAGCAAGCGCCACCACATCTTAACTAAATATATAAATAGGTGAGTGAAGATTACTATTCGTTTACTTGTAGAGATATCAGGTTTTCAGAATATCAAGAAGACCGGATAGAATAAATCAAAAGGCACACAATTCTGCCTCTGGGATACCGTTACCTTCTTGCTATATTATTTACCTTGTTAATCCTAACAGGAATGCAACCAAACGCTATAAGTATTTTAAATTCGATCATGGGTAAATGATGCACCTCATAATTTACTCAACGCTTACCCAGACAAAACTTCTTGTTCTCCTCTTAGCTATCATTCTATTTTCTTCCTGCACCAGGCATGCATTTTCTCCAGTAAATGAAGGTCGTGAGTATGGAAACCCAAAGACACCTCCCTTCATATCGCATGTCCCTCAAAATAACAGAAAGGTGTTAGACCGAACGGATCATCATTCATACTTTCAGAAAATTCTATGTTTTAATTATGCGTGTAGAAGAATTGTAGGCCGACAAAAGGTATCGGGTATAGTTAGTCTCAGGCATTTTGAAAAGCAAGTGAGGAAGAATGCGAGGAAAGGTCTTTATAAAAACATCAAGCCTTCACCTCAATTGAGTCCTACGGACACAGTGCACATCGATAAAAAACCAGAACCTGTTGTTGTAAAAGAAACTACCAACACCGTAACGGAGCCCTTGCTGAAACCCGATAGCTTGATTACCCTCCACGATTTCTTGTTTGAGACCAGTAAGTTTACACTGAAGGCTGACCAATTTTCTGAACTGGATCATCTTGCTTCTTATATTCTTTCACATCCAACCTTGGAAGTCCATGTTTCAGGGCATACTGATAACATTGGAAAAGAGCGGGACAATGTAGTGCTCTCTGCCAAGCGAGCCGAAGCAGTAGCGAAATACTTAATTGAGAAAGGTGTGTTGAAGAAGCTAATATCTTTTGATGGTCTTGGCAGTTCAAAACCCCTCATGTCCAACAAAACAGAAGAAGGAAGGAGCAAGAACAGACGGGTTGAAATTCTGATTCACAATCCTGCAAATAAGTGATGTCTTTACCAATAGATGATTGGGCTTTCAGCTATTCTGCACTGCGACTCACAACATTATTTCTTATTTCTTCAGTGCTTATCCGGAGACAACTCAATAATAAAGAATTTTCTCAAATTGCATCCATTATTTTAATCGATGCGTTGAACCTAATCATATTAAATCTCCTTTAAGCAGTATGAACAAAACGTTTATCGAGAAACTGTATCAATCTCATCAGGCATGCCCTACCTGTCCTTCTCCGGCAGAGGTCTCACAATTCTTTACGCAGTTGCTGGGCACACTCTTCCCTGATTTTTCACGCGAATCGTTTTCATCAATTAAAGACTTTGAAGCGCACGTTATTGAATTGCAAAACAATCTGGAAGATATGATTCGAAATACTCCCGGCAAAAAAGTAATGAATGAGCGTGAAGTAGTGAATCAGTTTTTTGATGCGTTACCGCGTATTCATGAACAATTGCATCATGATGTTGAGGCCATGTATTCAGGTGATCCGGCTGCAAAAAATACAAGTGAAGTAATTCGTACCTATCCGGGTTTTTATGCTACGGCAGCTTATCGGCTGGCACATCAACTCCATGGTTTAGGTGTTGTCGGTATTCCGCGCGTGATTACCGAACATGCTCATAGCAAAACTGGAATCGATATTCACCCAGCCGCAAAAATTGGTGAACACTTTTGTATTGATCATGGAACCGGAGTTGTGATTGGTGAAACTGCCAACATCGGCAACCATGTTAAGATATATCAAGGCGTTACACTCGGTGCTCTTAGTGTTGATAAGGGTGACGCAGAAAAGAAACGCCATCCTACTATTGAAGATAATGTCATCATCTATGCGGGTGCCACCATCCTTGGCGGAGAAACCGTCATCGGTCATGATAGTGTGATTGGAGGTAATGTATGGATCACTCGAAGTGTTGCACCTCACTCGAAAATATATTACCAGGCAAAAATATATAACGCAGATACGGATGAAACGAATCTCGTTTCTTTTAAATCAGACGACAGCGCATTTAAATAATATTTACTCATTATGAAGTTCTTTGAATTAATCGGCAACACACCACTGGTTGAATTACAATATATACCCACCAATAAAAATGTAACGGTGTACGGAAAACTGGAAGGTAATAATCCGGGTGGAAGTGTAAAGGATCGAGCAGCTTATTTCATGATCAAAGGCGCACTTGACAGAGGTGAGATCGAACGCGGAGATAAACTTGTGGAAGCCACAAGTGGTAATACCGGAATAGCACTGGCGATGATCGCCCGAACCATGGGATTAAAAATGACCTTGGTGATGCCAGATAATTCAACCCGGGAACGTGTTCTTACGATGGAAGCTTATGGAGCCAAAGTGATTCTGACACCTCACGAAAAAACAATTGAATATTCTCGAGAGCTGGCAGAGCAGATGGCAGCAAAGGAAGGATACTATATTCTGAATCAATTTGCCAATACTGATAATTATACTGCTCATTACAAAACTACTGGCTCGGAAATCTGGAAAGACACCAATGGAAAAATAACACACTTTGTTTCCTCGATGGGTACTACAGGTACCATCATGGGCGTGTCTCGTTATTTAAAAGAACAAAATCCAGAAGTTCAGATTGTAGGCACACAACCTACTGATGGGTCGTGTATTCCCGGAATCAGAAGATGGTCGCCAGAATATCTTCCGAAAATTTTTGATCCGAAGCGAGTGGATCGCATGGTTGATGTAAATGAAAAAGATGCAACCGACATGACGCGCAGACTTGCAAAAGAAGAAGGAATACTGGCCGGTATGAGTAGCGGTGGTGGACTTTATGCTGCGCTAAAAATTGCCACTGAAATAGAATCCGGAGTTATAGTATTCATTATTTGTGATCGCGGAGATCGGTATCTGAGTTCTAATTTGTTTGGGTAAAAATTATTGCCATGAATACCTTAATCAATTTCGAGAATGTTATTCGTGCATTCGTGGCAAAGATTCTGTATTGATGGTAAGGAAGAATTGATTTAGCGCCAAGCCCCTCTCCTTAATCCTTCGAAATCGGATTGATCATAATATGCGCACGATGCGTTCCTGGATCCATAATCCAGGGCATGCCTGGTGCTTCAGGTTTTATTGGAAGTCCGGTGCTGGCAGCCGTTGCCCACGGGATATACACTACATATCTAAAATTACCTTTCGCTACTTCTCCGGTAGTTGCGTTGTAACCTTCCTCTGTAGCTGAGTAAATTTGCAAGTTTGAAGCTTGCTTCGGCATGATCAGTTTTCCAGCTTTTGCTTCAGCTTCCCGAATGTCAAATATTTCCTGAAACGATTTACCTTCTGACTTCAGTTCTCTGCCTCGCGCCATAAACGGTTCAAGGTCTTTATGATAACACGAAACGCTTAACCCTTTTTGCTTCGGATTATCTGCAAGACAAACTAGTTCATTCGTACCTTTTCGAAGCACAATCAATTCATCCTTCGCATTATATCCATACACCATCGCACCTTCACGCTTCTCCTCGGGTGCAGCGAGCAAGGCAGTTTTAATTTGTATTTCTGCCGCTGGAGTTTGCGCCAGGATATTTTGCGAGATGATCAGCACAATAAAGAAGGTATACGCATATTTCATAATCTGAATGTTTAAAGTTGAAATTGATTTTTTTAAATACCTATCTGATGCTAAAAAAACAACAAAGAGACTTGTATTTTATTTGTGAAACTTTGTGACTTCTTGCCTTTGTGGCGAAAAAAATCAGGCCACTAAAACACGAAGTCACAAAGAAGCTACTAAGTGTGTAACATCAATTACCTATGTCTAAGGTATGATTAAGTATGGAGGAACACAAAATAGAAAGCAAGATTTGTGTAGTTGGCGTAACACGTGGATACCTATAAATCAAATAACCTTTTAAAGAAACCTTTCTTTTTCTTCTCCTTCTCACCGAATGCTCTTGTTGAGTCTCTTTCTTTTTTACCAAAAATCTTTTCCAACAAATTTTTATCGGTCTTGTATAAATCACAGGAAAGCTTGCGTTCAAGGTTTGAAGGCAGTTCTGGAAAATATGCCTGACTTATTTTTACACATGCTTGATCCTTGTTAACCTGCTGAAAAAAAGTAGCAACAATAGGTAATGCGGTTGCAGCTCCTTGCCCCAGGGATGTCGTACGAAAATGAATGCGTGGATCGTCAGCACCGACCCATGATCCAACAACCAGATTGGGTGTCATTACAATAAACCATCCATCTGCATTGGATTGTGTGGTTCCTGTTTTTCCGGCCATATCATTTGTGACTCCAAACCGTGAACGCATCCCAGCACCCGTACCTTCATTCACAACTCTCTTTAACATTTGAACTAACATAGTTGCGTTATCTTTCGATAGAACTTGTTCCCCGATTGTCGGAACAAAATTTTCTAACACCACCTTATCACGAGAAGCAATAGAAGTTAAATAATACGGCTTGACCGATTGTCCATTATTTGCCATACACGAATAAGCTGTCACCATTTCAGTCATAGAAACATCTGCCGCACCCAATGCCAGTGAAGGTAATCGCTCTAACTCGCTTGTAATTCCCATTCGCTGTGCTAATGCAATTGTGTTTTCAATACCTGCTTTCTCTAAGGTGTGCACAGCAACCGTATTGACAGAATAGGTTAATGCACCTTCCATGGAATACTTCAAATCATAATTCTCTTCGGTATTCAAGGGCGTCCATTCATCAATACCTT